>NZ_WJIE01000001.1:791053-1147327 GCF_009649845.1 Polyangium spumosum
ACGCCCCGCCCCCCTACCCTTCCGGCCCCCCCGCCGCCCTTCGCGCCGCCCGCGCGCCCCCCCCGGGGCGCGCGCGCGCCCCCTCCTTGACGTCCCCTTCCCCCCTCGATATTCGTTGCACCTCGAACGAGGAGCGCCTCATGGGCCGTTACATCTGCGGGACCGACGGTTTTTCCTACAAGTACGCCACGGGCGAGCAGGACAACAACCTGACGGATCTCGCTGCGGCTTCGGGTGTGGGCAGCTCGTACGTCCGGCCCGAGTTCTGGGCCTGGATGCCCGAGGTCGAGCAGAACCATGTCTTCGACTGCATCACGCTCGCCAAGGGGATCGTCGCCGAGACCGGCGCCGCGGGCGAGATCACGGCCGTCTCGCGGTATCCCGAGGCTGGCATCTGCCTCGATCAGGGGTACGGCGGGTACGTGCTCGAGTTCGTCCAGTACGCCATGGCCGAGCAGCTCCTCGAGGTCGCGCGTCGCGTGGATCGGGCCCTCTCGCATCCGGCGCGGCTCATGCCGCTCGTCGGCGTCGCGCGCTTCGTCATGAGCCGCGAGGAGTATCCGCGCATGCTCGCGTACGTGAACGGGTTCTTGCCCGAAAACCTCGCCGTCTCGGAGGTGAAGATCCTCGCGGCGCGCGCGCGGGGGCTCGACGCCGCATTCGGCAAGCAGCTCCTCGCGCTCCGCGGCAAGTCGGACTTTCTCCCTTTCATGGGCTTTCAGATCCTTTGCCACGCGATCTGGAGGGACCTGCCCCGCGTCGAGGTCTGGGAGAAAGATCCCGCGATCACCGCGACCGGGTTCTGGGAGAACACGCCCGCGTGGGGCCCTCCTTGGTTACGCGCCGCCGACGCGACGACCGCGGAAGAGCGATGGGTTTCGGGCCTGGTGCGCCTCTTCCAGGGCGACGGCGAAGGGGCGCGGACGGAATTCGTGGCGGCGCGTGAGGGCGGCGAGGTGCGGGCGACGCGTTGGGTCGAAATGCTCGCGCGCATCACCTGAGCGGTCCCCTCGAAAAACCTCTTGTGGGCGGCTCGCGCGAGGTGTAGCGAACGTGTTCGGGCATTCGTTCGCCCCGAGGGGTCACCTATGAAGATTCGCACCAAGGTCCTGTGGTTCGCCTTCACGCTCGCGCTCGCAGGGGCTCCGGCCTGCAAGGAGGAGCCGAAGGGCCCCGCCGTCACGCACCTCAAGGCGGGCGACGAGGCGCTCGCCGCGGGTGATTTCGCCAAGGCGGCCGAGGAGTACGGCAAGTCGCTCGAGGCCGATCCCAAGCAGGAGAAGGTCTGGGAGAAGAAGGCCGTCAGCCACAAGCAAGCCGGCGACCTCGCGAAGGCCGAGGAGGCCATCCTGAAGACGCTCGACTTCAAGCCCGACGCGGCCAAGAAGGCCGAGGTCTACGCGAACCTCGGCAGCGTCTACATGGAGAAGAACGACACGGCGAACGCCGAGCGGAGCTACAACGAGGCCATCAAGCTGAACCCGAACGACAGCATGGCCCTCGCGTGGCTCGCCGAGTTCGCCGCGCGCCGGGGCGGCGCCCGCGACATGAAGGCCCCGATCGTCGCCGATGAGCTCAAGAAGGCGATCGAGCTCTACGACAAGGTGATCACGATCAAGCCCGAGGACCCCGGCACCTACACGAACAAGCGCATCGCCCTCGGCCGGCTCATGGAGAACGAGCGCCTGCAGAAGGAGGCCGCGGCGAAGGAGGCCGAGGAGGCGGTCAAGGCCAAGGACAAGGCCAAAGAGGACGACGCCAAGGCCCGCGCGGACAAGCACCAGGCGCAGATGGACGACTACAAGAAGCAGCTCGACGAGCTCGGCAAGAAGATCGGCGAGGTGATGAAGGCCGCTAGGAAGTAGCCTTCACGCCGCCCGGCGAAGGCGCCGGCTTCCCCGCACGCGCCTCGACGAGCAGGTGCTGCGCCCCCATTCCCACGACCATCGCCGCCACGAACGCCACGGCGCCCAGGTCCCCCGCGAGCAAGTTCACGAGGCCGGGCCCGGGGCAAATCCCCGCGAGGCCCCAGCCGACCCCGAAGATCGCCGCGCCCACGACGAGGCGCGTGTCGAGGTCCTTCTTCTTCGGGAGCTGAAAGCCCCCGCCGAGCACGGGCTCGGGGCGCCTCCGGGCGAGCCGGACCGCGAAGAAGTGCACGAGGATGGCGCCCATCATCACGAACGCCAGGCTCGGGTCCCAGTCGCCCGTGATGTCGAGGAACCCGATCACCTTCGCGGGCAACGTCATGCCCGAGAGCGCGAGCCCCGCGCCGAAGAGCAGCCCGGAGAGGAGCGCGGCGCCGCGTCGTTGATGTCCGAGGTTCATCGCAGACCTCCCCCAAACGTGCGGGCCAAGAAGACCGTGAGGATGCCCGTGGCCATGAACGTCAACGTCGCGACGAGCGAGCGGGCCGACAGGCGCGAGAGCCCGCAGACGCCGTGCCCGCTCGTGCAACCATTACCGAGCCGGGTCCCGAACCCGACGAGGAGCCCGGCGGCCACCGCGAACGAGATCGGGATGCTGCCCGCCGGCGGGAAGCTCTCCGGCCGCAGCGCGAGCAGCACGCCGCCGCCGCCGAGCATCCCCAGCAGGAAGAGCAATCGCTCGGAGCGCTCGCTCGACCCCGGCAGGACGATCCCCGCGACCATACCGCTGATCCCGGCGATTCGACCATTCCAGAGCAAGAGCACCGAAGCAGACAGACCAATGAGCATGCCGCCCAGGAGGGCGGGCAGAGGCGTGAAGCCTTGCATGACGCTGGATTCCTCTCGAGGGCGCCTCGTTGCAGGCGCCATGCCACCGCGTACACCCGCGAAACGACTCGATCCTTTCGCGCGACGCAGCGCCGCTGCGACGCGCGTGTTTCAGGGGGCGCAACATCGTGAAACGTCCGCGGCGGGGGACGGGCGCGCCCTGCCGGCGACACGCGCAAGGCCCGATCCGCAGAACCTCGCTGACGTTTGCCGTTGATATTGTAAATTGTACGAAATGGCGTGGGAGTCCGATCAAGCTCGACAGCTTCACCTGCATGGCTCCGCAGAGGCTCGGGCGCGCCCCGCCTCCCTTTCCCGCTCGGTCGCGCGCCTGCCCCTGCTCTTCGGCGCCGCGGTCCTGGTCGTCACCGGCTGCACGCTCCTCGGCTGGGCGCTCGACATCCCGGGCTTGTGCGGCTGGAAGACGCCTTATCCCCCCATGATGCCCATGTCCGCCGTGACGCTCCTCCTCCAGGGGCTCGCGGTGCTCTGCGCGCGCCCGGATCCGCGGCAGCAAAGCGGCGGGCGGGCCTTCGCGGGCCGCGCCTTCGCCGCCGCGTCGCTCGGCCTGACCCTCGTCATCCTCGCCGAATACGCGATGGGGATCGACCTCGTCGACGACCTGCTCTTCCCGGACGCGGTCCACCGCCACACGCCCGACCCCTTCCCCGGCCGGATGTCGCTGTACACGGCGCTGGTCGCGAGCTTCACGGCGAGCGCCTTGCTCACCGCTTCACGGCCATCGCCGCGGGCACGCGCGTGGACGCAGCCCCTCGCGACCGTCGGGGGGTTGCTCTCGCTCCTGGCGCTCATGGGGCACCTCTATGGCGTCATCGTGCTCTTCGGCGTCACCCGCATCCTCGGCATGGCCATCCCCAGCGCCGTCGCGGTGCTGCTGCTCGCGCTCTCCGCGATCACCCTCACGCCCGAGCGGGGCGTCATGGCGGCGCTCCTGCGAGGCGGATCGAGCGGCGTCCTCTTGCGCAAGCTCCTGCTCGTGGCGACGTGCTTGCCGCTCGCGCTCGCCGTCGCCTTGCGCCTCGGGAGCGCCGCGAGCCTCTACAGCCTCCCGTTTTCCTTCTCCGTCTACGTGCTCCTCACGGTCGTCGCGTCGCACGCGATCGCGTTCCTCGCCGCGGCGGTCGTCGCGCGGATCGAGGAAGAGCGCGTGGAGCGAGCCGTCCTCTCGGTCGCGCGGGCGCAAGCGACCGCCGAGCGCGACCGGGCCCAGGCGCTCGCCGAGGCGCTCCGGCAGAACCAGGCGCAGTTCCAGGCCATCGTCGATCACGCGCCCGCGGCCATTTACATCAAGGACGCGGAGGGCCGCCTGCTGCTCATCAGCCGGCACGCCGAGCGCGCTTATGGCAGGCCCCGGGAGGTGATGCTCGGCAAACACGAGCGCAACTTCCTGTCGCGCGAGACGGCCGACGTCTTCGCCGCCAACGACGCGGTCGTACGCGAACGCGGCGCCCCGCTGGAGACCGAAGAGATCCTCCTCTTGCCGGACGGCCCCCACACGTACCTCTCCATCAAATTCCCTCTGCCCGCGCCCGACGGAGGCCCCTGCCTGGTGGCGGGCATCTCGACCGACATCACCGAAAAAAAGCGCTTCGAGGAGCGCCGCGAGTTCTTGCTCGCCCTGCAAGCCGAGCTCCTGCACCTCGACGATCCCGCGGCGCTCGCGGGGCGCGCGGTGTCGCGGCTCGGAGAGCGGCTCGGCGTGGACGGCGCGGGGCTCGTGCTCGTGGATCAGGCCGCCCAGGAGGTCGTGCACGTCCCGGGATACGCTTATGGCACGACGCCCCGGGACATCTGGCGTTTTCCCCTCGACGTCTGGGGCCGGACGCTCGCCGAGATCCACGAGGGGCACGTGATCGTCGTGAACGATACGGCCACGGACCCGCGGATGCGGGACGATTACGAGCGCGTTCATGGCAAATACGGCGTCGCGGCGATCCTCATGGCCCCCATCTTCCGTAATGGCGCGTGGGTCGCGTACCTCTCGGCCTACACGGCGACGCCGCGGCGATGGGCGGACGACGAGGTGAAGCTCTGCCGGGAGGTCGCGAACATCACCTGGCCGCTCTACGAGAATGCGCGCCTCGTCGTCCTCTTGCGGGACGCGGTGCGCGCCCGCGACGATTTCCTCTCGATCGCCTCCCACGAGCTGAAGACGCCCCTCACCCCGCTGCTGCTCCGGCTCGAGTCCCTGGAGCGCGCGACCACGAAGCAGCCCGATTCGCCTTACGTGCAGACGGTCAAGGGCGTGGTCGACGTGGCCAAGCGGCAATTGAGGCGCCTGACGGATCTCACGACGGACCTGCTCGACGCGACGCGGATCCAGGCGGGGAAGCTCTCGGTGGTGCACGAGGAGGTGGACCTCGTCGAGGTCGTGCGCGACGTGTGCCAGCGGTTCGCGCTCGACGCCGCGCGGGTGGGCTCGCCGCTCGTGATCCACGCGCCAGCCTCGGCGAAGGGCCTCTGGGACAGGCTACGCGTCGAGCAGGTGGTGGACAACTTGCTCTCGAACGCGCTGAAATACGGCCCTGGAAAGCCCATCTGCATCGAGATCGTGGTGCACGAGCGGACCGCGACCCTCACCGTGAAGGACCAGGGCATCGGGATCCGGGTCGAGGACCAGGAGCGTATCTTCGGGCGCTTCGAGCGGGCCGTGCCGGAGCGGAGTTATGGCGGGCTCGGGCTCGGCCTGCACATCGTCCGGGCCATCGTGGAGGCGCTCGGCGGGACGATCGCCGTCCTCAGCGCGCCGGGCGAGGGCGCCACGTTCACGGTGACGTTGCCGTTCGGGTCGGCGAGGGCGACCGAGGCGGCCTGATCAAGCGCCGTCGTTCTGGAGAAACGCCGCGATCTCGGCGGTCACGAGCTCGGGGCGCTCGTGGTGGATCCAGTGGGTGGCGCCCGGGACGTGCTGGATACGCACGTCCGGCACGAGGTCGCTGCCCGGATCGGCGAACTCGCGGCCGAGGTAACGGTCCTCGTCGCCCCAGAGCACGAGCGTGGGGGCGTCGATGCGGCGCGTCCGGACCTGGTCTCTCCGGCGAACGGCGGCGCGATAATAGTTGATCATGGCCGTGAGCGCGCCCGGCTCCGCGAAGGCCTCGCGATAACGCTCGAGGTCCTCGGCGCTCGGCACGTTCGGCCCGCGGACCTCCTTCCGGAGCGCCTCGAGCATCCCGGCGTAGTCGTCGTGGCCGAGCAGGCGCTCGGGCAACGCGGGGAGCTGGAAGGCGAACATGTACCAGCTCCGCGCGAGCTGCCGCGGCGAGCGGATCCCGTCCCGGAGGAGGCGCGCGGGGTGCGGGCCATTGATCACGCAGAGCCGCGCGAGGAGCTCCGGATGGGCCATGGCGAAGCACCACGCGACGCCCGCGCCCCAGTCGTGCCCGACGACGGAGGCCCGCGGCTCGCCCAGCGCGCGCACGAGCCCGGCGATGTCCCCGGCGAGGTGGCGGGTGCCGTAGGCATCAACGCCGGCGGGTTTGTCGGAACGGCCATACCCCCGCATGTCGGGGGCGACGACGTGAAACCCCTTCTGCGCGAGCGCCGGGAGGATACGGCGCCACGCATACCAGAACTCGGGGAACCCGTGCAGGAGGATGACGAGCGGGCCGCTGCCGGCCTCGGCGATGTGCAGGCGGACCTCGCCGACGTCGAGGGTGCGGTGGTGGATCTCGGGCTCGGAGGCGGGCGAACTCATGCGGGGGACTTTACGCGATGTCGGCCGGCCGCGCGGGGCCGATCGATCACGACCGGGCCCCGTGGCGAACCGAGCCCACACAGACGACTGTAATGGCCTGCGCCCCCGTGCGTCGGCAGGGCAGGAGGTCGAGCCGAGGGCCCGCGCCCCGGCGGCTCGGCCGATCCGCTCGCGGAGGAACCACCTTGAAGTCCACGATCCCGTCCAGCTTGGGCCTCTTCGCCCTGCTCTTCGCGTCCGCTTGCAGCGGGCCGGAGGTGCCCTCGGCCTTCCAGCCCGATTCGCCCGCGTCTCTCGCGGCGCCGCCGGCGCCCCGCCCCCCCGTGGCGACCGTCCTCGTGGCCTCGCGTCCGACCGAGGCGAGCGTCTGCGCGCCGGGAAAACCCTGCGTGCTGCCGGAGTCGCAGGAGGCGGCGCCGGGCGGCGGCGGGCACCCGCACGGCGGGCACGATCATGGCAATCACGCGGGCCACGGAAACCACGACGGCCACAGCGGCCACAGCGGCCACAGCGGCCACAGCGGCCACAACCATTGACCCGGTGGAACCTGCCATGACGACGAGGTCCTTTTTTTCGTTCTCCGCGCTCACGCTCGTCCTGGGCCTGTCCGCCGGCTGCGCGAGCGCGACGCTACCCCAGCACGTGGGCGAGGTGAACGACATCTTCGCGGCGCGAAACCGGCGCGATCTCGCGGCGTCCGTGCCGCAGGACGAAAAAGACTGGGAGAAGACCGCGGCCGAGGTGCCGAAGCTCCTGTCGAAGCCGCTCGACGCGGACGGCGCCGTGCGTATCGCGCTCGCGCAGAACCGCGACCTGCGGGCGGCCTTTTACGAGATCGGTATCGCCCGCGGTCGGTTCGTTCAGGCCGGCTTGCCGCCGAACCCCGAGATCGACTTCGGCGTCCGGCGCCCGAACGATCCCGCGCAGCCGCTCCAGCTCGACATCGGGATCGAATACAACCTCACCGGGCTCCTGATCCTGCCGCTCCGCAAGGGCGTCGCCGAGGCGGAGCTCGCGGCCGAGCGGCTACGCGTGGCGGGCCGGGTGCTCGATACGGCGTACGGCGCCCGCACCACGTTTTACACGGTCCAGGCCCGGCGGCAGGAGCTCGACCTGCGCGTCCGCGCGCTGAAGGCGTTCCAGGCCGGTTATGCCGCCGCCGAGGAGCTGCACCGCGTGGGCAACCTGCCCGACGTCGACCTCGCCACGCAGCGGGCGGCGGTGGAGTCGGCGCGGATCGACGTCGCCGAGGCGGAGAACCGCCTGCTCGACGCCCGGGAAGACCTGAACGTCGCCTTGGGTTTGTCCGGCGAGCAGACCGACTGGACGGTCGAGGCGCCGCTGCCAGATCCGCCGGCCGAGGAGGTCGCGCCCGAGCGTGTCGAGCAGCGCGCCGTCGCGGCGAGCTTCGAGCTCCAGGAGCTCGAGGCGCGTATGCGTGTCGCCTCGAAGCGCGCCGGGCTCGCGCAGACCGAGGGCACCCTGCCCCACGTCTCGGGCGGGTTCCACGGCGAGCGGGACGGGTTCGCGTGGGAGATCGGCGGCCACGTGACGGTGGGTTTGCCCATCTTCGATCGCAACCAGGGCACGGTCCTGAGCGCCCGTTCGGAGTTCGGCGCCCAGCGCGAGCGGTACCTGGCGACCGCCACGTCGCTACGCGCGACGGTGCGATCGGCGCTGAACCGCGTCGAATCCGCGGGGCGGCGCGCTCGTCATTACCGCGAGGCCGTCCTGCCGGCGCGCGAAAAGGCCCTCGCCGAGACGCTGCTGCAATACAACGCCATGCAGGTCAGCGTCTTTCAGGTCCTCGAGAGCCAGCGCCAGGTCACGCAGACGGGCATCACCTACGTCGAGACGCTGCTCGATTACTGGAATGCGCGCGCGGCCCTCGATCAGATCCTCGCCGGCCGCCACCGCGGCCTCGCCCTCGGCCCCGCCGGCGCGGCGCCCTCGAACACCCCTTCCGGCGGCGGCAGCGCCGAGGCCGGCCACTGATTGCAGGTGAGAAACCCCATGGACCGCCGTAAATTCGTTCAGTTCGGAGTCGCCGCGGGCAGCGCCTTGCTCGCCGGAGACGTGTTCGGCCAGGAAACCAAACCGGGCGCCGCGCCCTCGCGCCCCTCGCCGAAGCGCGCCGTCTTCCCGGGCGGCCAGCCCGCGGTCGTCACGCCGAACGGCGTGACGTTGCCCCTGAAGGAGAAGGGCGGCCTGAAGATCGGCCACCTCGTCGCCATGCCCGTGAAGCACACCTTCGCGCCGGGGCTCGAGGGGGATTGCTGGGGCTACAACGGCAGGACGATCGGGCCCACGATCGAGGTCGTCGAGGGGGATCACGTGCGGTTTTACGTGACGAACAAGCTGCCCGAGCCCACGACCGTGCACTGGCACGGCGTGATCCTGCCGAACGGGATGGACGGCGTGTCGGGCTTGAACCAGCGCCCGATCAAGCCCGGGGAGACGTTCGTTTACGAGTTCACCTTCCGCCACCCCGGGACGTACATGTATCACCCCCATTTCGACGAGATGACGCAGATGGCGCTCGGGATGATGGGGATGATCGTGGTGCACCCGAGGCGGCCGAAGGGCCCGCCGGTGGATCGGGATTTCGTGCTGATGACACACGAGTGGAAGATCACGCCGGGCTCGCGGCGGCCGGATCCGAACGAGATGACCGATTTCAACGTGCTGACCTTCAATTCGAAGGCGTTCCCCGGCACGGAGCCGCTCGTCGTGGGACGCGGCGAGCGCGTGCGGATCCGTTTCGGCAACCTCTCGGCGATGGATCACCACCCGATCCATTTCCACGGGCTCACCTTCGAGACGACGTGGACCGACGGCGGCGAGATCCCGGTCTCGGCGCGTCGCCCGGATACGACCGTGCTCGTGCCCGTCGGCAGCACGCGGGTCATCGAGTTCGTCCCCGACGAGCTCGGCGACTGGGCCTTCCATTGCCACATGACCCACCACGTGATGAACCAGATGGGCCACGGGATGCCCGTCATGGTGGGCGCCGACGCGCGGAAGATCGACCCCAAGGTGCAGAGCCTCCTGCCCGGTTACATGACGATGGGACAAACCGGCATGGGCGAGATGGCCGAGATGGGCATGCCCGTGCCGAAGAACTCGATCCCCATGGGCGGCGGAGCCGGCCCGTTCAGCTCGATCGACATGGGCGGGATGTTCACGATCCTGAAGGTCCGCGACAACCCCGATACCGCGGATCCCAAGGGCTGGTACCAGCACCCGAAGGGGACCGTGGCCGATCGCGCGGACGCGGCGGCGATGAAGGCGGATGGTATCGATCCGGACGCGAGATTCGGTTGAGCCTGCGCCATCGAGGAAGGAGCTTTTGCCATGAACACGAAGAGCATTTACGAGACGCTCGCCGCCCTCGGGGCCGGAGTGATGATCGCGGGTTGCGCAACGTCTCCGGCCGAGCCGGGCGGCGCGGAGGTGAAGCCGGTGGCCGAGGTCCCCGCCGCGAGCCCGCCCCCGGCGAAGGCAATGCCCGCAGCCGTGGAGCCCGCCACGAGCGCGGCGGCCCCGCCCCCCGCAGCTCCGCCGAAGGCAACCGCGGCGGCCCCGCCGGCCGCTGCGCCTCGCGCCACCACGGCGCCGCCCGCCGCGAAGGTGGCCACCGCAGCGCCCGCGCCTTCGCCCGTGACCGCGACCGCGGCTCCGCCTGCCGAGGAGCCCGCCCCCGCCCCCGCCGCGACCACGACGGCCGCGAAAAAACACGGCGCGCAGATGAGCTGCGGCGAAGGGTCCTGCGGCTGATCACGGCGCTTTGAGCCGACGGCGCAAGACCGACGCTGCAAGACCAATCAGGACGAGCCCCGTAAGCCCCACCACGACGAGCGTCACCGTATCACCACGCAAAAAACTCTCGCCGAGGAACACGCTCCCGAGGGCGAACGGCAGCTCCCCGACGCCGACCACCACCAGGTAACGAGCGAAGCGATACCGGAGCGTGCCGAGCAAATACCCCGGGAGCTCGGACGGGAGCGCGAGCTGGAGCAAAAGGACGACCCAGATCGGCGTGTCGGCCGAGAGCCGGCGCTCGTAGGCGGCGATGCGCTGGCGCGGCACGACCCGCCCGAGCAGCGGGCCAAAAGCGCCGCGGCCGACCCCATACGCAATGACGCCGCCGGCGAGCCATCCGAGCCACAGGAGCACGAAGGTCGCCGGGGCGCCCCAGGCGTGGAGGGCCACGGGGATGAGGACGGTGCTCGAGAAAAAGGTGAGCATCGCGGAGGCCGCCGCGAGCAGGACGAAGAACCCGATCGCCGCGATCGGGTGGCGCGCGAGCATGCCCGTGAGCACGGCGATGGCCTCCGTCACCATCGCGTGGGCCGCCCCCGAGGCGGTCAGGCCGACGAGCACGCCCAGCAAGAGAAGGGCGCCGATCAAGCGTCGTCGACTCGTCTCGCGCTCCTCCATCATGGTCCCCAGGCGACCATGAGGTTCACGGTGGGATCCGGGTAGAGGCCGCGGCGCCAGCGCGAGCCCGCCCGGACGTCTCGAGCGCCGGGCGGGCACATCGGCGATTGCAGCGTTTCAGGCGGCGTTCGGGCGCGCCTCGTAACCGGCGTCGCGCAGCGCCGCGACGAGGGCGCTCATCGGCGCGCTCGACGGATCGTGCTTCACGACGACCGTGCCCTCGCCGAGCTTCACGTCGACCTCCTCGACGCCGTCGATCCCGCGGAGCGCGTCGTTGATGTGGCGGATGCAGGACGGGCAGCTCATCCCGTCGACCTGGAGCAAGGTTTCTTTCATGGCGTCTCTCCCTGGTTCGGGCGGCCCTCTTCGCCGCTCACAGCCCTGAAGACGCGAGCCGCCGCGCTGCATTACACCGTTCGAGGCATCTCCAGGACGAACCGCGCCCCTCGCCCTTGCTTGGCCCCGAGGTACACCCTGCCCCCGTGCCTCCGCGCGATTTCCCGCACGATCGACAGACCGAGCCCCGCCCCCTGCCCTCGCTTCGCCTTCGCTCCCCGGAAAAATGGCTCGAAGAGCTGCTCGGCCTCCTCGGCGCGGACCCCCTCGCCAGCGTCCTCCACCGAGATACACCACACCTCGTCCGCCGCCTCGATCCCCACCACGATCATCGTCCCCCGCGGCGCGTGCGCCATTGCGTTCGACAGCAGGTTGTCGATCGCCTGCCGCGCCGTCTGCGCCTCGAACGCGGCCGGCGCCTCGTCCGGCAAGGAGAGCGAGATCGTCACGCCCCGCGCCTCCGCCTCCGCTTCACACGCCTCCGCCGCCTCCCGCACGAGCGCCGCGAGGTCACCCGCCTTCGCCTCCCACGTCACCTTGCCGAGCGCCGCGAGGTCGAGCAGCCGCGCGGCCAGGTTCGACAGGCGCGTCACCTCCCCGCGCGCCTCCGCGAGCGCCGCCCGGAGCTCCTCGGCGCTCCGCTCCTTGCGCAAGGCGAGGTCCATCTCGGTCCGCATCAATCCGAGCGGCGTCCGGAGCTCGTGCGCCGCATTCGCGATGAGCCGCTCCTGCGCGTCCCGCGCCACCCGCAGCCGCTCCATGGCCTCCGCCAGCGCGACGCGCAGATCGGCGATCTCGTCGCCCGTCGGATCCGGCGGCAAGCTCCACGAGAGCGCGCCGCCCCGGAGCTCCGGCAGTTGCGCCGTCATGTCGCCGATGCGCCGGCTCATCCGGCCCGCCTGCGCCCATTGCAAGAAAAACAGGAGCGCCGCCGCCGCCGCCACGAGCCCCAGCGTCGCTTGCCAGTAGAGCCGCATCGTCGCGTCGATCTCCGCGAGCGAGCTCTCCAGCGTCAGCACGTACGGCTCGCCCCAGGGCGCGCGGACCGCGACCACGAGCGACCGCACCCACCGCCCGTCCGAGGACAGATGCGTGGCGAGATGCGGCCCCTCCGCGCCGACGTCCTTCGCGGGTGGATCGGGGATCCAGCCATTCTCCGGGAAATACGAGACGAGCTTGCCCGCCCCGTCGTAGAGCCCCGCCATCGGCACGAAGGAGCGCACGTCGTCGGCGAGCGGCGATTTGCCGAGGTGCAAATGCGGCACCCCCGTCGGCCCGTCGAAGAGGCTCACGCTCTCCACCGCCGCCTGCGCGAGCAGCGCTCGATCCAGCGCGCCGAGCAAGCTCCCGCGGAACACCACGCCCGCCACGACCACCGCGAGCACCATCACGAGCGACGGCAAGGCCGCGCCAAAAAGGACGAGCCGCGCCCGGACCCTCACGCTTCGCCCCGCGGCGGCCGCGCCACGACCAGCCGATACCCCACGCCCCGCACGGCCTGGATCGTCACGGCGTCCCCCGAGACGCTGCGCAGCTTGCCCCGCAAATACCCCACGTACACGTCCACCACGTTTGGCGCCCCGTCGAACCCCGTCCCCCACACCGTGCCGAGCAGCTCCGTCCGCGTGAGCGCCTCCCCCGCGTGCCCCGCGAGCTCCGACAGGAGCGCGAACTCCCGCGCCGTCAGGCTCTCCTCGGCCCCGTCCCGCCCGATCACCCGGCGCCGCGCGTCGAGCGTGATCGGCCCGAGCCGCGTGAGCGCCTCGTGCCCCGCGCCTCTCCGGTGCAGGGCCTCGAGGCGCGCCACGAGCTCCTCGAAATCGAACGGTTTGACCAGGTAATCGTCCGCGCCGGCCCGCAGGCCCGTCACGCGCTCGCCCACCGTCCCGCGCGCCGTCAGGAGCAGGACCGGCGTCCGGAGCCCGCGCTCCCGCCACCGCCGCAGGAGCGAGACGCCATCCATCCCGGGCAACGACCAGTCCAGGATGATCACGTCGTAGGCGACCCCGAGGCCCTGCTCGAGCGCCTCGGTGCCGCTCTCGGCGAGGTCCACCTGATGCCCCTCCTCGCGCAGGCCGCGCTCGAGCAGGCGCGCCATCTTGGCCTCGTCCTCCACCACGAAGAGCTTCACGACGCCATCGTAGCGCCGGACGGGCCGTCCGGCGGCGGAGGCGCGGCGTTCGTCCCGCGCCGGCCCTTGCCGAGCCAGCCGTACAAGCTCGGCACGATGAGCAACGTCAAGAGCGTCGAGGTCACGAGCCCGCCCACGACCACGGTCGCGAGCGGCCGCTGCACCTCCGAGCCCACGCCCCGCGCGAGCATCATCGGCACGAACCCGAGCGCCGCCACGAGCGCCGTCATGAGCACCGGCCGCGCCCGCGACCGCGCCGCGTCCTCCGCCGCCTCCGCCGGGGTCAAACCCGCCGCCTCGTTCGCGAGCACGCGCGAGAGCAAGACCACGCCGTTCAGCACCGCCACGCCCGAGAGCGCGATGAACCCCACGGCCGCGGAGATCGACACCGGCATGTCGCGAATCGTGAGCGCCACCATCCCGCCCACGCAGGCGAACGGCACGTTCGTGAAGATCACGAGCGTGGGCTTCACCTTGCGGAACGCCGCGAAGAGCACGCCCAGGATGAGCAGCACCGCGGCCGGCACGACCAGGAGCAGCCGCCGCGACGCCTCCTGGAACGTCTCGTATTGCCCGCCCCAGACGAGCCGATACCCGCGCGGCGCAGGGACGGCGCGCTCCACGCGCGCCCGCGCCCGCGCCACGAGATCGCCGAGATCCGCGCCGCGCACGTTGAAGCCCACCACGATGCGACGCTCGCCGTCCTTGCGGCTCACGAGGCCCGGCGTCGGCAAGGTCTCGACCCTCGCGACACGCGCGAGCGGCACGAGCCCGCCGGCCGGCGTGGGCAAGCTCAGGCTCGGCAGGTCGAACGCGCCCGAGACGCCCCCGACCCGCAGCACCACCGGGATCCGCAGCGGACCGTCGTACGTCTCGCCGACCTCGATCCCGTTCTTCACCGCCTGCACCGCGTCCATCACCTCGCCCACGCCGAGGCCCACCTGGGACGCTTCGAGCGCCTTCGGCTCGACCTCGATGAGCGAGACGTCCGGCGGCGCGAGCACCTTCACGTCGGCCGCGCCCGGCTCGGCCTCGATCTCGGCCGCGACCTTCTCCGCGAGCGCGCGCAGCGTGGTGAGATCCGCCCCGTAGATGCTCACCGCCACGTCCGAGACCGCGCCGCCGAGCAGCTCGTTGAACCGCATCTGGATCGGCTGCGTGAACGAGGGATCCGCGCCCGGCGAGGCCGCGTCGATCGCGCGCTGGATCTCCTCGATCAGCGCCTCGCGCTCGAGCCCCGGCCGCCACGTGTCCCGCGGCGCGAGCGTGATGAACACGTCCGCTTGCTCGAGCCCCATGATGTCCGTCGCCACCGCGGGGCTGCCCACGCGCGAGACGACCTGCTGCACCTCGGGCACCGCACGCACGGCCGCTTCGAGCTTGCCCGCCTCGATCACCGCGGTCTCCAGGCTGATGTCGGGGGCGCGCGTCGTCTGCACCACGAGGTCGCCCTCGTCGAGCTGCGGCGCGAGCTCGCTGCCCGCGCGCACGAAGAGCACGAACCCCAGCGCGAACAGCGAGAGCGCGCTCGCGACCACGAGCCGGGGTCGTTTGACCACGAACGAAAGCGTGGGCCCGTAGATCCGGTCGATCCCCCGCACGAGCCACGGATCCCGCGCCGGCACGTCCTTCTTGCGGAGCACGAGGCTCATCGCCGCGGGCACGTACGTGAGCGACAGGAGGAGCGACGTGGAGAGCGCGAACACCACGGTCAGCGCCATCGGCCGGAACATCTTGCCGTCGACGCCCGTCATCGTGAGCACGGGCAGGTACACGATGAGGATGATCAGCACCGAGAAAAACACCGGCCTCGCGACCTCGGCGCACACGCGGCTCACCCACGAGATCCGCTCGGGACCACGCTCCGGCACGTCCTTCTGGTGCGAGGCGTGGAAGACGTGCTCGACCATCACCACGGCCCCGTCCACGACGAGGCCAAAATCGATGGCGCCGAGGCTCATCAGGTTGCCCGGGATCCCGAGCGCCACCATGCCCGAGAGCGCGCCGAGCATCGAGAGCGGGATCGCCGAGGCCACGAGCAGCCCCGCGCGCAGGCTCCCGAGCATCGCGAAGAGCACCACGCAGACGAGCAAGCCTCCTTCGAGCAAGCTCTTGCCCACCGTGCGCAGCGTGGCCCCGACGAGGTGGCTCCGGTCGTACACGACGCGGACCGAGACGTCCTCCGGCAGCGCCGCGCGCACCGCGGGCAAACGCGCGTGCAGCCGTTCCATCACGTCGAGCGCGTTGTCGCCCCGGAGCATCTGCACCATCACGTAAACGACCTCGCCGCGGCCGTCGGCCGTCGCCGCGCCGATCCTCGGCGACGCGCCCACGCGTAGCTCCGCCACGTCGGAGACACGCACGGCGCGCCCCTCCTGATCGAGCGGCGACACGATCGCGTGCCCGAGCTCGGAGGGATCCTTCGGCCGCGAGACGGCGCGCAGCAGCGCTTGCCCTCGCCCGAGCGGCAAGCTCGCCCCGGGCGCGCTGCCCGTCGATCGTTCGAGCGCCTCGCGCAGCGCGCCCAGCGTGATCTGCCGCTGCGAGAGCCGCGCCGGATCGGCCACGACCTCGATCGTGCGCCGCTCGCCGCCCCAGGCGTTCACCTCCACGACGCCCGGCACCGAACGCAGCAGCGGCGCCACGCGGGTCGTCGTGAGCTCCTGCAGCTCCGCGAGTGATCGCGACGGCGAGCTCAACGTGAAATGAAAAATCTCCCCGAGCCCGCCCGTCACCGGCCCGAGCTCGGGCGCGCCCACGCCGGGCGGCAACGAGCCCGCGACGGCCCCGATACGCTCCGAGACCATCTGCCGCGCGAGGTAGGGATCCACCGCGTCGTCGAAGACCACCGTCACCGACGAGATCCCGTAGCGCGACAAACTCCGGTGCTCCTCGAGCCCCGGCAGGCCGCCGAGCGCGAGCTCGATGGGCCGCGTGACCAGACGCTCGACCTCCTCGGGCGTCCGACCGGGCGCGCTCGTCAACACGAGCACCTGGTTGTTCGTGATGTCCGGCAGCGCGTCGAGCTCGATCCTCCGGCCGAGCAACGCCCCCACGATCGCGAGGACGAACGTCAACGCCACGACGACGACACGACGGCGGATCGACAGCCTGACGAGAGCCTCGATCAATCGACGTCTCCTCCGGGCGTGGGCAACACGCGCGACGCGTCCGCGGCCACCTCGTCCCCGGGGCGCAGATCCCCTTCGACGAGCGCGTCGGCCCCGGAGCTCGCGAGCACCTTCACGGGCAGCGGCGCCCCCGTCTTTCGCGAGAACACCACGGCCACGCCGTCCTTCAGCGTCACGGCCGCCGCGGGGATGGCCACCGCGCTCCCCGCGGGATCCGGCGTGACGCGCACCTTCCCCAGCGTTCCATGCGGCAAGGCGATCACCTCCGCGGGCTCGAACCACGCGGCCACCGTCCCGTCGCGCCCGCTCGTGCTCGGCGCCTCGCGCAGCAGCGTGAGCGCCGTGGTTTGTCCGAGCGGACCCACGAAGACGAACCTCGCGCCCGGCGGCGGCCGCTGCGAGAACCGCGCCTCCACCCGCGCCGCGCCGCCGCCCTCGATACGCGCGATCGGCGCGCCCGTCGGCTCGCGTGTCTCCCCGATCGCCGCGTCGATCTCGGTCACCACCCCGGCGACCGGGCTCTTCAGCGTCACCTTCCCGCCCGAGGCCACGAGCGCGGAGGCGTCCTTCGGCCCGAGCCCGGCGATCTTCAGCGTCGAGAGCGCGATCTGCTGCTCGGCGGTCGCGTCGGCCAGCAGGCCCTCGACCTCGGCGATCTCCGCGAGCTTCGTGAGCCCCTCCTTGCGGAGCGCCTCGAGCTGCGCCTTGCGTTTGCCCTGCGCCGCGAGCCGCGTGCCCGCCGCCACGTACGCGCCCGCCGCGCGCGCGAGCTCCGGCATCACCACGGTCGCGATCGCCGCGCCCTCCTCCACGCCCGCGCCGTGCTCGACGTGCACCTTCGTGATCCGCGCCGAGAACGGCGGCATCACCGCGCCCCGCGCCCCCGAGGGCGGCACGAGCTCGGCCGGCGCTTCGAGCAACGACAACCCGCCCGGCGCGCGCGCCTTCACCCACGGCGTCTCTGCGCTCTTCGGGCCCACGTCGAGGGCCGCCGCCTGCGGCGCCTCCTCGGGGCGCGAGCACGCGGCGAGCGTCGCCGCCACGAACATCCACGCCACGCGCGCCCTCATCGCGCCTTCTCCTGCTTCTTCCCGTCCTCGAGGGCCGAGAGCCAGAGCCACAACTTCACCCGCGCCCACGCGTTCGCCGCGCGCGCCCGCTCGAGCCGGCTCTGCGCGGCCGCGACGCTCCTCCGCGCCGTGATCACCTCGAGGATCGTCCCCTCGCCCGCCTCGAAAATCTTCACCCGCGCCGCGAGCCCCTCCGACAGCGCCGGCACGATCGCCCCGGCGAGCGTGTCCACGACGTCCTGCGTGTGCTCCACCTCGTGGATCGCCATCGCGAGATCCGCGGCCGCGTTCGCCGCTTCGCGCTTCGACTCGCCCTCGAGCTGCGCCGCGCGCGCGGCCATCACGCTGCGCTCGCGCTCGCCCCGATCGAACGCCGGCAGCGTGAGGCCGACGGCGCCGAACCCCACGAATCCCCCGGGCGAATCGCGCTGCACGAACACGCCGAGCGAGAGCGACGTCCCGCGCGCGGCCTTCTCCTCGGCCTCCCGCGCGCGCTCGACCCGGGCGGCGAGCGCCTTCTGCTGCACCGACGGCAGCGTCGCCGCGCGGCGCACCGCCTCGCGCAGGCTCGGCCTCGCGGGCAACGTGGGCGCCGGCAGATCTCCACGCGCGGCGAGTGGATCCGGGCCCGCGGCGAGCGCCCGCGAGAGCGTGAGCCCGCGCTCGAACACCTCGCCCTCGGCCCCGATGACGCCGAGCCGCGCCTCGGCGTGGTAGGCGCGCGCGTCGGCCGTGTCCGCCTTCGTCGCCGCCGAGGCCTGGGCCGCCTTCTCCACGAGCCGCGAGAACTGCCCGGCGAGCGCGGCCTCGCGCGTGGCCACGTCGAGCACGCGCGCGGCGGCCCAGAGGTCGATCCACGCCCGCGCCGCCTCGAGCCGCTGCGTGAGCGCGAGCGCGCGCGCCCCGGCCGAGAGCTCCTGTTCCTCGACCCGCGCCGCGGCCTTGCGGGCCGAGGACAACCCCGCGAGGTTCCACGATTGCGTCACGCTCGCCTGGAGCTCGACCCCCTGGTTCGGCGTCGGCAGGACGCGGAACCCCGGCTGCACGTAGAGCTGCGGGTTCTCCGTCATCGACGAGATACGGCTGCCGAGCGCGTGTTTTGCCTCCACCGCCCGCTCGGCGCCGCGCACGTCCGGCGTGGTGACGGAAAGGCCGATGGCCTCGTCGAACGAGACCACCTTCGGCGGCGGCGAGCCCGCGAGCGCGACATTGGCGACGATCGGGAGTGCGAGCCAGGAGCTCATGCGCCCAACCTAGCGCCGGGCCCCGGGAGAGATCCTGAGGTGGTCCTGAGAGAATTCTCAGAAAGTCGGTCGGGCTCGGCCCGATCTCAGGTCCGTCCGCGCATCGCCCAGGCGACGCCGCCCTGCAAATCGCGCCGCGTGACGATGTCTTTCATGTCGACGTCCTCGCTCACGAGCGACTGGGCGACCTCGGGCCGGATCCCGGTCAGGACCACGCCCGCGCCGAGGAGCTGCACCGCCTTCGCGATCTGGAGCAGCGAATTCGCCGCGTGGCTATCGACGAGCGGCACGCCCGTGACGTCGATGATGGCGACACGCGCCTGCGCCGACACGATTCGACCGAGCAGGTTCTCCATGATCTGGACCGTCCGCTCCGGGGTCAGCGCCCCGACGAGCGGCATCACCAGCACGTCGTCGCGGATCGGCACGATCGGCGTCGAGAGCTCCCGGATCGCGGCGGCTTGCGCCTCGAGCGCGTCCTTCAGGCGCTTGCGCTCGGTGATGACCTCCGTGAACATGAAGAGCCCGCCGATCTCACCGGCGCCGGTGCGCCACGGCATGACCTTCCACCGCAACCAATCGACGCTCCCGTCGGCGCGCGGGAATGGGTCCTCCTCGGACGACTCGGTCGCGCCGGCGAGGCAACGCTGGTGGATCTCCTTCCACCGCTCGGTGATCTCGGGGAAAACGTCGTAATGGCTCCGACCGAGGACGTCTCGGACCTCGACGCGGAGATCCGAGAGCCAGGCCTCGCTGGCCACCAGGTAACGTACGTTCGTATCGAAGAGCGCCGTCGCGGTGGGCGTGTGCTTCACGAACGCCTGCAGTTGCTCCTCGAGCTCACCCACCCGCGAACGCAGTCGCTCGACCTCTCGCGCCAGATCCCCGTCCCGTTCTCCCATCGGATCGCCTCCCCCGTACGGTTGATGCCCCCATACGGACGAATACCCGCGACGATCCGCCGCGTCAATGATCCATGTCACCGCGGCGAGAGCTTGGCCATCATCGCCGCGGCGAGCCCCGACAGCAGGCACGGCGCCACGCCGCCGCCGAATACGCCCGAGCCCGCGAGGAAGAGGCCCGTGACGGGCGTGCGCGTGCGGAACCCCTTGGGTCCCCATTGCGAGAGCGTCATCGCCGGGCCGAACGGCGCGCCCGCCGCGTTGCGCGTCCGATCCGCGGCCGTGAGCGGCGTGCCGCACGCCTTCACGACCACGTCGCCCACGAGCCCGGGGTAACGCGTATCGAGCTCCTCCAGCATCCACCGCGTGATCTCGTCGCGATACGCCGCGTGGGCGGGCCCTCGCTCGGCCTCGGGCAGCGATTGCCATTTGCGGAACTTGGCGTGGGGCACGTACGTGAGCACGACCAGCGACGAGCTGCCCTCCGGCGCGAGCGCGCCGCTCGGGTCCTTGATCGAGGTTGGCGAGACGAACAGCATCGGCCGCGCCGGGAGCTTCCCCGTGAATCGCGCGGAGAACCCCTCCTCGACGTCGTAGGACGGGTAGAGCCACACGTTCTGCGCCGAGAGCCCGCGCGCGCGCGCGTCGCCGCGCAGGCCGAGCCCGAGCTGGAACATCGCCATCGACGGCTCGATCACCGCCGCCTTGCGCCGGAGCGAGGTCGGGAGTTCGGCCGCGGAGACCAGCCTGCCCAGCGTGATCGTGGGATCGATGGCCGAGACCACGACGTCGGCCTCGATCCGCTCGCCCCCCGCGAGCACGACGCCGGTCACGCGCCCGCGCTCGGCCTCGATATGCTCGACGAGGGCCCGCGTCCGGAACCGCGCGCCCTTCGCCTCGGCCGCGCCCGCGAGCGCGTCGCGCAGGCCCCCGCCGCCGCCGCGCGGGAAAAACGCGCCGTCGCTGAAATGGGCCATGTAGAGCAGCGCCGCGAGCGCGACCACGCGCGAAGGCGGCAGGGCCCACGCGCCGGACTGGCCGCCGAGCACCGCGCGCAGGCGCGGATCCGTCACGCTCTGCTCGATGAGCTCGCGCAACGGCCGCTGGCTCCATTGCAAGAGCGCAGGCACGCCCGTGAGCGCGACCAGATCGGAGAGGACGGGCCGGCCGAGGATGTTCCGGGCGAGCGCCTCGTGCATCCGCGCCGCGCCGTCGAGCAGCCCGAAGAAATGGCGCAAGCCCCTCGTTTCGCCCGGAAAAAGCGCGGTGAGGCGCTCGCGGTAGGCGGCGAGGGGGCGGCAAACCCGGATATCGAGGTCGGGAAATCGGTAGAGGTCGAATGCGTCCGGATCGAGCTCGTGGAAGAGCTCGGCCGCGTCGACGCCGAGGGCCTCGAGCAGCTCGTGGACGAGCTGACCGGGGCGGCAGGCGCCGACGTAGTGCAGCCCCTGGTCGAAGACGAATCCGTCCCGCGAGAAGGGCGCGAGGTAGCCGCCGATCTCGGCGCTCGCGTCGAGGGCGAGCACGTCGAAGCCGTCCCTGGCGAGGAACGCCGCGGACGCGAGCCCGCCCGTGCCGGTGCCGATGACGATCGCGCGACGCGTGGAGGACATGATGCTGCGCGGAAGGGTACACCCGCCCGCCGGCCGGGGCGAGGAAAACGAATCACGCGCACGCGGGGAGACTACCCGGGAGCCATGTTCTCCCGGCATGCCGATATCTCTTCGCCCGCATCCGCCCGCGCGCCTTGACAGCGCTTCGAGCGGCGCCCTAGCATCCGAGGTTTGGGGGATTCGAAGGGGGAGCGGGAGACTTCGTGAAAGAAAAACGATTGGAAGGGCCGGCGGAGTCCGTGAGCGGCGGGGCGGATCCGTACCGACGCCTCTTCGAGGTGGCCCCCGCGCTCCTGGGTATTGCCTCGGCAGAAGGTTATCTCGAGGAGCTCTCGCCGTCGTGGGAGCAAACCCTCGGCCACACGCGCGAGGAGCTCCGCGCGTCTCCGTTCCTCTCCTTCGTGCATCCGGACGACCAGGCGAAGACCCTCGAGATGACCACGAGGGCCGAGCGATCCGTCGTGCTGAACTTCCAGAATCGATATCGGTGCAAGGACGGCAGCTACCGGTGGATCGACTGGACGAGCGTGCCCACCGACGGACGCGTGTACTTCGTGGCGCGGGACGTCACCGATCGATACCTGCTCGAAGAGGAGCTCCGGGCGTCGCAGCGCGAGCTCGAGGCGAGGTACGAGCAGCTCGAGCAGGAGATGGGCGAGCGCCGCCAGGCCGAGGCGGCCCTCCATGAACAAAACGAGGCGGTCCGCGCGCTCTCGGCGCCGATCCTGCAGGTCGCCGAGGGCGTCCTCCTCTTGCCCGTCATCGGGCAAATCGACGCCCGGCGCGCCGGCATGATGATGGGCAAGCTGCTCGAATCCATCGTGCAATCGGCGGCCGGCGTGACGATCCTCGATCTCACGGGTGTCGCCGCCATGGACGCGGAGACGGGCTCACACGTCTTTTCCCTCGTCCACGCGGCGCGGCTCCTCGGCAGCGAATGCCTCGTCTCCGGCATCCGGCCCGCCATCGCCACGACGATGGTGGAGCTCGGAATCGACACGAGCAGCCTGCGCACGTTCGGCACCCTCGCCGCGGCGCTCTCCCACGCCCTCGGGCTCCGGACGGCTCGCCAGCGCTAGAAAAACCGAGGACGGCCTCGCTCAGCGAGGCGCGCCGCTCGCCGAGGGCAGGGGCGCGGGGGCGGCGGACGGCGGGGCGCTCGCGGAGGCCGACGCGCTCGCGGAGGCGGCGGCGGCGTTCATCTTCGCGCGGACCGAGAGCCGCATCGCCACGATGGTCCCGGCGATCGCGGTGGACACGACCACGATGACGACGACGAGGATCTTCCCCGTCGATCCGCCGGACGGCCCAGGCGCGGGCGTGGGCGGCGAGGTGCGGGGCGAGGGCGAGGGCGTTTCCATGCGGGGCGTTCTATATCGTCCGATCCGCGGCGAGGCAACGAGCGGCGCGAGAACCTGCCATCGGCTTGACGAGCCCGGCGGGCGGGCGTCTCCTACCCGCATGTCGAACCAAGGTCTCGCCGAGCTCATCACCTATCTTCGAGCCAATGCCCCCACGAGCACCACGCCCGCCGATATGCGCGCCTGGTTCGTGTCGATGATGCGTGTCACGCCCCCGCCTGCCGAGGCGCGCCTCGAGCCGTCCGCGTGTGACGTGCCCGCCTCGTGGATCACGCCGCCGGGCGTGGATCCGGGCCGCGTGCTCCTGTACCTGCACGGCGGCGGTTACATCATCGGCTCGCCCGAGACACACCTCGAGACGATCTTCCGGCTGGCGCAGGCCTCCGGCGCGCGCGCGCTCGCCGTCGATTATCGCCTCGCGCCCGAGCACGCCTGGCCGGCCTGCCGCGAGGACGCCGTGGCCGCGTATCGGT
Organism: Polyangium spumosum; assembly: GCF_009649845.1. Lineage (NCBI taxonomy): Bacteria > Pseudomonadati > Myxococcota > Polyangiales > Polyangiaceae > Polyangium > Polyangium spumosum. The sequence continues at coordinate 814,229 of NZ_WJIE01000001.1, forward strand.
GGCTCCTCGCGCAGGGCGTCGCGCCTTCCCGCGTCGCAATCGCCGGCGATTCGGCGGGCGGCGGCCTCACGCTCTCCACGCTCCTCGCGCTGCGCGACGCCGGCCTGCCGCTGCCTGCCTGCGCGGCCTTCCTCTCGCCGTGGGTCGATTTCACCCTCTCCGGGCCGTCCAGCAAGACGAACGGCGCGCAGGATCCCCTCGTCGATCCGAGCAACCTGGCCCTGATGGCCGGCGCCGTCCTCCAGGGTAACGATCCGGCGAAGAGCTCGCCGCTCTTCGCGGAGCTCGGCGGATTGCCGCCCCTCTTCGTGCAGGTGGGCACGGCCGAGGTGCTGCTCGACGATTCGCACAGGCTCGTCGACCGGGTGAAGGCCGCGGGCGGCGAGGCCGTGCTCGACGCGTGGCAACACATGATCCACGGCTTCCAGGCGTTCCCGACGTTCCTGCCGGAGGCGATCGGGGCGACGGCCCGCGCGGGGGAGTTCCTCCGGTCGAAGCTCGCGTGATCACGCAACGTCGCGCCTGCGTGATCACGTGACCGTGTTCTTGCGTGATCACGCAACACGCGTGCGGCGCGGCTCGTGGACAAAATGCAAAAAAGCCGAGCGGTCGTGGGACCGCTCGGCGGGGGTGTGGGTGGCTATCGAATGGCCGTTCAGGCCATGATGTCAGCAGAGAAGAAAGAACGTGACCCGCGCGAAGTCGCCGCGTTGCTCCTCGGCGCTGACGCGGACGAGATCCCCGGCGGAGCTCGGGATGGCGCGTGCGCCGGCCGGCTGGAGCTCGAGCTTCGTGTTGATGAGATCGGTCGACTTCTTTCCGATACAGTACTTGCCCTGGTTGGTCATCATCACGGCGTTGAGCTGCTCCTTCAGATCACCGAGGGACGCTCCTTTCCACCGGGACACCTCGAGCTCCTCCTTTCCTTTCACGCGCTCGAAGAAGACGAGCTCGGCGCCCTTGTCCGTCTCGACCGTGTAGAGGTAAAGCCTCCGGTCGTGGATCGGCAGATTCGCCGCGCTCACCTTCCTGGCGAGCTCCTCTCCGCTGCCGTAGAACGTATGCGACTCGGGGGTGCGCGAGACGAGCGCGCAAGCGACCGGATCGGCCACCTCCGCGTACGCGATGCCGCTCGGAGCGAGCATCGCCGCGGCCAAAACCCACTTCATGATCTGGGGGGAAACGTGCATTGACTCCTCCTCGGATGTCGACCCATTGGGCCGTACGCGCTCCCCATTCGCAAGGCACATGCCACCGCGGACATATCCCGACGCCTTCGACCGACCCCAGCGCGCCGCTGCTTCGGTCTCTCCGCTCGACGGGAGGAAGGGCGCATGCATGCTGGAGCGCGAGAGGAGGCGGGTGATGGGTTTCGATTTCGAGGAGGCGAGGCGGAGCTGGGACGCGCATGCGGAGAAGGAGGAGGCGTGGCTGCGCTCGCCTTCGGTCAACCGAGCGCTGCGCATTCGTGAAATCGAGCGGCGCCTCGACGGCGTGCGGACGATCCTGGACGTCGGCGGCGGTACGGGCGCCTTCTCGCTCCCCCTCGCGCAGCGGGGGTTCGAGGTCGTCCACGTCGATTTCTCGCCGGCCATGCTGGACATCGCGCGCCGCAAGGCGGGCGGGGCGGGCAACATCCGGTTCGTGGAGGCCAACGCGGTGGATCTCTCGATGTTCGCGGATCGATCGTTCGACCTCGTGCTGAACATGGACGGCCCGATCTCGGCGTCCGGCGCGGAGGCGCCGCGCGTGCTCGGCGAGAGCTGTCGCGTGGCGCGACGAACGCTGATCGTGACGGCGGCCCACGGCGCGTGGGCGTTTTTGCGGAGGGTGCGTGGTCGTCCCATTGAGGCGGAGATACGCACGTTCCTGGCCGCAGAGCTCCGGGAGACGCTCGAGGCGCACGGAATGACGGTGCTCCGCGCCGGGGGGCTCGGCTCGCTCGCGCATCTGTGCGGGGACGATTTCGTGAAGGGCGTGCTGGCGGACGCGGGGCGGGTGGAGGCGTTCCTGGACGAATGCGAGCGGTTCGATGCGGAGGTGTTGCCAGAGGGACCGGGGACCAATGACGATACGGGGCTGATCGGGGTCGCGGAGCGCGGGTAGGGCTCGAGGGATACGGCGTGGCGTGATGAACGCCCGGCGTATGAAACGTCCGAGAGGGAAGAGCGCTTCTGGGTGGCCTTGGCAGACATGGTCGTGGTAGGGAAGACTTCAACGAGGAACCGTGTCGCCATGTTGCTGCAGTTCGCCGTCGAGAACTTCCTGTCCTTCCGAGAACCGATGACGCTGAGCTTGCTTGCGACACCAGGTGTCGAGCACGACGCTCGGCAGGTGCTCGCCGGGCCAGAAGAGCGAGAAGTTCTCCGCTGTGCAGCGATCTACGGAGCGAATGCTTCTGGGAAGTCGAACCTGGTCAAGGCCATCGAGTTCGCAAGGCGCCTGATCCTGACGGGTACGCGGAGCGCGGAGCCGATTGGAGTGAGGCCGTTCAAGCTGGACGAAGCTTGTCGCAATGCTCCTTCACGGTTCGAGCTCGAGATTGGCGCAGGAAAATCACGTTACTCGTACGGCTTCGAGGTGTCAGAAAGGCGTGTTCATAGTGAGTGGCTGTTCGTTGCCACGGATGGCACCGAGGCGAAACTGTTCGAGCGGAGCACGGATGAGACCGACGCGTCCAGCATCGAGATCGGTGACGCATTGTGCTCCAGTGATCACAGACGCCAATTCTTGAATTTCGTCGCGGAGGGTACGCGACCCAATCAGCTTTTTTTATGCGAAGCCAACGAGCGCAACGCGACGGAATTCAGCCAGCTCATTTCGAGCGTTCGCGAGTTGATGGTCATATCACCAGTGACCCGGGCGAGACAGCTGGGGCACAGACTCGACGTCGACGAGTCTTTTCGCACGTTCATGGGTTCCCTGATGTATGCGGCGGGCACTGGCATCGAAGAGCTGCGCGTCGAGCGCATCGACCCGGACGACATCGATCCGATGACCACGATGCAGATCGCCCTTCGTGGTGAAACGGTCAACGAGATATCGGCGCATACCGCCGGCCCGGTGGTGCTCGCGTTTCTACAGATAAAGTTCGCGCATCGCGATCGGGATGGGAAGCAGGTTCTCTTCTCGGCGGAGGAAGAGTCCGACGGTACCAGGCGATTGCTTCATCTCGGCCCATCGATTTATCGTGACGGCTTCTGTTACGTCATCGACGAGCTGGAGCGTAGCCTGCACCCGCTCCTCACGCGTATGTTCTTGGAACGTTTCCTTGCGCAGGGAGCGATCCCTGACGCCACGCCGAGTCAGCTCATCTTCACCACACACGACACCAACCTGCTCGACCTGTCCCTCTTGAGCCGCGACTCCATCTGGTTCACCGAAAAAGACCCCAGTGGCGCCAGCACACTTTATTCGCTCGCGGACTTCAATCCCGAGCAGTTGGCGGACCTCGGAAAAAATCTCGAAAATGGATACCTGCAAGGGCGGTTCGGAGCGATCCCCTTCTTCGGCAATCTCACGCGACTGATCTCTCAAGGCGGCAGGGGGAGTTGAAGATGGTCCACAAGATCCGACGCATGGGCCTCGTTCAACGCACCATCGGGGCGCGCAGCGCGCAGCTCTACGTCGTCGCGACGGAAGATACGCATGCTGCCGCTCAATACCTCCACGCGCTCCAGGAAAACAACCTCGTCGACCGATCGCGCGTGCGTATCATCGTGCTCCCCACCGACGAGGGACGTGGCGCGCCCACGCATCTGCTCGAACGGCTGACCGAGTATCGCAGCGGGCTCGATCGGTGCCTCGACGAGGACGAGTTCTGGGCTGTCTTCGACGTCGATCACCATCGGAGCAAGGAGCTCTCTGATTTCGCGATGCGCGCCAGACAAAAAGGCTTCGATATCGCCGGTAGCAATCCGTGCTTCGAGCTCTGGCTACTCCTGCACGAAACCGAGGACACGTCGGCGGTCGTTACACACGCGGAGGATGCGCGAGCCGCCACGCTGTGTGAAAAGGAGCTGCGGCGTGTACTCGGACAATACAACAAGAAGGGCATCGACACGTCGCGAATTTCGCGCGAGACGGTCGCTACGGCGGTCGCCCGTAGTGCAGCGATGGATGACGGGGCGCCATGGCCCAGCCAGGTCGGCACGCACGTACATCGCCTCGTGAAGCGCCTCCCACCCCCCGCTGTTCACGCTCCCTCGTCGCCCTGAAAGGTATTTCACTGGCGTCGCGAGCGGCTCGTCAAGGGCGTGCTGGCAGATGCGGTGAGTGGATCCGTTCCTCGCAATCGCCGAGCGCGGGTAGCGCCGGGCGCCGACGTCAGCCGAGCGGCTCGTGGTGATCGTGCGCGATGACCCCGCGCTTCCAGTGCCCCGAGGCGTGCACGCGTCCGCGCGCCCAGCCGAGCTCGCGCACGAGCAAGCGCATCACCGCGGCGGTCTCGGAGGCCTCGCCCGCGAGCCAGGCGAAACCCTCCCCTGTTTCGGGTAGCTCGGCCGCGCGCACGATATCCACGAGCCGCTTCGTTATCTCCCCGGCTCCGCCCGCGTCCGCGCGATAGACCCAGCGGGTCTCCACGCCCGCCCGGACAAGCTCGGGCCACGCGGCCTGATCCTTCGTGTCCTCCACGAGCGCCACCACGAAATTGCGCACGGCCGGCGGCGTCTCCTCGATACGACGTGTCATCTCCGGCAGCGCCGTCTCGTCGCCGACGAAGAGCTGCCACGCCGGCTGCAATCGGAGCAGGCGTGATCCACGCGGCCCGGCGAGGCCGAGCACGTCCCCCGGCGTCGCGCGCGCCGCCCAGGAAGAGGCGACGCCATGCGCATGCAACAAGAAATCGACGTCGATGGTATCCACGTGCCGCGCCCGGACGGTGTAATCACGCGCGATCGGACGCGCGCCCGGCGGCGGTCGAATCTCGCCGCGCTCGTCGACGACGGGCAAGACGGGCTCGGACTGTCCCTCGGCGGGGAACAAGAGCTTCACGTGGTCCTCGGGCGCGAGGGACACGAAGCCCTCGAGCTCGGGGCCGCCGAGCGTGATGCGGCGCATGCGCGGCGAGAGATCACGGACGCGGGCGACGGTCAAACGGCGGACCTTCAGGGGGTGACGAACGAGGTCGAAGGGTGTGTCTTCACGGTTCATGGGAGAGGCTCGGAGTCATGCAGGAGAGGTCGAGGGGGACCAATAGGGATCTTGGACGACGGTCCGGATGGCTGCGCTGAGCTTCGGCTCGATGCGCTTCCGCTCCGCGGCGTGAAGCTCGGACAAGGACTGGCGGATTTTCATCGCGAGATGCCGGAAGCGAAATCGATCGGGCCCGTTGTAGTTCATCCCGGGACGACAGCGAGCTTGCTTCGCTGCTTCGTCGCGCATGGGCGCGAAGAACGACATGCTCGCCACGAGCGCATCGCAGACGGGCTCGTTCCTTTGCGGGTGAAGGGCCGCGAGGAGGAGGAGCATCGCGAATGGATCTTCACTCGCCCCCCAGGCGGCCTCGACCGTGGCGCGATCGGCTCCCGGGTCCTGAGGCGAAGCCCACCACCCACCACGACAACGCAGGGCCTCCATCAACTCGGAAAGAACCGCCGTGCTCACGTCGATCCAGTAACCCGCCGGGGCGACACGAGCAAGCTCCTCATTTTTTTGCCCATCCGTTGGAGCCCTTGGTAAGACTGCCGCCTCTCCAAGGAGCACATACCCCATGGAAATGCCCGGCGAAGACACTTCGCCCAAAGCTTATCCGCCGAAGAGCGCCTATTCGATCTCGCGCGCCGCTGCCGATCCGAAGACCGCGGGCCTCGAAAAGGACCTGGAGGCGGCGCACGTCGATCTCAAGAAGGCGCTCCGCGAGCAGGAGGACCTCGAGGAGCAGGTGCAGAGGAAGTCTGCCATTCTCGACGTGTGTGACGAATACCTCGACGACGACATCGGGGGCTTCCAGCTCGGCCTGCTCACGATCGTGGACAAGAATCGCGAGGCGCCGAAGTACCTCCGGTATTTCCCCAAGGGCCTGCGCGAGGTCACGACCGCCGAGCCCCGCAAGGAGGAGCCCGAGATCGTCGAGCAAATGCTCGAAGCCATGGTCGAGGACCAGGCGGATCCGGAGCTCGGGCCCCTCGTCACGACCTGGATGCCGAAGCTCTCGGCCTCCCGCGCCAAGGTCCTCGCGGCCAGCGAGGACCTCACCATCTCCGAGAAGCAGCTCGCCTTCCTGAACGAAAAAACGCTGCCCGCCCTCATGGCCGCCTGGCGCACGGCTTACAAAACACTCGAAGGTAAGCTCACCGCCGTCTACGCGTCGAACCCGAAGAAGGTCGACCGCTTCTTCAAGCCGTTCCGGAAGCCCCGGAAGAGTAAGAAAACCGACACCTGAACGCGTCGAACGCGTCCGAAGGTCGCTTCGCGCGCGCCTGACACGTGTCGGGCGGCGTCGAACCGACCTTCGCGCGTGTTCTACACGCGTCAGACGAGGCCGAAGCCGCCTTCGCGCGCGCCTGGCGCGTGTCGGGCGGGTCCGAACGAGCCTTCGCGCGCGCTCTACACGTGCAGGATCGCGCCGAACGAGCCTTCGCGCGCGTTCTACACGCGTCGGGTGACGCCGAAGGCGCCTTCGTGCACGTCTGGCACGTGTCGGGCGGCTCGGGAGGAGCGTTCGGGCGCGTCCGACCAGGCGGAGGTGGGGGTTACCCGTGGCTCAGGTCTTCTTGCGCAAGGTGTTGATCTGGATGTGGGGCCAGCGGGTGGTCTTGCCGCTCGAGCCGAACATGAACTCGAAGAAGATGATCTGCTCGTATTGCAGTTGAAGGATCTCCTTCCCGTCTTCGATCACGGTCTCGATCCACATACGCAGCTTCATGTCGGCGGGGCGGGCGAAGCGCTGGACGAACGGGGTATTCAAGATCCCGCCCTGCGGGCCGCCGTCGTGCTGGGTGGAGAGCTCGATCAAGGTATACCCCTTGATGTTCTGGTCCTTGATCACGTCGCGCAGGCGCAGGTCCGGGCGGGCCGAGTAGGGGTAATGGCTGTCCGCCAGGATCCGCTGGAAGTAGGTGCGATTGCCGTCGGGGTCGCGCACCGGCAGCGTCTTGTCATGCACCCAGTCCGGCGCCGGCTTGTCGAGGTCGATCGGATCCTTCTCGGAGACGCCCATGCTCGACGACATCGAGAGAAACGGGATCTGCCACGCGGCGAGGCCACTCGGAAACTCGGGTTTCCCGTCACTGACGACCTGGAAGCCCCCGGTCAGCAGGATCGCGTTGCCGTGCGGGATCGTGCCGCTCCGCGCGATGGAATAGGGCGGCACGAAATTGGGGCCGTTCGAGCCCGCGCCGATCGAGATGCCGGGGTAGCCGTTGTCCTCCAGCACGGATTGTTCGTCCGCCGGGTGGTTGTACATCTGATTCAGCCACAGATACATCCCGTCTTCTTCGTGGATCCCGACCCCGTCCCGGACCCGCTGGATGCTCTGGTTGTACTTGACCGCGCCGACGAACTGCTCATTGGTCCCGCCGCGGTTGCGAACGCCGCCGTCCACCAGGGTGAAGGTGAGCTCCTCCGTGTAGTCGTCGCAGAGGAAGTGGAAGATGCCGAAGATGGTCTCCGAGTTGGTGCCGGGGGAGGGCATGCAGGTGGTGTGCAGTCCCCAGCCGACAGGGCTCTTGGTCGGGTTGTTGTTGACCCAGGTGCCTTCGAGCTGCGCGAGCACGCCGTAATTGGCCGGCTCGCGCAGGATCGCATCGGTGTACGTGGGATAAGGGGGCTGGGGGGTCGTGGGAATCGACATGGTTGACCTCGTTATCGTCGCATGAACCAGCGACGGTAAGCGACGGTACGTGAGCGAGGCGACGCATGTCAAGTCGGCCGAGGTATCGGAACGACTTATTCGATGACCTCCCCGCCCTTCTTCCCATCCTCCTTCGTGAACCGCCGCGACCCGAGCGTGATCCGCTTCGGCACCGCCTCGCCCTTCCGGATTCGCAGGGCCGTCTCCACCGCCTCCCGCCCGCCCGTCGGATACTGGAACGTCGCGTCCAGGATCCCCTGCTCGACGTAACTCACCCCCTCGTGGGGCAATGCGTCGATCCCGACGAACTTCATCTCCTTCTCGCGCCCGGCCGCCCTCGCCGCGAGATATGCGCCGTGCGCGCCCGGATCGTTGTGCGCGTACACCAGATCGATCTTCGACAGCCGCGCGAGCGCCGAATCCATCTCCTTGCGCGCCTCGGGCTCGAGCCATTTCATGTCGGCCTCGAACGCGATCTCGATCTCGCTGCCCGCGATCCCCTCCCGGAACCCCGCGCTCCGATCCTGCCCCGGCGTCGAGGTCATGAGCCCCTTCAGCTCGACGACCTTGCCCTTGCCGCCGAGCACCTTCTTCACCCATTCCCCCGCGGCGCGCCCGATCTTCTTGTTGTCGGCCCCGATGAACGTCGTATACCGCTCCCCGAGCACGGCCCGATCGAGCACGATGACCGGAATGCCCGCGTCGAATGCCTTTCCCACCGGCTCGGTGAGCGGCTGGGCCTCCTTGGGGCTCACGAGCAGGACGTCGACCTTTTGCGCGACGAGCTCCTCGACGTGCGCGCGTTGCTTCAAGGTGTCGTTCTGCGCGTCCTTGAAGATCAGCTCGATCTCGGGGTGCTCCTTCGCCGCGGCGGCGATGTCGGCGTTCATCTGCACGCGCCAGGGCTCGCCGAGGTTGCATTGCGACATCCCGATCACGAGCTTGCCGCCTTTGCCCCCCTCCCCCGCGGCCGCGCCGCCCTTCGATTCACCCTTGCAGGCGCAAGCGAGGACGAGCAGGCCGAGGAGAAAACCGCGGCGCGTGAATCCAAGCGTATTTCGCAGCATGTCGGGACGACCTCCGGGCAGCCTCCAGGCGCCCTTCAGGAGTTCTTCTGGGCGACCGCCGCGACGATCACGATGGCGCCCGTGAGCATCAGCCGGCTCGCCTCCGGCACGGCGTTGATGCTGAGGATCTTGTCGAGGTAACCAATGGTCAAGATGCCGAGCAACGTGAGCCCCATCCCCCCGCGGCCGCCCTTGAGGCTCGTGCCGCCGATGACGACCATCGCAATGGCCGTGAGCTCGTACGTGACGCCCGCCTCGGGGTCGCCCTGCTGCTCCTGCGCCGCCTGGCAGATGCCGGCAGCCGCCGCGCAGAGGCCGGAGATCACGTAAGCGAGGATCTTCGTGGCGCGCACCGGGACGCCGGACAATCGCGCAGCCTCCTCGTTGCCTCCGACGGCATACCAGTACCGGCCGATCCTGTGGCGGGCGCAAAAAAAACCCACGACGACGGCGATGGCCAGAAAGACGAGCGTGACGGCGGCGACGTCGCCGCCGAAGACCTGGGCGTCGAGCGCGCGGAAGAGCGGCGGGACGTCGACATAATGGAGCGCGCCGTCGGGGCCGGGCACGGCCGTCGCGACCTTGGTTCCGCCGCTCGCCGTCTTCGCGAGGCCCCGCGCGAAGACCATCATCGCGAGCGTGGCGACGAAGGGCTGCACACGCGCAAACGCGACGACCGCGCCCGAGGCGGCCCCACACGTGGCGCCGATGGCGAGCACGCAAAAGACGGAGAGCCAGGCGGGGGCGCCTTCGTGAATGCTGAGTTTCGCCGCGACGACGGCCGAGAGGCCGAGGACGCTGCCGACGGAGAGGTCGATCCCACCCGCGAGGATGACGGGGAGCAGGCCACACGCGAGGATGCCGACGACCGAGGCCTGTCGCCAAGCGCCCTGGTGGGTGCCGAGGCGAAAGAAGGCGCCCTCGGCAGGGAAAACGACGCCGAGGGCGAGGACGAGGGCGAGCGAGAAGAGGGCACGCGCGAGGGTGGAGCGCGTCCATTGCGCATTTTTTCCGGAGGGACGCGCCGCGGGGGCTTCGAGGGATTGTTCTTTGTTGATCACGCGTGCGCCTCGTCGTGGCCCATGGCGAGGGCGAGCAGCGCGGCCGGGCTCGCTTCGGGCCGCGCGATCTCGGCGACGATCCGGCCTCGTCGGAGCACGAGGACACGATCTGCGAGCTCGGCGATCTCGCGCGCGTCGGAGCCCGCGACGACGACGGCCGCGCCGGAGGCGGCGAGCGCGCGGATCCGGGCGTGGATCTCGGCCTTGGCGCCGACGTCGACCCCACGCGTGGGCTCGTCGCAAAGGAGCACGCGGGGCCCTTCGAGCAGCCATTTGCCGAGCACGACCTTCTGCTGATTGCCGCCCGAGAGCGTGGCCACATCCATGGCGAGCGCCTCGGGCCGGAGCCCAACGTCGGTCGCCATGGCGAGGGCCGCGCGCCGCTCGCGCCCGGGGCGGAGCAGCCCGAGCGGCGAGAGCGCCGGGAGTTTTACCATTGTACCATTGTGCTCGGAGGTCATGCCGGGGACGAGGCCCATGGTCTTGCGATCTGCAGGGACGAACGCGACGCCGAGCGCCCTCGCCTCGCGCGGGGATCCCATTCGAACGGGCACGCCGGACAGGCGGATTTCCTTGGCCCGCGCGCGGCCCGAACCAAGCGCCCCGGAGAGCCCGAGCAGGAGCTCACTCGCGCCCGCCCCGGAGAGCCCAAAGAGCCCCACGATTTCCCCGGCGAATACGGCAAACGAGACGCGGTCGACGAGCGGCCTGCCGCCGGTGGCCGGATCGACGGAGAGCGCCTCGACCGCGAGGATCTCCGCGCGGGGGGAAGGCGATGGCGGGGCCGGCGCGGCTCCGGACGCGGCGCCGCGAGGCCCGAGCATCCACGTGATGACCTGCACGAGCGGGACCTCGCTCACCCGCGCAGCACCCACGACGCGGCCGTCCCGCAGCACAGTGAGCCTGTCGGCGATCCGCTCGATCTCCTCCATGCGATGCGAGACGTACACGACGGCGACGCCACGCGCCTGCAATCCGCGAATCAGCTCGAAGAGCTTTTCAATCGCGGGGCCGGCGAGCGCGCTCGTGGGCTCGTCCATGATGAGCACACGCGCGCCGCGGCCGAGGGCCCGCGCGATCTCGACGAGCTGGCGCTCGGGGAGCGAGAGGCGCTCGACGAGCAGATCCGGGTCGAGATCGAGGCCCACCTCGGCGAGCACCGCCCGCGCGCGAGCCCGCTCTTTGCCGCGATCGATGAGGCCAAATCGACCGAGGGGCCGCTCGACGAAGAGGTTCTCCGCAATGGAGAGCGCCGGCAGGAGCGAGAGCTCCTGGTGAATGACGGCGATCCCGAGCGCAAGCGCGTGCGCCGGCGAGCGGGGACGGACGGGCTCGCCGCCCATGAAAATCGTGCCCCCGTGGTCCGTGTACACGCCGGCGAGGATCTTGAGCAGCGTGCTCTTGCCCGCGCCATTTTCCCCGAGCAACGCGTGCACCTCGCCGGCGCGGAGCTCCAGCGAGACGCCGTCGAGGACGGTCGCCCGGCCGAACCGCTTGGTGATGTGCTCCATGCGGACGACCGGGGCGATGGAGGGAGCGGGCTCGGCCATGCGGGCGAGCGAAGGGTAATGCGAGGGGGGCCGGTACGGAAGGGTGGAAGGGCGCCAGGGCGGGAGACGGAAAGTCGAGCGATCCGTCCAGCGTCGCATGGTACATGACGAGCCATGTCTTCCCCTCTGCTCGTCACGATCACCTTCAGCCACTACTGCGAGAAGGCTCGGTGGACGCTCGATCGCGCGGGCATCCCGTACCGCGAGTCCGGCCACCTGCCCGCCTTCCACGCGCTCGCCGTGCGCCGCGCGGGGGGTCGTCGCAGCGCGCCGTCGCTCATCACGGACGAGGGCGCGATCAACGACTCGACGGACATCGCCAGGTGGGCCGACCGCCGCGCGCCCGAGGCGAACCTCTACGGGAAAACCGAGGTCGAGCGCCGCGAGATCGAGGCGCTCGAGGATCACTTCGACGAGGACCTCGGGCCACACACCCGGCGGTGGGTCTACTTCTACATGCTGCCGGACAGCGACCTCGTGAAACGCCTGTCGGCCATGCAGCCCGCGCCGGCGCTCGAGAAGCGGCTGCTGCCGATCTTTTTCCCCGTCGTCCGCGTCGGCATGCGCAAGGCCATGCGCATCACGGCCGACGGCGCCGAGCGATCCCTCGGCAAGATCGAGCGGATGTTCGAGGAGATCGGCAAGAAGGTCGAAGACGGCCGCCCCTTCCTGGTCGGCGACGCCTTGACCATGGCCGACATCACCTTCGCGAGCCTCGCCGCGGTGGTCCTGGCCCCGCCGGAGTACGGCGCACCACTCTGCTCGCTCGACGCGTTGCCCGCGGAGGCCACCTCACGGATGCGCGCCTGGCAAGAAACACCCGCAGGGAAGTTCGTGGCCCGGGTGTTCCGGGATTGGCGGCGGGCGCGAGCCTGAGCCCCCGCGTGTCTGTCCTCACCGATATTTAGCGCATTGCGGCGAAGCCCCCGTTCCGGAAATTCCCTGATCGGGTATCCTCCGTTTCGCCATGCCCCCCTCCGCCGCCCGAGAGCAAGCCGAACGCCGCGTCGGCCGAACGCTCCGGGACAAATACCGCATCGAGCGCGTGCTCGGCGTGGGCGGCATGGCCACGGTCTACCTCGCCGTGCATCGCAACGGCCACCGGGTGGCCGTCAAGATCCTCCACCCCGAGCTCTCGGCGAGCGTGACGCAGCGCGAGCGCTTCGTGCGCGAGGGTTACGTCGCGAACTCGATCGAGCACCCCGGCGCCGTGCGCGTGCTCGACGACGACGTCTCCGACGACGGCTGCCCGTTCCTCGTGATGGAGCTGCTCGAAGGCGAGACGCTCGATCAGCGGCGCAGGCGCGGGGGAGGACACCTCCCCTGCCGCGACGTGCTCGCCATCGGACACGCGCTCTGCGACGCGCTCGCCGCCGCGCACGACAAGGGCATCGTCCACCGCGACATCAAGCCCGAGAACGTGTTCCTCACGTCCGACGGCACGCTGAAGATCCTCGACTTCGGCATCGCGCGCGTGGCCGACGAGGAGGGCCCCGGCGGCGTCGCGGGCACGCCCGCGTACATGCCGCCCGAGCAGGCGCTCGGCGACCGCGGCTCCATCGACGCGCGCACCGACCTCTGGGCCGTGGGCGCGACGATGTTCACGCTCATCACGGGCAGGCTCGTCCACGACGCGAGCCGCGCGACGGAGCTGCTCACGAGCACCGCGACGAAGCCCGCCCCGCGCATCGGCGACGTCGCGCCCGAGGTGCCGCGCGAGGTCGCGCGCGTCATCGACGAGGCCCTCGCGTACTCGCGCCACGACAGGTTCGAGGACGCGCGCGAGATGCGCGACGCGATCGGCTCGGCCCACGCCGCGGTCTACGGCGAGGCCCTCTCCCTCATGGCGCCTCGCAGCAGCATGAGCTCGCTGAGCTCGCTCGCCATGCCTTCGTCGAGCCGCATCTCGCTGCAGCCCGCGTCGGCGCGCACGTCACGGCCGCGGCCCGACCTCGTGGAGACGGTCCTCGACGCGCCGCCTGCCAACGAGGGCACGCCGCGCCCGCCCTCGCTCGCGCCTGCGGCCGCGCCCATCGAGGGAGCGGCGCAGAACACGGTCAGCGAGCCGCTGTCGTCGACGCCCACGCGCGAGCCGCCCGAGGATCCCAACCGCGCACGAGGGCTGCTCATGATGTCGGCCGCCCTCGGCATGATCGCCACGCTGCTCGTGCTCTTCGTGGCCCGATCGAGCCGCACGGCGCCGACCGAGATGGCGCCGCCTCCCACACACACGAGCGAGTGCACGACGAACGCGGACTGCGCGGACAAGGCGGGCGGCAAGGCCATCTGCCGCAAGGACCGCGGCGCCTGCGTCGCGCTCGAGACCGATCAGTGCAGCGTGCTCGCCGAGAAGGGCGACGTCACGAACGACAGCACGATCTGGATCGGCGCGATGTACCCGCACGACGAGGAAAAAGGCTCGTCGTACGGGCAACAAGCCGTGCGCGCCGTGGACCTCGCCCGGCGCGATTTCGCGAGCCTGACCGGCGGGCTGCCGCCCACGAGCGGAGGGGGAAAGCCGCGCCCGCTCGGGATCGTGCTCTGCGACGACACCGAGGACGCCGAGCGCGCGGCGTCGCACCTCGTCGAGGACGTCGGCGTGCCCGCGGTCCTCGGCTTCGCGCGCAGCAAGGAGGTCCTCGACCTCGCGAGCTCGTTTTTCCTCCCGAAGGGCGTACTCGCGTTCGCCTCGAACACCGCCTCGATGCTCACGGACATCGCCCAGGCGCCGGGAGATCCGCGCCTCGTCCTGCGCGTGACCACGAGCGCGACGATGTCGACGGGCGCGAAGGCCGCGTTCCTCGAGGGCGTGCTCGAGCCGGAGATCCGCAAGCGCCCCGGCCTCCTGCGCCCGGGCGAGCGGCTGCGCGTGGCCATCGTGCGCGTGGACAACGCGTCGGGCGTGAGCCACGCGGACAAGCTGCTCTCGGTCCTGCGCTGGAACGGCAAGAGCGCCGCCGAGAACGGCGACGATCTGCGCCAGTTCGTGGTGGAGGATCGGCTCACGGGGCAATCGGAGGGCTCGTTCGGCCCCGTGATCGAGGCGATCGGCGCGTTCGCGCCGCACGTCGTCTTCGAGGCGGGATCGGGCGCGCGTTTCCTCGTCGAGCTCGAGCAGCGCTGGCCGAAGCGCCTGCCCTTCCGGCCGTATTACGTCATGTCGGGCTCGCTCGCGTCCGACCGCTTCCTCGCGCTCATCGGAGAGCGCCCCGACGCGTCGCGCCGCCTGCTCAGCGTCGACGCCGCCGTGAGCCCGGCGCTCGCGAAGTTCGTCGTGCACCACAACGAGATCTTCCCCGAGCAGGTGACGCCGTACGGCGCCACGAGCGCCCCGTACGACGCGTTCTACGCCGTCGCGTACGCCGCCATCGCGCTCGGCGACGAGCCCGTCACCGGCCGGAACCTCGCGCGCGCCGTGCGTCGCCTCGTCCCGCCCGGCGAGCCGATCGAGGTCGGCCAGGGCGGCATCTACCCCGCGATCAAGGCCCTGCGCGCGGGCAAGAACATCGACCTCGCGGGCGCGCAGACCTCGCTCGACTTCGACGCGGAGACCGGCGACGCCACCGTCGATTTCGCGGTGTATTGCCTCGATCCGAAGCGACGCGTCGCGGTCGACGCGGGGCTCGTCTACCGCGCCAGGACCGGCAAGCTCGAAGGCGCGATGCGTTGTCCGTGACGGCGCGAGCAAGGCGTTGCGCGCGCGGGCCTTGTACGGATACCGTGCGGATCTTCCCGAGCCATGCGAACGCTTGCCGCCCTCTTCGCCTCGGTCCCTTTGGCCCTCGCCCTCTCGCTCTCCGTGGGGGTGGGAGAAGCACACGCGCAAACCGAGGCGTGGTCCGAGCCGGACACGAAGGGCCAGGGCTCGCGTTACGCGCTCGACAAGTTCGGCTTCCGGGCCGGCGCCGAGTACCGCGCGAACCTGCTCTACGTGAACCCGGTCGCGCTGAACAGCGAGTCGAACCGGCGCGTGAGCTGGATCGAGCACCGCCTGCGCCTCGACGTCGGCGTCGACTACCTCGACAAGGTGCGCCTCTACGCCTCGGCCGACATGCTCGACGGCGTGCTCTGGGGTGACAACGGCACGCTCGCCGGCGGCCCCAAGCCGAACTTCGGGACGAACGTCAACGCCCGCAGCCCCAACGTCACGGCGCCCTGCGTGGGCCTGAGCGGGCCCGATCCTTTGAACGCCGACCATTACGGCTACACGCTCTGCTCGCAGGAGCAGATCCGGTTCCGCAAGGCCTACGGCGACGTCGTGCTCCCGATCGGCCTCTTGCGCGTGGGCCGCCAGGCCGCGAACAGCGGCACCGGCATCCAGGCCGCGGACGGTGATGGCCGACCGAACCGCTTCGGCTTCAGCCGCCAGGGCAACCTCGTCGATCGTGTCCTCTTCGCGACCAAGCCCCTCGAGGCCTTCAAGCCCAAGGAGGAGCGCGACACCTCCGAGAACCGGGGCCTGATCCTCGCGCTCGCCTACGATCGGTGGGTCACCGACAGCGTGCAGCTCTTCGCGGACGACGTGCAGCAGTTCGACGTCGCCGTGCGTTACCTCGCGCCGCGCCTCGGCCCGGCGCGCGACGTCTTCCTCGGCGGCTACTACGTGCACCGCTGGGACGACGCGAACAGCTCCAGCATCAACAGCTTCGGCCTGAAGGCGAACGCCCGCTTCGGCGATTTCCACGTCACCGCCGAGGGCGCGATGAACGTGGGCTCGACGCGCGAGATCGCCGTGGCGAACAGCTACATCACGAACGATCCCGTCGTCGATCAGCAGATCCTGCAGGGCGGCGCGCGCGCCGTCGTCCGCTACGACAAGCCCAAGTTCACGGCTTACCTCGAGTTCGACTACGCCTCGGGCGACGCCGATCCGAACAACCGCACGCCGCTCACGCAGTTCCTCTTCGCCGAGGACGCGAACGTGGGCCTCTTGCTCTTCGAGCACGTCCTCGCCTTCCAGACGGCGCGGATCGCGGCCGCGGGCACCGAGCTCCTGACCCGCCTCGGCGCGCCGAGCTTCCCCTCCGACTCGGTCTACAACCGCGGCGCCTTCACGAACGCGATCGCGCTCTTCCCGCAGTTCGACATCCGCCCGATCCGCGGCCTCACGTTGCGCGGCGGCGTGCTCTTCGCGTTCACCGCGGCGCCCGCCGTCGATCCGATCAACTCCCTGCTCGCCCGCGACGGCAACACGATCGAGGACGACCTCGTGAACTTCTCCGGCGGCAAACCCGGCAACTACTGGGGCACGGAGCTCGACGGGCGCATCTCCTACCGCTACCTCGATCACTTCCTCTTCGATCTCGAGGGCGCGGTGCTCTTCCCCGGCGACGCCTTGCGGGACGAGGACGACGGCGCGGTCCGCAGCGTCCTCCTCCAGGGCCGCACCACGTTTTTCTTCTAGGACCCGCGGAGCCCACGGACATGCGACGTCTCCCCCTCTCGCTCCTCTTGCTCTCGCTCGCGGCGCCGCTCGCCGGCTGCGAGCTCTACGATGGCCCCCCGCAGCCGCGTATCGTCGGCGCCGAGGACGGCTCGCTCGAAGACGCGACGGCGCCGCTCGTCCTCGCGTTCTCCGAGCCCGTCGATCCCGCGACGCTCGAGGTGAAGGTCATCCGCTTCGAGACCGACGTGGAGGGCAACCTCTTCGACGAGGACGCCGATCAGGAGAGCGAGCCGGAGAAGTTCTTCTCGTTCACGAAGGGCGTCGTCGAGGGCGGCGAGGCCGAGCTCGTGGACGACGGCGCGACGCTCGTGATGCGGCCGAGCGCGCCCTTGCCCGTGGGCCCGAAGCTCGCGCTCGTGATCGAGGGCGGCCTCGCCGATCTCGCGGGCAACGTCACGAAGGTCCGAAAGCGCCTGCTCTTCGGCTACACGTTCAAGCTCGAGTGCGACGCGCCTTCGACCGTCTTCCCGACCGGGAAATACTTCCTGCTCGCGGACATCGAGAAGCCGCTGCAGACGCAGGTCCAGCTCTGGGCGGCGTTCTACGTCGATCCCGCCACGGGGCGCGTGCGCGGGCAGGCCACGAACGCCGATCGCGACAAGACCCAGGTCTGCCCGACGCCCTGCAAGAGCAGCGAGGTCTGCCGCCTCTTGCCCGCGCCGCAATGCGTCCCGCCCTCCGAGCGCGCGGGCACGCCGGACGAGCATTCGGATTACGTGCCGAACGGCACCCCGCCCACGGGTTACTCGTTCACGATCGACGGCTGCGCCGTGGACCAGGCGGGCGGCAAGGTGGTGTTCGCGACCGCGCCCACGGACGTGGTCGTGCAGGTCCCGCCGGTCACGCTGCGAAACGTCACGCTCACGGCCGAGTTCGCCCCCGATGCGAACGGTATCTTGCGCGGCACGGGCACGCTGGAGGCGGACAACGTGCTCATCGGCACGACGCCGAGCGGCAAGGGCGAAGGGAACCTCGTCGGGCGGATCGTGTCGGCGGACGAGGCGCCCGCGGACATCCCCGACCCGCCGGCCGCTCCCTGATTCCCTGACCGACTCGTGACACGCGAGCGGGCGTAAACGGCCGGGAAATTTGGTAAAGAGCCGAGACCATGACCACGACGACCATCGAGAAGCCCGAGGCCCCGGGGAGACCGACGAGCGCGGCCGTGCCGCCGATGAACCGCTGCATCCAGATGCCGCGCTTCGAGCTCGGCGAGCGGCTGACGCCGGAGCAGGCGGAGTTCCTCGACACGTTCGGGTTCATCCGCTTCAAGGGCTTCCTGCCGCGGGCCGAGGTGCAGAAGCTCGTCGAGGAGGTGGAGGCGATCGACGCGCGCCTGGTCGCCGAGGGGCGGACGGTGATCAACGGCGTCCCGCTCATCATCGGCAAGCGCAAGGACGGCCGCGGCTTCATCCAGCGCATGTGCTTCGCGTCCACGTTCGGCGAGCGCCTGCACACGTTCCTGCAGGATCCACGCTTCAAGGCGATCCTGGAGATCGCGGGCCCGGGTTACCGGATCGGCGAGCGGGAGCGGGACGGGCTCGTCATCAACCATTACCGGCGCGAGGAGGGGTCGAGCTACAAGCGGCTCGGCTGGCACACGGACAGCCTGCGTGATCTCTTCTATTTCGAGATGCCGCGGCGTTACCTGAACGTCGGGTTCTACCTCGACGACTCGCCGCTGACGAAGGGGGGCGTGCGGCTGATCCCGTTCTCCCACAACCAGGGCCTCTGGCCGATGCTGACGCGCAAGATCCATTTCATGGATACGGACCCGGATCCGGGCGAATACGCGCTCGAGGCCGAGGCGGGTGATCTGACGATCCACGACGGCCGCATCTGGCACCGAGTCGCGGAGGCGAGCGTGACGGGTGACGCGAGCCAGCGGCGCGTGATGTACGTGCCCCTGATGGAGGGGCCGGAGATCCTCAAGCACGAGGACAGCCCGATGCCGGTGTACTTCCGGCTGCGGCGCTTCGCGCGGTTCTGAGGGAACACGTGACGCCGCGGCGCACGGATTCACCCCTTCGATTGCTCGCGCGCGCGGCGGGCAGCCCCGCGGCGATGGCCGGGAAGATCACGCGATTCGCGCAGATCCTCTTGGCGTACGGTGATGGGCGCGAGCTCGACGCGCGCCTCTCGCGCCTCGAGCGGGCGGGGCTCATCGACGCGGCGCCGAGGCGGATCCAGCTCGTCGTGGGCTCCCTCGACATGTTGCGGTTCTGGATCTCGCCCGCGTCGTCCGAATATTACCGATCCATCGGCATCGATTACACCTTCCACCAGGTCCTGCGTTTCCTCGACGAGCCGGCCTCCCTCGCGGATCCCGTCGGCTTCTTCAGCACGCGGGACGGCGTGATCGGCCATTTGATGCAGGTCGTGCACGCGAACCCGCGGTACGATCTGGAGCTGCTCGGCATGTGGGAGGACGGGCTCGTCGAGCTCGAGCGGCAGGTCGAGGCGATGCTCCAGGGGACGCACCCGCGGAGGGAGGCGATCGCCGCGATCGTGGAGGAGCCCGAATACCACGGGCGACTGCTCGAATACGTGCGCGCATTCCGGAGGAGCCCGGCGGCGCCCCCGCCCCTGCGCTCGAACGTGGAGGGCGGGGCGCACTGGGAGGATCTCGAGCGCACGTTCGGGTCGTTGCGGACGTCGATGCGTTATTTCTGCCGATTGCCGGCGGATCCGGCCTCCGCGGCGCGGCACGTGTTCACGGTGAAGCAGTTCCCGAGGCAACTCGCGGAGCCTGCGCCGGGCTGACGTTCATTCGCCCGGTCGCGTGCACGTGCCCGGCTGCGCGGGCGGGATGGCGCGCAGGTATTCGTACATCGCGCCGAGATCCTGGTCGGACAGGTGCCGATAGAGCGGCCACGGCATGACCCGGAGGACGTGATCGGGCTGGTGCGGGCTCCTCCCCGTGCGCATGGCCGCCACGAATTGCTCACGCGTGAGCCCGCCGGGCAAGCCGTTCGTATCGGGCGTGAGGCCCGGGGCGACGATCCCTTGCCCCATCGGCACGCCGCCGCCGAGGTAATTCGCCGCGTCGAGCCGGCCGCGCCCGCCGGTGAACGGGCTCTCGCCCGGCGCGTACGTCGGGCAGCTATGGCAATCGACGCACGCGGACGCCGCATTGACGAGATAACTCCCGAGCCCCACGACATCTCGATCCGCGCCCTCGAGCTTCAGCGGCACGGGCGCGATCTGGAGCCCGATCTCGGCCCGCTCGTCGAGCGGCGTGCTCGTCTCTCCGGGCTCTCCCGCCTCCTCGGCGGCGCACGCGGAGATCAGGCACGAAAGTACGAGGGTGAGGAGACGTCGCCCGTGCATGCGCCGACCGTCCATGCAAGCGGGGCGCCCGCCCGGCCGTGCGCGCAGGGGACGTGCGCGTTTTACGCGCTCACTGCGGCCTTCCCTGGGCGATCCAGGTCTCCACGAGCTGGATGTCCTCCGGCGTGACCGGGGGCAAGGAGAGCGGCATCCCGCGGAGGGCCGGGTCGGTTTGTCCGGCCTCCTCGCGGTAGCGGGCGAGCATCGCATAGACGAGGCGCGGGGTGCCGTCGGGCATCGGCGAGAAGACGCTGCGGCGCTCGCCCTTCTCGTCGATGTAGCCGGCCTGGATGCCCTCGTATTCGGCGAGGTTCAGGCCCCGGGGCCGATACCCGAACCCGCCCGTGTTGCCCGGCCCGCCGTCGCCGATCGCGTAATCGGGCTCGGCGTGGCAATGCCAGCAGGTGTCGCGGAAGACGCGGCGGCTCACCTCCTCGTACGTCACCTTCCGGTCGAGCACGGGCAGGCGCGGCGGGATGATCTTCGCGATTTTTGGCGCGAGCTCGACGCGCAGCAGGAAAGCCGCGAGGTCGCGCTGCTCCTCCGACGTGAGCGGCGTCTTCGGCATGAGGGTATCGGGCTTTTGCGCCTTCGGATCGTCGAGCCAGCGGACGAGCTCGCCGGGCGCCATCCGATCCCGGACGTACCGCAGATCCGGGGCGAGCGCGCGGGCCATCCGTTCGCCTTTTCCTTCGAGGTCCGCCACGCCGGCCGGGAGCGCGGCGCGCGGGGCGCCCGTGTATTCGTGACACTGGCGGCAGCCCTTCGCCTCGAAGAGCGTATTGCCCTTCTCGATACTCGCGCCGTCGAGCGAGACGGCCGGGGCCTTCGCCGCCGAAGCCGTCAGCCACGCGGCGACGTCACGCGCCTCCTCGGGCGTGATCTCGAGGCGCGGCATCGTGGTGTCGAGGTGCGGGCGCAGGTCGCGGGGCTCGAGCAGGAACTGTTCGAGGAATCCGCGGCGCAATCGGCCGCCGATGTTGGCGAGTGACGGGGTCTCGCGGAAGTGGACGATGGTCTTTTGCCACTTCGCCAGCGTCGTCGGCGAGGCCTTGTACGTGCCGGCGTGAATCTCCTGGTGGCAGCGGACGCAATCCTGATCGAGCGCGGGGTTCTCCAGGCCGGTGCCCTCGTGGCAGCGGTTGCACTGGAACTTGGCGACGAGGGTTTTTCCTTTTTCGGGGTCGCCGGGCGGGGGCTCGGGAGGCCCATTTGCCTGGGCGAGGGTCGTCCCGCTCGCGGAGGGAGCGGTAGGAGGTGCCTCCGCGCGCTCGTCCTTGCGACAGCCGAGGAGGAGGAGGACCAGACTGACGAGGACGAGCGCGCGGGGCACGGAGGACACCTTTTCGAGGAGGATCAGCTCTGGCCGCCCTGCGACGTGGGCACATCGCAGATCGAGCTGTCCTTCGCCATCGTGCTGCAGCGCTTCACGGCGGCGTCGCGGGCGGCCTCGTTGCCCGCCTCGTGCTGGAGGCGGCCGAGGGCGGCGTACCCTTGCGGCGTGGCCATCAGATCGCGGTCGGCGAGGCCCTGGAGCAAACCACGCGCCTCTTCCTTCCGGCCGGAGACCTTGGCGAGCGCCTCGCCGAGATCCGTGTCGACGGACGGATCGTTCTTGCGGTCGGCGCGGAGCCGCTCGAGCGCGGAGACGGCCCAGGCCACGTTCTTGGCGCGTTGCTCGGGCGTCTTGCCGCGCCAGGTCGGGTCGAGGTCGATGCCGCCGTCGGCGCGCACGAGGGCGACGGCGAGCGTGCGCTGGGCGCGCTGGAGCATGCCGTTTTTGCCGGGGTTGATGTTCCGGATCTCGGGGAACATGCGCACGATCGACTGCGCCGAGGCCACGATCTTCCCATCCCGCATGGTCTTCTCGGCGTTCGCGAGGCCCTGGATGCGATGGTCGATCTCGGGGATGAAGACGTCGCCACACGCTCGCGCGTCGTTCGAGACGGCCGGGATGGCGGCGAGAGCAGCGAGACCGAGGGCAAAACGAACGGCGAGACCCTTGATGGTGAGCATTAAAACCTCCTCTGGCGTGACGAGCGGTTCAGCCGGGTATCGGAGCAGGTGGTTCTTCTGTGACAGCCTTCGCGCGAAAAAGTTTTGCGAGAAGTTCCGGCGGCGGGGTGCGGAGGAAAAACGCACGCCGAGGCGAGGATCTTTCAGGCCGAAGGCAGAGACGCGAGCGAGAGGCGGGCGACGGCGGCGAAGAGGAGGTTTCCGCCCAGGGCGACGGCGTCCCGGTAGAGGCGGACCCGCTCGGCAGGGTCGTCGACGAGGTTGCCGAGCTTGACGAGGAGCTGCGTGCGGACGTCGGGCTCCTCGGCGATGTCGAGGCCACGGCGGTAGGCCGCGCGGGCTTCGAGGTTTTTTCGCTGCGCGGCGAGGGCGTCGCCGAGGGCGAGGTGGAGCAGGCCGAGGTCGGCCTTGGCGAGGGCCTGCTCGGCGCGGCGGGCCTTTTCGGTCGGGTCGAGGTCGGGTCGGTCGAGCTCGGAGAGCAGGGCGAAGACCTCGGGATCAACGGCGCCGGCGGCGATCCGCTCGGCGAGGAAGCGGTAGGCGCGGCAGCGGAACCAGCCCGGGGCGAGCTCTTCGGTCTTGCGGAAGAGCTCGGCGGCCTCGGCCGGGCGGCCCATGAAGAGGCAGGTGACGCCGGCCTGGTAGACGGGCGAAGGGTTGTGGCGATCGGCGGCGGCGCCGCGGCGGAAGGCCTCGAGGGCGCGGACGAACTCGCGCGCGGCGCCGAGGCGCTCGCCCTCCTCGGTGGCGATGGAGGAGACGCGCAGCTCGGGGCGGTTGCGCTCGTAGATGAACTGGACGGAGCCCTGGAGGCCTGCGAGCTCGTCGAGCTCGACGGGCCTGTCGTTGACGATGGCGACGACGCGGCAACGAGGCTCGCCGGCCCGGACACGCGCGGCGCGGCGGCGGAAGGCGCGGGCCTCGTCGGCGTCGCCGAGGCGCTCGAGGATGTCGGCGATACGCTCGGCGCGGGCGGCGGCCTCGGCGGTTTCGCCGAGGTAGCGGTGGACCTCGAAGAGGGAGAAGAGCGCGGCGAGGGAGCCCTGATCGTCGCCGGACTCCTCGCAGAGGGCGAGGGTCTCCTCGAAGGGAGCGCGGGCGCCTTCGACGCGGCCGGTGTGGAAGAGGCACTCGCCGAGGCGGCCGGTGAGCATGGCCTGGTGGCCCCCCTTGTGGCCCTTGCCTTCGAGGAGGGCGGCGCGCGCGGCGAGCTCGGCGTCCTCGTAGCGGCCCTGGGCGGCGAATGCGTCGACGTCGGCGAGGGCCTGTTCGAGGCGCTTCAGGAGCTCCTGGGTGTCGTCGGGGACGGTGGTGAGCGCGGCGAAGAGCTCGGGGCGGCCTCGCAGGGCGGCCATGTGCTGGGCCACGGAGGTCAAGCCCTGGATGTACCAGCGGAGCCGAGGGCCGGCGCGAAAAGGCTCGGGGACGGTGCGCCAGCCGGGGAAGGCGTCGCAGATGGCTTGCTCGTGGGATTCGCAGAGGGCGGAGAGGTGGTCGAGGTCGCCTTCATCGACGGCGTTGAACAGGGCCTCGCGGAGGGCGTCGGGGGTGAGGGGCTCCATCGCGGGGGGAAGGTAAACGAGGGGGGACGGGAGCGGAAGCGACAAGCAGGAGCGGTCGCGCCGTGGGGGGGTGCTCTCCCGGAGTCCGTCACCCGGGGAAGGTGGACGGGGGACGACGGAAGGGAAGTGGGGGCGGAGGCGGAGTGGCGCGCCCGTGGATGCGCCTGTGCTGCGCGCTCAGCAGTCCATGCACGCGCTCGAGGTGGAGAACCCTGGCCTATCCGAAGGAGCGGAGGCGACGGCGTAACGCTCAGCTGTATGCGTCGTGGGCCAAGCGATTGCTATGCGACGTGGGGTGTGGGCACCTCGATGGGAGGCGCTCTCTGCAACGGAAACAGGAGGATCCACATGTTGAAACGTATTTTTGCAATCGGTCTGGCCGTGTCCGCTTTTGGCTCGCTCGCTTTCATGGACGCGGCCGGCTCGGACGCGCTCGCCGCGGAGAAGGGCCCTCGAAGTGCCATCCCCTCGTGGTACAAGGAGATGACGTTCGAGCAGTTCAAGGTGGCCTGCGCGCGCCCGGGCGACATGGGCTTCCAGATCGCACCGGAGAACATCAAAATCAGGTGTGAGCAAACGACGCTTGCGTGGATGGCGGAGGACGTCGACATCTCGCTGGAAGGATACGCCTCGCTCCGGGCCGAGCTGACATCCACGAAGGGCAATGTCTCCGGGGGGCAGTTCGTGCACGAAACCACGGATCAAGGCTGCACGACATTTGTCCAGATCACGCGGAGGAGCAGCCGTGAGGTGACCCCATCCTGCGAGCAGGTCTTGTATGCCGAGAGCGCCGCCGCTCTCTGCAGGGAGACGATGAAGGGCGCCCGTCAAGCATGGGTCGTCGTGGATGAGCAGGCGACAGGTGCTGCCCTCCAGGTCTGCGCGACGAGAGACAGTCTGATCGTCAGCTCCAAGGAAGGTGCTGGACTGGAGCAGGAGTAGGAGGCCGAACCGCCACTCCAGATGACGGACCGCGCCGGGGAGGCCACGAGCAATCGGCCTCTCCGGCACTTCCCCCCGCGGCTCTCGCAGTCCAGGGACGCCGAAACCAGCCCGCAAGCAGAGGAGCTCTACGGATGGCATCGAATGTTCGTACCTTCCTGGTCCTGGTGTGTATCGGCGCGGTGGCGCTCGCGGGGTGCGGCGAGGACGGCGCACCGAGCGAGGATGACGCCGTGGAGGTCTCCGCGGAGGAAATGGGCCTGCGCGACGCGGATGAGGGCGCACAGAGGCTCGAGGTAATGGCAGGCGAGCGCTCCGGGGAAGCCACGATCAAGCCCTGGTCGTCCTGGTGGTTTCCGACCTGGGACGATTTCCTCTTCGCCGAGCGAGACGGGGAGCTCTCGCCCCTCCAGAAGTACGATCGCTACAGCAGCACGGTCCTGCGGAAGACGACGACGGCAGCAGCTTACGAGCGTGAAAACCTGTACGGCAGGCACGCCAGTTCGTGGTCGGGCCTGTGTTACGCGTGGGCGCTCGCCTCGATCCTGGAGCCGGAGCCAAAAGGGGAGGTCACCCACGGTTCGCTGCACTTCGCGGTCGGTGATCTCAAGGCGCTGCTCCTCAAGACCTACGAGGCCGTGAAGGACCCGCCGACCGTCGGCGATCGCAACGACGGCGCATGGGACGACGAATACGAGGACATCTTGCCGCACGTGTTCCACCGCGTTCTCGTCAGGGAGCTCTTCCAGAAGCAGCGCCCGTTCATCATGGACAAGGACGCGGGATACGAGGTCTGGAACGTGCCCGTCTACAAGGCGATCACGAAGATCGAGCGTGACGCATCGGCGCGCGACGTCGTCCATGTCCGCACCGTCGTGTTCGTGGCCTCCCCGGACGTGGAATCCTACGATCACGTCGGTACGGAGGCGACGACGCGCGAATACACCTACGACCTCCGCGGCGTGTGGGTGGGGGACCGCTTCCTGGTACGTGAAGGCGCGTGGACCGAGAACTCGCGCTGGGACCACCCCGACTTCCTGATCCTGCCCCCCGATCGCGTGACGAGAGCGAGCTTCAATCCCGAAATCGACATCGCGACCGTCGACGCGATCCTCGAACGCCGTCGTTGACAGCCTCGTCTTGCATCGTCAACCTCGACACGTGCGACCACCCGAGCCCACGGCAAGCCGCTCGCTCCGCCACGCGAAGATCGCCGCCGTCGCCGCGGTGGCCCTCGGGCTCTTCGTGGCGCAGCGCCTCGGCCTGTTCGAGGTCTTCGGTGAGCCCGCGCGGATCAAGCAGGCGCTCGTGGAGCTCGGGCCGTGGGGGTATGTCGCGTTCGTGGCGGCGTACGCCGCGCTCCAGCCCTTCGGCGTGCCGGGCACGATCTTCGTCCTCGCGGCGCCGCTCATCTGGCCGTGGCCTGTGGCGTTCGTGCTCTCCATGGCCGGCACGATGGCGGCGAGCGTGGTGGGCTTCTCGTTCGCGCGTTTCGTCGCGCGTGATTGGGTCGCGAAGCTCGTGCCGGCGCGCTTCCGCGCCTACGACGAGGCCCTCGCGAAGCGGGCGTTTTTCACCGTGTTCCTGCTGCGCTTCCTCTTCTGGATGCCGCCGATGCTGCACGTGTTCTTCGGCGTCTCCCGCGTGCGGTTCCAGACGCATTTCTGGGGCTCTCTGGCCGGGTACTTCCTGCCCCTTTTGGCGACCTCCTATTTTGGCGAGAAGGTCTTCGACGCCATGCGCGACGCGCCTCCCTCTGCATGGATCGGCGTGGGCGCCGTGCTGGTCGTCGTTTTGGGTCTCTTCTGGTTCTTCACCCGCCGCTCCATGCAGAAGGCTCTCCCCTCGTGAACGATCCTCGGCGTCAAAAAGGGCTTCGCCTCGAGCGGGCGCGCGCCTCCGCGCAGTTCAAGGACGGCAGGTTCGTCAATCCCTCGGGCGCGACCCCCGATCTCGAGGGCTCGAGCTTGCCATTGCTCGGCGAGTTTTTTTTTCGTGGCGGCCGGCGCACGCCGAAGGGCCCCCTGCCCGTCTCGCGCCCTCACGAGGCCTGGGCCCGCCCGAGCGAGACCGGCCTGCGTGTCACCTGGCTCGGCCATAGCACCGTCCTCCTCGAGCTCGACGGCCGCCGCGTCCTCACCGATCCGGTGTTCGGCGAGCGTGTCTCGCCCGTCTCGTTTGCCGGCCCGAAGCGCTTCCACCCCGTGCCGGCCGGGCTCGACGAGCTGCCGCCGCTCGACGCCGTCCTCCTCTCGCACGACCATTTCGACCACCTCTGCGCCCCCACCGTCGCGGCGCTGGCCCGCACGCGTGTCCCCATCGTCACCGCCCTCGGCGTAGGCGCGCACCTCGAAGAGCTCGGCGTGGACCCCGAGCGTATCACCGAGCTCGACTGGCACGAGCATATCGAGGTCGGCGGCGTTCGTTTCACGGCCACCCCCGCGCAGCACTTCTCGGGCCGCGGGCTCACGAGCCGCAACAGGACCTTGTGGGCCTCGTGGGTCGTCGAGACCGAGCGGCGCAAGGTCTTTTTCTCCGGCGACACCGGGCTGACCCCCGCTTTTGCGGACGTGGGCCGGACGCACGGCCCCTTCGACCTGGTGATGCTCGAGGTCGGCGCATATCACCCGGCGTGGGGCGCCATTCACCTCGGCCCCGAGAATGCGCTCGCCGCGTTCGAGATGCTCGGGGGCGGCACGCTCCTGCCCGTCCACTGGGGCACGTTCAACCTCGCCCTGCACGACTGGGACGATCCGGCCGAGACGCTGCTCTCGCTGGCCACCGAGCGGCGCCTGCGTATCGTCACGCCGCAGATCGGAGCGGTCTTCGAGCCCGAGCACGTCGACGCGCCGACGCCGTGGTGGCGCGCCGTGGACGGCGCTCGCGAACGGGTCGGGTGACTCGTCTCGTTGGACTGCTCACAGAAAATAGCCCAAACAGAGGTCGGAGCGACGGGAGCTGGCTTTGGGGGCACCCCAAACAGGGGTCCGGAGAGCTGGGGTGGTCTTTGGGGGCGCCCCAAATGGAGGTCCGGCGAGCCGGGGTGGTCTTTGGGGGCTCCCCAAACGGAGGTCCGGCCGGCCGGAGTTGTCTTTGGGGGGTCCCCAAACGGGGGTCCGGTCGGCCGGAGTTGTCTTTGGGGGCTCCCCAAACGGAGGTCCGGGCGGCCGGAGTTGTCTTTGGGGGCTCCCCATACGGGGGTCCGGGCGGGCGGACCTCTCTTTGGGCAAGCCCCAAACGTGACTTCAGGTGGCCGGACCTCTCTTTGGGCAAGCCCCAAACGTGACTTCAGGTGGCCGGACCTCTCTTCACCGCCCTCCCCTCGACCTCAGAACAACCCCCGCACCCCGAGCACCGTCCGATCCGGCCGGACGTCGATCATCGGCGTGATCGATTCGAACCCGCGCGGCAGCAACGCGGCCTCTCGCGGCTCGGGCGGCTCGTACTTCGAGAGGAAGGCCGCGTCGATGGCCACCCCGATGAGCGCACCCAGGTAGCTCCCGGCCCAGAGGTACTGGAAATAGATCCCGTCACATTTCTCGAAGACGCAGCCGACCGGCATGGAGAGGCCCATCCCCAGCGCCGCCCCGCCCACGTTCATCCCGAGCACCGCAAAACCCCGCCCGACCCGCCCGTGCTTCCAGTGGACGATGGGCCCACCCAAAACGACGCCCCCGAGCCCGAGCGGCCAGACATAAGGATGCACGCCGAACAACGCCGCAGGAAACGTCCCCACGCCGAGCGACGCGCCCGCAATGGTCAACGTCTGCCAGCCATACCAGACCTCGCGAGGCGCAGGGGATGGGAACACCTTGGCGGCAGGCGGCGCGGTGGGCTCCTCGGCAAGCCCAGCCGCAGGCGCAAGGAGGAGCGCCAGCAGGGCGGAGAGGGAGAGGACGCGGGCTTGCATGTTCGCCTCACGGGCAGGGTCCTCGTGGGCGGTTCAGATGTCAAGCCGCCGACCCGACCCCGCTCCGCGAAATCTTGGCGCGTGGCCCGAGGGACGAGACCTGACGAGAGCTCGTCACGCTGCGGGCTGCTCGCAATGTTCGGGTCGAGCGTGACCGGCGCCGATCGATGCGACACGCGCGGGCTGGCGCCGGCGCCGGCAGCACGGAAGATTACCGAGCACGCCGATGAAGCCGACGCTGTGGGAGACGCTGAAGCGCCTGTTCTCCGCGGATTTCATGCCGCACGGACATTGTTATTTCTGGGAGCCGGGCCTCGTATGGCTCCAGGTGCTCTCGAACCTCGCGATCGGCGCGGCTTACCTCTCGATCTCGCTCACCCTCGCGTACATCGTCCGCCGCATCCGGGACATACCTTTTCAATGGATGTACCTTTGTTTCGGGGTCTTCATCATCACGTGCGGGTTCACCCACTTCATGGACGTCTGGGTGATATGGACGCCCGTCTACTGGCTCGACGGATCCATCCGCGCCGTCACGGCCGTCGCGTCGGTGGGCACGGCCGTGCTGCTCTTTCCGCTCGTGCCGAAGGCCATCGCGCTCGCCGGCGCGGCGCGCCTGGCGCACGAGCGCGGCGTCCGCGTCGAGCAGCTCAACGTCGAGCTCGCGGCCCTCTACGAGAACACGCGCGAGACGCTCGCGGAGACGATCCCGCACCTCGTCTGGACCACGTCCCCGGACGGCACGCCGGACTATTTCAATCGACGGTTCATCGAGTATGCCGGGCCGGAGGTGGACCTCGAGACGGAATGGCACACGATCGTGCATCCCGACGACGTGGAGAGCGTGCTCGCGGGCTGGAGAGAGAGCCTCCGGACGGGTGACGCGTACGGGGTCGACGGCCGGCTGCGGCGCCACGACGGCGTCTACCGCTGGTTCCTCGTTCGCGGGCTGCCGCTCAGGGACAAACACGGCCGCATCGTGAAATGGTTCGGCACGTGCACGGACGTCGAAGAGGAGAGACGCATCGCCGAAGAACGCGAGCGGCTGCTCGCGCGGTCGCAGGAGGCCGTCCGGAGCCGCGACGTCTTCCTCGCCGTCGCCGCCCACGAGCTGAAGACCCCGCTCACCCCGCTGCGCTTCGAGGCCGAGCTGCTGCTCGAGTCGGCCCGGGAGCGGCGCCTCGACCGCTTGACGCCGGAGCGGCTGGAGAAACGCGCCGCCGTCCTCGAGCGGCAAACCCGGCGGCTCGAGGAGCTCGTCAGCGTATTGCTCGACGTCGCCCGCATCGCAGGCGGAAAGTTCGAACTCGCCCTCGCCGACGTGGACCTCGGCGAGGTCGTCCGCGAGGTCGTCCAGCGGCACAAGCAGGCGGCGAGGAGCGAAGGCGCCGAGCTCGAGCTCCACATCGCGGAGGGCGCCGTCGGGCGCTGGGATCGTCTGCGGCTCGATCAGATCGTCACGAATCTTTTCACGAACGCCCTGAAATACGGTCAAGGCAAGCCGATCACGGTGGAGGTGGAGGCGCGCGAGGACGTCGTGATCCTCCGGGTGAAGGACCGGGGGATCGGCATCGCGGAGGCGGATCAGGGGCGCATCTTCGAGCGGTTCGAGCGCGCGGCCTCCGAGCGGCACTATGGCGGCCTCGGCCTCGGGTTATGGCTCAGCCGAGAGCTCGTCACGGCGCTCGGCGGGACCGTCCGCGTGCAGAGCGAGCTCGGCGCAGGCGCGACGTTCACCGTGGAGCTGCCGCGCGCGCCGCGCTCTCCCGCCTGACGACGCAGGGCACCTCAAAACCGTAGAGCGCGAGAGCTCGAGGGGGCTATAGTCTCGTAATGTGCCAGGTTCTCGTCGTGGACGATAACGAGGATATTCGCGAGACGATGCGGGATTTCCTGGAGGAAGAGGGGTACCACGTCGTGACCGCGAAAAACGGAGCGGACGCGCTCTCGCGGCTCGAGCAGCTCGAGGCGGGCAAGCTCCCCTGCCTCATGCTGGTGGATCTCCTGATGCCGGTGATGGACGGCGTCGAGTTGATCCGCCGGCTCCGTGAGAGCGCGCGGTTCGCCCCGGTCCCCGTGATAGCGATCTCGGCCGCCTCGACGGTGGATCCTCCCCCCGGGACACGGCTCTTGCCCAAACCCGTCGGCCCGACGGTGATCCTGGAGGAGGTGCGCAACGCCTGCGGCGCGCCCTGAAAGCGCGATCGAGGCTCATCCGTCGAGGCGTCTCGCGAGCTCCTCCAGGCGAGCCTGGATCTGCCCGCGGGCCGCGCGGAAACGCTCGATCATCTGCTCGCGTGATAACGTCGGGTCGTCACTCGCGGGATCGGGGATGGGCCAGTGGAGCCGCGGGACCTTGCCCAGAAAGACGGGACAAACCTCCTCGGCGCAGAGCGTGATGACGAGATCGACCGACACTGGCTCGATCGTGTCCACCGATTTCGAGGCGTGCGTGGTCAAGTCGATGCCGAGCTCGCGCGTCACTTCGATGGCGAAGGGGTTGACGCGGGACGGGCGGCTGCCGGCGCTCTGGACCCGGACGTGATCACCAAAGAGCTTGCGCGCGAGGCCTTCCGCCATCTGGCTGCGGGCCGAGTTCGCGACGCAGAGAAACAGAATGCTCCTGGGGGTGGACATGGGCGTCATCCGTGGGCCTCCGATTCCGTGGGGGTCTGCGCGCAGGGCGCCGGTACGACATCGACCCCGCCCGGGAAAAACCGCTTGCCCAGCCAGAGCGCGACGTGGACGAGCCCGATCAGGACGGGCACCTCGACGAGCGGACCGATGACGGCCGCGAACGCCGCTCCGCTATGGATCCCGAACGTCGCGATGGCGACCGCGATGGCGAGCTCGAAGTTGTTCGACGACGCGGTGAAAGACAACGTGGCGGCCTGCTTGTAATTCGAGCCGACGCGCTTGCTCAGGAAAAACGAGACGAAGAACATCACGACGAAGTAAATCAGGAGCGGCGCCGCG
The DNA here is from genome assembly GCF_009649845.1 of Polyangium spumosum. Lineage (NCBI taxonomy): Bacteria > Pseudomonadati > Myxococcota > Polyangiales > Polyangiaceae > Polyangium > Polyangium spumosum. The sequence continues at coordinate 845,884 of NZ_WJIE01000001.1, forward strand.
ATCCGGAGCACGTCGAGCGGGAGCTCGACGATGGTCTCGCCCTTCAGGGAGAACATCACCACGATGGTGAAGAGCAACGCGACGAGCGTGATCGGCCCGATGCGCGGGACGAAGCGCTGCTGATACCAGTCGACCCCCCTGGAAGACACGAGCACCCGGCGCGTGAGGAACCCGGCCGCGAACGGGACGCCCAGGTAAATGGCGACGCTCTTCGCGATCTCGAGGATGGTGATGTTCACGACCGCGCCCTCGAGCCCGAGCCAGGAGGGCAGGAGTGTCGCGAAGAAATACGCGTACACCGAGAAAAACAGCACCTGGAAGATCGAGTTGAAGGCGACGAGCCCGGCGCAGTATTCGGTGTCGCCCTTCGCGAGGTCGTTCCAGACGATGACCATCGCGATGCAGCGCGCGAGCCCGATGAGGATGAGCCCCAGCATGTATTCGGGTTTGTCGTGCAGGAAGAGCACGGCGAGGCCGAACATCAAGGCCGGGCCGATGATCCAGTTCTGCACGAGCGAGAGCGCGAGCACGCGATTGTTGCGAAATACCTGCCCGAGCTGCTCGTAGCGGACCTTCGCGAGCGGGGGATACATCATCACGATGAGCCCGATGGCGATCGGGATCGAGGTCGTGCCCACGCTGAGGCGATTCAAGAACGCCGTGAAGCCGGGCGCCGCGTAGCCGAGGGCCACGCCGAGGCCCATGGCGAGGAAGATCCACAACGTCAGGTAACGATCGAGGAACGAGAGCTTGCCGGCGATGCCGGCGTTCGCGGATTGCATGTCGTCAGCTCGTCCTTGCTTCCGTTCGTTCATCGTCGATGATCGATGAAGAAGGCAAAAAAAACTCAGAGCCCACCCACGAGCGCCTTGAGGCGCCGGAGGGCGGCGGGTTCGATGCAGTAACAGACACGCGGCCCGTCGACCTCGCCACGGACGAGCCCGGCTTCCTTCAGGATCTTCAGGTGTTGCGAGACGGTCGACTGCGCGAGCGGCAGCTCGTCCACGATGTCCCCGCAGATACACGAGGTCTTCCGGGCGAGGATGCGGAGGATCTGCACCCGGGCAGGGTGAGCAATGGCCTTGGCCAGCGCCGCCAGCTCCTCATCGGCCTCCCGCCCTTCCACCGGGCGCAGGTCCTGCGCGGTGTTCGGCGCAGGACAGCAGGAGGGCCCGGGGGGTGCGTCACCTTTCATCGTCGAAGGACGATATAACGGCAGGGCGCAGGTCGCGTCAAGCGCCCTCGGCAGGACCGGCGATCGGCCCCTCGCGTGGGCCTCGAAGCAAACGCAGCGAGAGCTCGACATGCACGTCGGCCAGCGCGTCGACGGGGAGCTGCTCGGACGGCTCGTACCAGTATGGAATGCGCACGCCCATCGCAGAGAGCGCCGCCAAGGTCGCCCCCTTGTCGGGGAGGGAAAAATGCCCCAATGCCACCCCTCGCTCGACGACCTGGAGGACGAGCGCCCTGGCCTCTTCACGAATCGCGAGCGCTGGAGCGGCGAGCTCGGCGCTCAACGAATAAATCTCTTCATTGACCACCACCGCCAGGTGCGGATACGTCGCGTGCAAGACGGTGTGGACACGAATGAGCGCGCACAGTTGATCGACCGGATCGGCGCCCGCGTCCAGGAGCGCCGCCCGCAAGGCGGATGCATGCACCTCGTGGCCCACGCGGACGAGCTCCGCGAGGACGTGATCCTTGGAGGGAAAGTGCGCGTAGAGCGCGCTCGGCTGCAGGTTCAGCGCCTTGGCCATGTCGCGGACCGAGGTGCCGTGAAAACCTCTGTTCGCGAAGAGCTGCAGGGCCACCTCCAGGATCCGTCGCCGCGTGCCCTCGGGCACGGAGGACGGCGGGAGGGTCGCCTTTCCAGCCCGCAGACGTGAGGCCCTGAGTGCGCTCATGACGGGATTTTCTGAAGGAACGTTCGTCCAGGCTGGCGTAGCAGGAGTCTCCCAGGTGGGTCAACGGGAACCGTCCGCGGTCCGAGCGCTGGCCCAGGCGAGCGGCGATTGTCTCGCGCGCGGAATCTTGCCGACCTTCCGCCCCTGCTTCTATGCTGCCGCTGTTCTGCTGGATTTTTGCGCGGAGAGCCATGTACGCGACGCTGGTCGAGCACGTTGGGACGGGGAACATGATTCGCCTCGAGCGGCGCCTGTCGGGCGAGCCGTCGCTGCATGGGTACCTCCTGGGCCTCGGCTCCGAGCTCGGGCTCATCCACTGCTTCGATGACTTCGAGCCCGACGGCTACACGCTCTTCCGCGTGGAAGACGTGCTGGCGTACGAGCGCGGCCCCCACGAGGAGCACTGGGACCGCATGCTCACCGGCGAGGGCCTGCTCGGAGGGCTGCGCCTGCCCTTCGAGGTCGACCTGCGCGGCTTCCCCGCCGCGCTGCGCTCGATCCAGATGCACTACGCCGACGTCATCATCGAGTGCGAGGACGAAGGCGACAGCGACGGCGACTTCTACCTCGGCCGGCTGCTCGAGATCGGCGAGGACACGGTGCTCTTGCACTACGTGGACGCGCTCGGGCGCTGGGACGAGGCGCCGACGATGATCCCCGTGCAGCGGATCACGAAGGTGCAGTTCGACACGCCCTACCTGCGGCGCTTCATGCGGTACACGGCGCCGTTCCCGACACACTGAGCCGGCCGTAGAGGTGCGCGTAGAGGCCCGCCGGGCGCTCCCAGCCAGGTGAGAGGCGAAGGACGCGGCGGCGCAAGGAGGCGCCGTCCGGGCCGCCGAGGTGCGCCATGGCGCGGCGGACCGCGAGGACGAGGGCGTCGGCAGCAGGCGCGTCGAAGAGGAAGGCGGTGCCGCGGCCCGGATGGGCCGTTTCGTCGACGAGGGTGTCGGCGAGGCCGCCGGTGCGCCGAGCGACGGGCACGGCGCCGTAACGCTGCGCTTCGAGCTGCACGACGCCACAAGGCTCGAAGCGGGAGGGCATGATCAGGAGGTCGGCCGCGGCGAGCAAGCGGCGGGCGCGTGGATCGGAGACGCGGCCGAGGTAACACGCGTGGGCCGGGTGCGCGGCGGCGGCGGCGGCGAGGGCGCGTTCGAGCGGCGCGTCGCCGGCCCCGGCCACGACGACGGTCGCGCCGGCGCGGCAGAGAGGCGCGATCGACGCGGCGATGAGGTCCGCGCCTTTTTGCGGGACGATCCGGCCGAGTGAGGCGACGAGCGGGCGCGCGTCGTCGACGTCGAGCCCCTCTTCCGCGAGGAAGGCGCGCTTGCAGACCCGCTTGCCTTCGAGATCGTCGGGGCCAAAGGGCGCGGCGAGCGCGGGATCTCGCGCAGGATCCCAGGCGTCGAGGTCGATGCCGTTGAGGATGCCGAGCACGCCGCGGCCCTGCCCTGCCCGCGCGCGCAACACGCCGTCGAGCAGCTCGCCGCAGGCGGGGTCGAGGATCTCGCGGGCGTACGTGGGCGAGACCGTGGTGACGGCGTCGGCGGCGAGGAGGCCGGCCTTGAGCAGGTTCACGCGGCCATGGAACTCGAGGGCGCCCGGGCGGAAGTGCGAGGGGCCGAGGCCGAGGAGCTCCACCGTCTCCGGCGGGAAGACGCCCTGAAAGGCGAGGTTGTGGATCGTGAGCACGCTGCGAGGGCGCGAGGCGCCGGCCTCGCGGAGCAGGTACGGGACGGCCGCGCCGGGCCAGTCGTGCACGTGCACCACGTCGAAGCCCGCGGCCATGGCGGCGGCGGCGCGCGCGAAGAGGGCGAAGCGCCGCGCGTTTTCGTGCTCGCCGTCGCCCTCGCGGCCGTAGACGCCGAGGTGCGCGGGGACGTCGGGGATCACGACGACGCGGGCGCGGAGGCCCGGCGCGAGGGAGAGCTCGTGCTCGAGCGCTACGCCCGGAGGCGCGGGGATCACCACGGTGACGTCGTGGCCGAGGCGCGCGAGGGCGCGGGCGAGCCCGGCGACGCCGTCTGCGATGCCGCCAAAACGAACGAGCGGCGCGAGCTCGGCCGCGACGTGGAGGACCTTCATCCCATCAAGGCGGACAGACGCCGCAGTCCTGCGGGCAGGAGCAAGCGTTCTCGCTGCCGGGTACACATGCGCCGTCGCCGCAGATGCTGGCGCAGAGGCCACAATCGTCGGGGCAGTCGCATCCGGTCTCGTAGGGCGCGCACACGCCGTCGCCGCAGAAGCTCACGGGGCAGTCGCTCGGGCACGTCAGGATCTCGCTGCAGTGACAGGCACCGTCGCCGCACGTGGGGCCGCAGTCCTCGACGCAGCTCGCGCACGTCTCGCCGAAGTCACACGCGCCGTTGCCGCAGCAGTCGCCACAATCGCCCGGGCAAGTCGCGCACGTCTCGTCGTCCGCGCAGGTGCCGTCGCCGCAGCACTTGCCGCAGTCTTCCTCGCAGGTGGAGCAGGTCTCGCCGGAGTCGCACTTGCCGTTGCCGCAGCACTCGCCGCAGTCCTCGACGCAGCTCGCGCACGTCTCGCCGAAGTCGCACTTGTCGTTGCCGCAGCACACGCCGCAGTCCTTCGAGCAGCTCGCGCACGTCTCGCCGAAGTCACACGCGCCGTTGCCGCAACACTTGCCGCAGTCGAGCGAGCAGCTCGAGCACGTCTCGGTGCCTTCGCAGACGCCGTCGCCGCAGTCGCAGCCGCAGTCCTGCGGGCAAGGGCCACACGACTCGCCAGGGACACACGCGCCGTCACCGCAGTTCAACTGCGGAACGCAGGTGGTCTCGCCGCTGCCCGGAGGATCCTCGGTGCAGAGGTATCCCTTCTGGCAATCCTGGCCGATGCACACACACGGCAAGATGAGCGGGATGCGGCCCGTGGTGCCCGCGGCGAAGGTGATGTCGCGCGTCGAGGCGACGCTCCCGCCTCCCTCGACGGCGAACTCGAACGTGGCGAGCGCGTTGTGGCTCGCGCCCGCGGGCGCCGCGAGCAGGATCCGCCGCGGGACAGGCAGCGCCGCGACGCCCTCGATGGGGATGGTCTCGGAGACGTCGAGGTGATCCCCCGTCTCGACGTCGAGCGCGATCGCGCGGAGGTCCGCGGCGCACTCCGGCCCGACGCCCATGACGAGCGTAACGTCGGTGGACGCGAGCGTCACGACGTCGCTCCCGCAATGCAAGCCGCAGACGACGAGGAAAAAAGCGAGCGCCACGAAAGCGACGCCGCGGAGCGCGAGAGGTGCAGGCCGCCGGGACATGGAATCATCGTCGCGCCGATCGCGGCGCGGGCGCAATCCGAACGGGCGTCCTCGTCAAGTCTCGAGCGCGCAGGCGGCCGATAGCGTCGTCACACAACACATGGCCGGGCCGCAGCTCTGGCCAGCGCTCGTGAGGCCTGCGCCGCAGGTGAAGCCACCCGCACATCCACAAGGGACCTCGCCCGCGTCGGGGACGCCCGCGTCACCCGCGCCCGCGTCACCCGCGCCCGCGTCACCCGCGCCCGCGTCACCCGCGCCCGCGTCACCCGCGCCCGCGTCACCCGCGCCCGCGTCCTCTTCGGCGCACGCGCAGACCGCGCCGACGTGAAAGACGAGCCGGCGTGTCTGCGCCTCGCAGAAGTCGGTCTCGATGACCTGCGCGCCGGTGAGGGCCGGCGGGAGCGTGGCCGGGCAAGCGAACTCCTTGCCGAGCGCAGCGGTCTCCTGGCCGCTCAGGGCCGCGAACGCGAGGACCTCGACGGTGATCCGATCGGAGGCAGATTTGCCCGCGCCACGCTCGAGGACGAAGCTCGCAGGGGTGTCGCCGCCGAGGCGGACGCAAAACGTGGCGATGTCGCCCGCCGCGCCCGAGACCACGACACGCGCCGCGGCAGGCTCCGCGGAGGCGCTCTCGGCGGGGACGAGCTCGACGAGGAGGTAACTCGGGTTCGCCGCTGTCTCGGGGCCACACGCGGTGACGAGGCCGCTCGCCGCGAAGGCACCACAGACCGAGACGACGGAGCCCGCGGCGAGCAGGGCCGCCGCCCTGCGACGGGGACGAGGCGCAGGACGCGGGCGCATCAAAACCTCACGACCGCAGGGAAGACACGATCGACGGTGCTCGTCGGAGGCGCAGCCGCGGGCGTCGCGTCGGGGCGCGTGGCCACCACGATGACGGTGACCGCGACGCCACCCGCGACGACGGCGCCGACGGTGCCCCAGAACCAGCCGCGCTTGTAGAAGGGCTTCTCCTTGGGCGCCTCCACGACCGCGGAGCGCGGCGCCGTGAGCACGAGGACGCTGTCCTCCTGCGAGAGCGTCTTCGTGAGGGTGGTCGTGTCGTGGCCCTTGGCGCTGATCACGAAGACGTGCTTGCCCGGGTCGAGCTCGACGCGGCCGTCGCCCGCGAGCTTCACGGGGCTGCCGTCGAGGTTCACGTCGGCGTCCGCGGGGCTCTTCCGGAGCTCGATGCGCACGATCTTCGCCGCGACGTCTTCACGCAGCTTGTCGATCTCCGTCTTGAGCGCGGGCTTGATGGGCGTCTTGTTCGACTCGGCGTCGGCGATCGCGCCGTCGAGGCTGTCGCGCGCCTCGACGTAGCGGCCGAGCGCGCGGAGCGAGGCGGCGATGTTGAAGCGCACGCTGATCGAGGGGACGAGATCGTCGGACTTGCGGAAGACCTCGAGCGCCTCGGCCCACTTGCCCTCGTCGCTGAGCGCGAGGCCCTGGTCGAAGAGGGCGCGCGCCTGGCGCTGCTCGGGCGTGGGTTTGGCCGGGCCCGCGCCGAGCGCGACGGGCGTGACGAAGAGGCAAGCGACGACGGGGGCGATGGCGAGCCATCGCAGCGGCGAACGACGCATCAGTCGTAGCTCCGAACGAGAGGTCCGCCCTTCTTCGTGGAGTACGAAGTCGAGCCAGTCTTGGGGGCCGTCGTGGGGGCCTTGAAGGCGGGCCGGGCAGACGCGGCCGGCGCAGCAGAAGCCGAGGCCGAGGCCGAGGGCGCGGTGAGCGCCGCCGGCACGATCGAGGGAGAGGGCGAGGGCGTCGGCGTGGGGACGGGCGACACGGCGGAAGGCGTCGGCGACGCGGCCGCGGTTTCGGTGTCCGCGTCGCCGCCTCGCGTGCTCAAGAAGACGAGCGCGCCGCCGCCGATCAGCAGCGTGACGAACACGCCGATGAAGACGTACCCCATCGACACCGAGCTGCGCGGAGGCCCGAACGCCTGCGGATCGCCGTGCGCGAAGCCCGGGATCGACGCGCTCGACGTGACGCCGGGGTTGGTGGACGGCGGAGCAAAAGGCACGTAGCTGCTCGGCGCGGGCGTCATGACCTGGAGGCCGGGCGTCGACTGCGCCGAGCCCGGGGTCGGCGTCAGGATTTGCGTGGGCTCGATCGGCGCCGCCGGGAGGCCCACGCGCTGGGAGGCCGGGAGGAACGAGCCCGAGCCCGACGTGCCGAGGCGCGGCGAGGAGCCGATCGCGCTGCGCTCACGCGGCGCGCCGCTCGCCACACGCGCGAGCAGGCCTCTGCGCCACGCGCATCGGTCGGGGAACGTCTCGACGATCCACGCGGCGGCCGCGGCGGCGTCGTGCGGAGCGCCGCGAGCGCGCGCCCAGGCGCGGAGCTCGTTCTCCACGGCGAGGGCCGTCGGATATCGCTCGGCGCGATCCCGCGCCATCGTGCGCATCACGATGGGATCGAGCGAGGCGTGGATCACGTCGCGCAGGCGGCTCGGCGCCTCCACCACGGCGCTCTGCAGCGCCATGATCGTCTCGAGATCGGAGTCCCGCGCGAAGGGCGACTGGCCCGTGCAGAGCTCGTAGAGCATCACGCCGAGGCTGAAGACGTCGACCGTGCGATCCACGACCTCGCCGCGGAACGTCTCGGGGGCCATATACGGGAGCTTGCCCTTCAGCTCGCCGTGCGACGTCTGCACCAGGCGCTGCTTCGCCTTGGCGACGCCGAAGTCGAAGAGCATCGGGTGACCCGCGTCGGAGAGGATCACGTTGGAGGTCGAGACGTCGCGGTGGATGATCTCGAGCGACTCGCCTTCGAGGGTCTTCGCCTCGTGCGCGGCGTGCAGCGCGGACGCGACCTCGGCGCCGATCCACGCGACCATCCAGTCCGGGAACGCGGCGCCGTGGTGCTTCTTGAGGTCGCGCAGCATGCGCTGCAGCGGATCGCCGTTCGCGTAGTCGAGGACGACGAAGTGGTTGCCCGCCTCGTGGCCGACGTCGATCGTCGAGATGATGTTCGGGTGACGGATGGCCGCGGCGACGTTGGCCTCGTCGTGCAGCATGTGGATGAAGGTCTCGTCCTCGGCCAGAAACGGGTGGATCCGCTTCACGGCGACGGGCTTCACGAAGCCGCCGGGCGCGACGAAGCGCGCGATGAAGACCTCGCCCATGCCGCCGGACGCGAGCCGCTCTACGATCTCGTAGCGACCGAGGCGCTCGGGGACGTCCTGGGACTCCGACATGGGACGCCCAAGGTACACCTTTGACGCGCGCGCCACAAACACCCGGCGTTCGCCGCGCGCCGGACGAGCCTGCACCTCGCCTCCCCGGTAACTGGAGTTTCCGGGGCTGACCCGCCGGTCAGTGTTTCGCGTCGACGGCGCCGGGGCCGAGCAACGTGCCGCACATGGTCTTGCAGAGGATGTCTTTCTCCGCGCAGGTGCACTGGCCCTGCTTCTTCAGCTCGAGCTTCTTCTGCATCTCGGCGATGGTGAACCCGGCCCGCTTCTCGACCTTCTCGATGGTCCACTTGTCGCGGACCTGCCACGGCGTGCGAGGATCGGTGGGTTTGCCGTCGGCCTCGGCGCAGCAGCGGAAGCTCAAGAAGTAATAATAAAAGTCCTCGTCGTGCGTGTAGACCTTGGGGCGGCACTGGTTGCGCACGCCCTTGTACCAGGGGCCGCCGGTGTGGACGCTGTCGAAGTGCGCGCGCCGCGAGCCCTTGGGTTGCTCGCTGGCGACGACCTCGTCGGTGTTGGCCGGCATGTCGGCGACGCCGAAATCGCTGATGCAGCTCGGCTGCGAGCCGCTCGGCACGCCCTTCCAGAGGCGCGCGAGCTCGCCGGGATCACGCGCGGCGACCTTCTTCATGTTGGGGCCGTCCCAGAGATGGTCCCCGTTGCACTTGGCCGCGTCGCGGACGTAGCCGTGCGGGAAGGGCTTCATCTCGGGGCCCTCGCACGCGAAGTTCCACTCGGACTCGGTGCACATGCGCTTGCCGACGGAGGCGCATTTGATCTGCGCCTGGTGGAAGCGGTTCATCACCTCCGGCCGCACGCCCTTCTGGTTCGGCCATTCGTAGGTGTCGACGCAGTAACGCTTCTTCACCTTCTTGCCGACGCACTTGCTCCAGGGCTCGAACTCCTCGCAGACCTCTTTCTTGTTCGATTTGTCGAACCACTGCTTCTTGCACTTGTGCTCGACCTCGGTGCAGTACTCGCCCTCGACGAGCTTCATGTCCGGGGGGCACGCCGAAGGCTCGGCGTCGGGCACGGGCACGGGCGCAGGCGTGGCCATGACGCTCGCGGCAGGCGGCGCGTCGGCCGGGGCCGTGTCAGCGGGCGCGGCGGTGGGGACGGCGGCGGCGGGAGGCGGCGGAGGCGGGGGCGGCGGCGGCGGGCCGCCCGTCACGGGCTCGGGGGTGGCGGCACCGCAGGCTGCGAAAAACACGACGGCCGCGACGATCGAAGGGAGAGACGTGACGATCCGCATACACGCCCTCCCATAGTCGAGCGCGGATCACGCGCCAGCCTCATTTCGGCGGCACGGGCGGCTCGTCGTCGGGCTGGATGCAGGCCGAGAGGTCGAAGAGCATGAAGAGCAGCGCCTTCTCCTGCGGCGAGAGCTCCGTCGTCTCGCAGCCGGTCGGGAACGGATCGCCGACGTCGTCGCCCGACGAGACGTGGATGTCGCTGAAGACCACGCGCCCGCACTGGTTCTCCTCGGGCACGGCGATCGGCGTGTTGAAGGTGAGGTACTGGACCGAGGCCGGCGATTCGCCATAAATCCAGCGGCGCGAGATGGCCGGGTTGACGTCGTCGACCGTGTGTTGCCCCTCCTTGATGACGAGCTCTCCGGGGGTGGTCGAGGCGCTGACGTTGACGAGCCAGTCGCGGAGCGCGGCGCCCTTGGGGAAGGTGTCGTCGATCTTCGCGGTGAAGGGGTTCGCGAGGTCGGCCTGGTGGTTGAAGACCGCCGTCTGCGGGAAGGGCTCGGGGCCCTCCTCGAGCCAGTAGTTGTGCCAGTGCGAGGCGAAGATGCGGCCGCCCTGCGAGGCATACTCGAACATGGCCTGACGCGCGGCCTGGGGCTTCTGGCTCGTGTTCTGCGCGGCCTCGCAGGCCATGAGGACGATGTCGTATTTCTTGAGGCTGTCGACGCTGCTCCAGAGGGTCGTCGCGGCCGCGAAGCTCGCGCCGTTGTTGAGCGAGGAGGCATATTTGTTCGAGCCGCCGGGGCCGGCGAAGAGCTGGACGCGGCCGCCGCCGTCCGCAGGCGTGAACTCGGCGTCGTCGATGCCGATCTTGCGCAGGAGGCACTCGAGCGGATCCGCGCCGCCCGTGGTGAGCGCGATATGCGGCAAATCACCCTCGGACTGGTTGCGCGGCAGGCGCGTGACCTGGGGATCGGCGAGCGGGTTGTCGACGCACTCGGTGACGGCCGGCAACACGATCTGCCGGCGCCACTTGCCGACCTGGATCACGAGCGGGATGTCCTTGCCGACGGGGACGTCTTCCAGGACGAACTTGCCCTCGGTGTCCGTGAGCGCACTGACCACCGGGTCACCCGAGAGGACGGAGCCGCATTGATCACAACTCGCGCCCTCGGGGAGCGGCGAGAGGGGCTTGTTCGGGATGTAGACGGTGACGTTGTAGAGCGGGGTCTTGCCGGCGGGATCGTAGACCTTGCCGGACACGGTGGTCTTGGCGCCGCCGGCGCAGCTCACCTGCTGGCACTCGAGGTTCTCGCAGGGCGGCCCGCCGCCCGTGAAGATGTTGCCGCCGACGCCGTCGTTGCCGGTGCCGCCCTGGCCCATGCCGCCCATGCCGCCCTGGGCCGTGCCAGAGCCTCCCGAGCCCGGCGTCCCGCTGCCGCCACCACAAGCGCTCGCCGAGAGCCCGGCGAGGATCAAAAAAGTCGCGCCGATCCCCACGCAAACCGCGTGTTTGCTTCTCATGTCGCTGCCTCTCCCGGCGCCCGCGGCGCCAAGCAAAGAACCCGAGCCAGCGCCGAGCAGGGCGCGCCGATCGCCGCCCGCCCGGCCGTCATCATTGTGCATGATGCCTGGGCCAACGGAACGCGGCATCGCCGTCAAGCGGCTGACGTCGTGTCTCGCGAGACGCCGCCTCGAAGGGGAGGCAGCGTCGGGAGGAACGTAGTGCCCAGGGTCGGAATCGAACCAACCACACGCGGATTTTCAATCCGCTGCTCTACCAACTGAGCTACCTGGGCGTCTTCCGCGTTCGCCCTTTCGAGCGCCGCGGACCGCGTACGTTACGCGGAACGTATCCCAAGTCAAGCGTCGAGTTGGGAGCCCGTCACAACTTTTTCTTCGGCGGGGACGAGCGGCGGGTTTTCCGCGGTGTTTTCCGCGAGGAGCCCGAGCGGCGCGGGGGCCTCGGCCGGAGGCGCTTCGGGGAGCGAGGCCACCTGCGGGGGTTCGGCGTCGTCTTCGACGGGGGCTTCAGGCTCTTCGGGGACCTCGGGGAGCGACGCCGCGACGACGGGCGCGGTCGTCGTCGTCGTTCGAGGCAGGACCTGGTCGACGTGGCGGATGGCCGCCGCGAGCCAGGAGGCGCGGAGGAAGAGGACCGCGACCACGGATGCTTGGTGCACCAAGAATCCGGCGAAGACCTGCGCCTTGCGCTCGACGCCGATACGCGACCCGAGGACGAGCGCGAGGCCGAGGCAAGCAGCGCCGAGCGCAGCGCGCCAGGACCAGCCGACGAGGAGCGAGAGCGGAGCGCGGCGCGCGGCTGCAAAGGCGCTCTTGATGGAGGCGCGCGCGCCGAGCTCGCCACGCACGGCCGCGACACGCGCGAGGTCGTGCAGCACGGAGACGAGCAGGACGAGGACGAGCGCGCCCGCGACGAAGCCGATCCGCACCTGATCGGCGGCGCGTAGATCGATCGTGTTCCGCTTGGCGATCGCGTTGCCGATCGCGATCACCGCTCCGCCGAGGAGGACCTCGACGAGCGCCGCAGCGCCGAGCAAAAGCGAGAAGGTGCCGAGGGGGCGGAGGGCCCAGGCGCCGAGATCACGGGCCGTGACGCGGCCCTTCGCGCCGAGCGCGCCGATGAGCGCGGCGAGCGGCAAGAGGCTCAGGAAGCAGACGAGGACGAAGAGGAGCAAGGAGCTCGACGTCGCGGGCCGGAGGGCCCCGGCGGAGCGACGTAGCGCCTCGAGGAGGAGGAAGCCGCCTTGGTCGAAGAGCACGGCGTCGCCGCGCGGATAGCCCGAGACGGCGCCGCCGAGCGCGACGGCGAAGGGCCAAGCGAGCAAGAGCGCCGCGACGAGGCGGAAGGCGTAGACGAGCAGGATGACCCCTGGGCGCTTGCGCGCGAGAGGCCGTTCTTCGATCGTGCCCGGCGCTTGGTTCATCGTGCTCACGGTGCGAGGAGCCAGAGGAGGAGCTCGGCGCCGAAGATGCCGCGCTCGAGCACACGCGAGCCAGGCCCGCCGCCTCGCTCGCTCTGCGCGTTGTTCAGCAGGTCGTCGTCGAGAAGCACGTGGTGCTCCGGATCGATGACGGCCGCGACGAGGCGACGCTCGCCCTCGTAGTCGATCTCGTGCGTGACGCCCTTGCCGTCCCAGCGCACGCGCTTCGTCGAGCCGTCCTCCATCACGAGGTCGATGTCGACGGGGAACACCAGCGTGCCGCGGCGCCGCACGAGGACACGACCCTTGTAGCCATAGGTGTCGAGCACGGGCGCAGCCGAGGGTTTGTCGGGATCGCCGAAGACGCCGCCGAGCGTCGCCATGCGGCTCGAGCTCACCTCGGCGACCGTGTAATCGACCCAGCCGCGCTCGAAGACCGCGACACGCATGGCGAGCTCGGCGTCGGGGCCGATCGTGTCACGCACGACGCCGAGCAGCTCCTCGGGCCCGGGGTGGCGGAAGCGGTAACGGCGCGTGTAGCGGCCGATCGCCTCGCGGACCTTGTCGGGCCCGTAGACACCGGCGAGCGTGTTCAAGATCGTCGCGGTGCGCGAATAGACGAGCGAGCCGTAGTCGCCGCCGCTCGCGAAGCCCGCGGCAGACTGCGCGACGGCGTCGTTGTGCTCGACCTCCGCGGCGGCGACGCGGTAACCCGCGGGGAGCGCGACGCCGAAGCCACCAGGCAAGCGCACCGCGGAGTGTCCGGGCCAGCGCGCCTCCATGGACTCGCCCTCGGCGTACGTGTTGAGGCCCTCGTCGAGGAACGGATACGCGTGCTCGTTCGTGGCGACGAGCCCGTAGAACCACTGATGCCCGAGCTCGTGGATCGTCACGCCCTCGATGGCGCGCGCGCCGGTCTCGGGCGTCCACCACGCGCCGCCCGTGGTGATCAACGTGGGGTACTCCATGCCGCCGGCCTCGCCCGCGCCGCGGGGCGGGTGCACGATCGTGACCGTGCCATACGGGTACTTGCCGTACGCCGCGCCGAAGTGCTCGAGCCCGAAGCGGACCGCGTCGAGCTCGATCGTCGCGACCCTGTCGAAGCCCGGCGGATAGAGGCAACGAAGCGCGACGCCGTCCGCCGTCGTCGCCGTGACCTCGCGGAAATGATCCCACGCGGTGAAGGCGAAGTCGTGCACGTCCTCCTGCACGAAGCGCCGCTCGACGCGGCCGTCCTTCAGCGTCTCCTTGTCGAGCCTGCCGGTCGCGCCGACGACGAAGTCCTCGGGCGCGTCGATCGTGACGTCGTAGTTGCCGTAGTCCGCGTAGAACTCCGAGAACCGATAAAACGGGAAGTGCGCCCAGCGCCCGTCGGGCTCGATCTTCGCGAGCTTGGGGAACCACTGCGCCACCATGTGGAAGCTGTCGTCGAAGCCGGTGCGCAACGTGACGCTCGGCAGATCCGAGACGAACGCGACGTCGAAGGTGATCGTCTCGCCGGGCTCGACGGCGCGCGGCAAGGGCACGCGGATGTCGGTCTCGTCGTCGGGATCGCCCGGCGTGTGTTTGTCGGCCTTGTCCCAGAGCTCCGTCTCGAGCTCACGCGCGTAGAGCTTGGAGACGCGGATCCAACCGTAGTCGACGAGCGCGCCTCCGCCGCGGAAGCCCCGCGCGCGCTGCCGCATGTAGTTCGTCTTCTCGTTCTTGAAGGCGTTCAGGTAGAGGTGCAGCCAGACCTCGCGTTGCGGGACACGCGAGGCGTTGCGCCAGACGATCGTGCCCTCGCCGCGCACCTGGTGGAGCTTCGGATCGAGCGAGGCGCGCAGCGTGTAGCTGGCGACGGGATCGGCGTGCGCGGCCATGGGCTCGGCGGCGAACGCCGGCCGCGCGCCGCCGCTCGGCGGGACGATCACGTCTGCGAGCTCGACCCCCTGCGCCGGGGCGGGCTCGGCCGGGACGCCGGTGGTCGCCGCGAGCGCCGCTCCGTACGTCGCGCCGAGGCCCGCCACGATCGCGAGGAGCGTCTTGCCCCACGCGAGAGCCGCCGCGTGCGCGCGGCTCATCGTCGCACCCTCGGGAACGCGGCGAGATCGAGCCTCTGCGCCACGAGCAGATCGTGGATGACCCGCAGCACCTCGATCGTCGGCAGGCCCGCGGCGCCGATGATGTCGTCGACGGAGAGCACGCCGTCGATCGACGCGACCACGACGCGCCCGCGCTCGTCGAGGCCGCTCCGCACGAGCTCCTCGACGGAGACGCGGAGGCGCGGCACGAGACCCGTGTCGCCGATACGCGCCATGTACCTCTGCTTCAGCATCTGCCTCGAGCTCTCGGCGTAGCTCAGCGCGCCGATGTTGTCGGGCATGTCGGCGAGGATCGCCTCCGCGAGCGCGAGCGCGGCGCGATGATCGCCGGCCTCGTAGCGCGAGCGCACCTCGTTGAGCCGCTCGCTCACGGGCACGCTCGGCGCAGGGGAGACGCGATCGCCCGACATGAGCGACTCGCTGCTGCGCGAGCCCGTCTCCGAGCCCCGCCGGCGGTGCGAGCCCGGTCGACCCGCCGTGCTGCTCGGCGCCGGCGGCGGAGGTGGAGCGTCGGTCGTGGGCTTCGCGGTCCACGGAGGCGTCACGCGTGGAGCGAAGCGCGGGCGCTCCTCGATCGAGCGAGGGCGCGGCAGCTCCTCGGGCGCGTGCGGACGCGAGCGCACGGGCTCTTCCACCGGACGCGAGCGCGGAGGCTCTTCCACCGGACGCGAGCGCGGAGGCTCTTCCACCGGGCGCGAGCGCGGAGGCTCTTCCACCGGACGCGAGCGCGGAGGCTCGGTCTCCCGTGCGCGCGGCGGCTCGGTCTCGAGGGTGTCTCGCGCGCGGAAGAGCTCCACGCCGAGCTCTTCGAACACGGCCTCCGCCGTGTCGATCGCGCGCGCCGTGAGCGACGACGACGAGTCACGCGCGGTGATGCCTCGGTAGAGCGGCTCGTGCTCCTCCATCAGCCCAGCGGCGACGCCCGGCATCGTGTCCGCGTCGAGCAGCGGCGGCGGCAGCGTGGCGAGATCGTCCTGCCGCAGATCGACCGTGGTGTCGTCCCCACGCGGCGGCTCGGAGTCGTCGCCGCGCGGCGGGACCGTCTTCGCGTCGTGCATCCGCGGCGGGATCGTGTCGTCACCGCGCGGCGGGATCGTCTTCGCGTCGTCGCCGCGCGGCCGCACCGTATCGACGTCGCTCGCCGGCGGCGGGACCGTCTCGGCCGCGGAGGAGGCCCGCTCCTCGGGCTCCTCGGGCTTCATCATCTGCTCGACGAGCTGCTCCATCGGGATGGGCGGCGGCAACGTCTCGCGGTCCTGCATGAACTCCGGCAGCGGCTCGGCCTCGCCGAACGAGACCACGGGCTGCGGCGGACGCACGGTGTCACCGGCGAGGCCGAGGCCACGCGGCACGACAGGCTTGCGCGCGCCGCCGCGATCCGCGGCGCCCTTGCCTTCCGGGTCCGTGGCCTCGTCTCCGGTCTCTTCGTCGGTTCGTTCGGGAGGCTTCTGCGACATCACACCCCGGCAAAGCGCCGCGCCGAGCTCACCCCTGCGGCCTGGCGATGACGCCCTTGAACATGCGGTGCGTGCGGGCGAGCGAGTCCATTTGAGCACGAAGCGCGGTCAGATCCTTGCGCGTGATCGCGTCGCGGCAACGCTCGAGGATGGCACGCGCCTTCTCGATGGCGTCGCGCCCGAAATCGCTGGATTGAACGATGGCCTGTACTTTCGGGAACATCTTCTCGATGTCCGCGATGACCTTCTCGGCCTCCTGCTTGACGCCTTCGAACTCGTCGTTGCTGCGACGCTCGACGAGGTACTCCTTCGCGGCCTCCATCATCGCGCCGACCTCTTCCTTCGTGAGGCCGCTCGAAGCCGTGACCTGGATCGACTGCTGCTGGCCGGTCTCGAGATCCTTCGCGCCGACGGAGACGATGCCGTCGCTGTCGATGGCGAACGTCACCTCGATCTCGACCTGACCCTTCGGCGCGCGCCGCAGCCCGGTGAGGACGAACTCGCCGAGCAGCTCGTTGCCCTCGGCCTGCGCGCTCTCGCCCTGCATGACCAGGATCTTCACGGCCGTCTGGTTGTCGCGGCTCGTCGTGAAGATCTTCGACCGGCTCGTGGGCACGGTCGTGTTCATCGGGATGAGCTCCTCGAAGTTCGACCCGTAGGTCATGATGCCGAGCGCGTGCGGCGTGACGTCGAGCAGCACCATCTGCTTCGACTCGTCCACGAGCGCGGCGCCCTGCACGGCGGCGCCGAGCGCGACGACCTCGTCGGGGTGCACGCCCTTGCACGGCTCGCGGCCGAAGAACTGGCGCACCGCCTCTTGCACGCGCGGCATACGCGTCATGCCGCCGACGAGGATCACGTCCTCGATCTCCTCGCGCTCGATGCGCGCGTCCTCCAGCGTCTGCCGGCAGATCTCGATGCAGCGCTCGACGAGGTCGCCCGAGAGCGACTCCATCGCGTCGCGCGTGAGCGTGCGCTGCAGGTGCAGGGCCTCGTTGCGCCCGCTCGAGATGATGAACGGCAGGTTGATCTCGGTCTCGCGCACGCCCGAGAGCTCGCACTTGGCCTTCTCGGCGGCGTCCTTGAGGCGCTGCAGGGCCATACGATCCTGACGGAGATCGACGCCCGTCTGATCCCGGAAGCCCGAGACGAGCCAGTCGATGATACGCGCGTCGAAATCCTCGCCGCCGAGGAACGTGTCGCCCGCCGTGGCGATGACCTTGAACACGCCGCCCGCGCCGATCTCCAGGATGGAGATGTCGAACGTGCCGCCGCCGAGATCGAAGACCGCGATCGTCTTCTCGACGTTGCGCTCGAAGCCGTACGCGAGCGCGGCGGCCGTGGGCTCGTTGACGATGCGGATGACGTCGAGCCCCGCGATCTGCCCCGCGTCCTTCGTGGCCTGGCGCTGGCCGTCGTTGAAGTACGCGGGCACCGTGATGACCGCCTTGGTGACGGGCTCCGAGAGGTAGTCCTCCGCGAAGAGCTTCATCTCCTGCAGCACCATCGCGCTGATCTCGGGGACCGAGTAGGTCTTGTCGCGGAGCTGGATCCGCACGTCGCCGTGCGGCCCCTCGACGATCCGGTACGACGCCGAGAGCGTCGCGTGCTTGACCTGCGAGGACGAGTACTTGCGCCCGATCAAGCGCTTGGCGGCGTAGACCGTGTTCTCCGCGTTCGTGATCGCCTGCCGCTTCGCGATGTGACCGACGAGGCGCTTGCCGGCCTCGGTGATCGCCACCATCGAAGGGGTCGTCTTGTAGCCGCCGCGGTTGGGGATGACGGTCGGTACGCCGTCCTCGACGATGGCCACGCACGAGTTCGTGGTGCCGAGATCGATTCCGATGACGCGCTCCATCGATTCAGGTGCTCCGTGGAGGGGGGTGCCGTAGAGGGGAGACGGACGTGCCAACGTACGGTGAGGCCGCTCGGGCCGGGGATCATTTCTCCGGGTCGCCGCCGTCTTGTTTCTTCATCTGCGCGCGAAGCTGCGCGATCGCCTCGCGCATCCTAGCATCGTTCGGCGAAAGCTCGGCGGCGCGCTCCATCTCGACCCGCGCGCTCGTCTCGAGCCCGGCTGCCATGTAGGCCCGCGCCAGGGTGAGCCGGTACTCGCCGACACCAGGGGCGAGCTTCACCGCGCGCCTCGCGAAATCGATGGCGCGGCGGTTGTTCTGGCCCGTCTTGAGCGTGCAAAAGGCGACACGCTCGTGCGGCCGCGGGTCGTCTCCCCTCGCTTTGCAGACGTTCGCGAAGCTCATGGCCGCCTCCGACCAGCGCCCCTGGCTGGCCTCGTACTCGGCCTGCCGCAAGAACCCGTCCGCGAGCTCCGCCGCCGCTTGCTGCTGGATCTCGGCCGCCTTCCGCGCGAGGCCCTCGTCCTCGGGCGCGAGCGCCACCGCGAGCCTGTAGGCGTTCGCCGCGGCCGCGAGATCCTTGCGCTCGAGCGCCACCTTCGCCGCCAGCACGTACCGCTCGAGCTGCAGACGCCGCGCCTCGTTTCGCGTCGCGTCGTAGCGGCGCGTGTGATCACCCGCCGGCGGAGCCTGCGTCACGGGCACGGCGGGCGCGCCGCCCACGTCGCCCGCCGCGCGCCGCAGGGGGTTGCTCCCGAGCTTCGCGCTGAAGGTCCGACGGAGCCGCACGCTCTCCGGGCTCGTGTCCTCGCCGACGAGGCGCCCCGCCGACGTCGGCGGCACGCTCGCCGGCGGATCCTCGGCCGCCGCGACGACCGCGGGGATGTCGGTCGGATCGTGCTCGAGCAGCGCCGCCATCGTCCGGTTCCGCCGCGTCTGCTCGAGGTACGCGTCGTACTCCGCGCGGCGCTGCTTCGACGTGAGCACGTCGTGCGCGAGCGTGAGCCGGTCGAAGATCGCCTCGATCCGCTGCTTGTACGAGCCGAGCTTCTTGCGGAAATACTTGTCCGGATGGAACTCCGGCGCGAGCACCCAGTACGCGCTCTTGATCGCCTTCTTGTCCGCGTCGGTCGGGACCCCGAGCAGCTCGTAGTGGTTGCGCTCGTCGAGCGCGTCGTGGATCTCGAGGACCCGCTTCTTCTTCGCGTGATCGAGCTCGACGGGCTCCTCGAGCTCCGGATCGACGATCCGCGGCGGCTGCTCGACGGTGAGCTCGATCCCGCGGCGCGTCACGGGCGGCGCCTCGACGCCCGTGTCGGTGCCGCTGCGGCGCTCGGCGGAGAGCTCGATGCTGCGTCGGGTCGGCGGCGGCAGCTCCGCGAGCGGCTCGAAGCTGCGACGGCTCGCGGGCGGCGTCTCCACCGTCGCCTCGAACCTGCGCGACGACGGCCCCGCGCCGAAGCCTGCGTCGAAGCTTCGACTCGAAGGGCCCTCGCCTCCGCGGCTCGAGACGGAGCTCGAGGTCGGCGCCACGCTCGGGTAGGCGCGGCGGGACACCGGGGCCTTGGGTTCGTTGAAGTCGACGGCGCCGAGCACGAAGAGCCGATCCAGCGCCGTCGTCACCTCGGCCTGCGAGAGGCCGGTGATCAGCGAGAGCTCACGCTCGCTCACCACGCCGTCGATGCGCGAGAGCAGGTAAGCCTCGTCGGGCCTCATCGGCAGCGACTTGATGTCGCACCCGGGCACCGGCCTGGGAACACGCACCATGGGGAAACCGGACGTAGCGGACTCGAAACCGAGCATTCAGTCTAGTGAGGATCGAGCGCCCCCCGCAACGCGGCCGGAGGCCGAGGCGGCACGAAGCCCCCGAGCCACGCCTCCGGCCATGCCGCGATGCGTCGTTCGAGCTCCTCCGTGATTCGCGTCACGAGAACGTCCTCGGCGCAAGGATCCGGACCGAGATCGTCCAGAGGAATCCGGGAGATCTCGACCACCGGGTATGACGAACGAGGGTTCGAAGACGCTGGCGCGGGAGGCGCACACGTGCCGACGACCACCGCTGCCCGTCGCGCGAGCGCGATACGCGCCGGCCCGACGGGGACGAGGACGTCCGCGCCGCAGAGGCGTCGGGTGATCGAGGGCACGCGCGCGGGGATGTCGACGAGAAATCCCACGGCGCGTCCTTCCGCGAGCTCGCGCGCGATGGAGAGGGCGACGCCGCGCCGGCCTCGATAAAGCGAACGAACACCACGCGGGCGACGCAGCCGCTCGTAGAGCTCGGTGAAGCGCGGGTCGTAACTCTCGCGCGCGACGGTCGCGACGGGAAAACCCTCCTCGACGAGCAGCGCGGCCATGCGCTCCCAGGGTCCGAGGTGCGCCGCGACGAACACCACGCCCCGCCCCTCCGCGAGCGCCTCCTCGAACACACGCCGCGACGCGGGATCGAGCGAGAGCCGCGCGCCCGCGCGCTCGCCGGGTCGCAAGAGATCGAGCGTGTCGGCGAGCATCTCCGCGACCGTCACGAAGACATCTCTCACGCGCGGCCTTCTGGCACCGAGACCGGCCTCGAGCCGCGCGGCGACGACGCGCCGCGCGCGCGGCAGGACGAGGTACGCGACGAAAGCGAGCGCGCGACAAACCAAGCGGAGGGCTCGCCGCGGCAGGAGCAACGCGACGGCGAGCGAGGCGCGCACGAGCGCGTACACGACGTCGTTCTTCCGCCGTTGCCGCGGGGTCCACGTCCCGCCCTCGCGGACATCGGCGACGGGCTCCTCGCTCGCCACGCGCGGCTCAGCGCGGACCGGCGTCGCCGAGCGCCGAGTTGATCACCTGATCCTGGATCCGCACGGCCTCGTCGAACGCATCCATCGCGGCCTTGCGCGCGCGCTCGCGCCCTTCGCCTTCCGGCAGGGACTTCGCGCGCCGCTCCTCGACGAGCCCGCGCACCTCGAAGAGATGACCGCGGAAGTACGTCGTCTCCTTCGCCAGCAAGAGCCCCGCGTCGACGTCGCGCAGCGCCGCATCGAACTCGCCACGCGCGCTGCGCAGATCGGCGAGGCGCGCGTACGTGTCCGAAAGGACCTCACCTGCCTCGGGCAGCGGCGTCTCGCCTCCGGGACGCGCGCCGCTCGTGAGCGACTCGAGCGACACGATCGCCGCCGCCACGTCGCCCGAGTCCTCCGCGAGATCGGCCTTGTGGTGCGCCGCGCGCGCCTTCGACAGGAACGCGAGCAGCACCGAATCGACGACCGGCGCGGCGCCGGGCTCGCACGCCGAAGGTTGCATCGCAGCGCGCTCCGACCGCGCGCAGTTCACGCCGATCGCCCCGAGCACCACGAGGCCGAGCGCCGCGATCGTCATCCTCGCCGAGCGGCGCGTCATCGCACACCCCACAAGGCGAAGCGGTTCTGCCGGAGCTCCGTGGCGCGCGTGCTCGCGATCCTGTCGACGCGCGCCGAAGCGCCGCCCACGCGCGGGAACGGCGTGTCGAAGAGCTCGCCTGCCGAGCGGGATCGCGAGAGCTCCGGCGCCTCCGCGACCGCGCTGTCCGACGAAGGCTGCAGCGTGAGCACGAAGCCCGCGGCCGCCGCGGCTGCCATGACGACCGCCGCCGTGACGACCGAGAGCACGCGCCCCTTGCGCGGCTCTGCCGACGCGCGGCGGAGCGCGCGCGCGATGAGCGCCTCGTTCCGGAGCGGCTCGATCGCGCGTGGCCTGTGCGCCGCCACGAGCGCCGCTGCGAGCTCCACGAGCGGCGCGCCGTGCTCCTCGCCGCGCGCGCTTTCCAGCGCATCACGCAGCCGCGTGGCCCCCGCGCGCTCGGAGGCCGTCGGCGGTTCGTCCTCGCCCTCGGCGCGCGCCTCGTGGTTGCCGAGCGCGCGCTCGATCAGCGCGTCGTTCAGCGCGTCGTCGATCCCTGCCGGCGCGCTCGCGGAGCGCAGCACCACGGCGAGCGGGTGCTCGCCCTTCTCCAGCGCCGCGCGCAGCGCATCGGCCTCCGCGAGCTCCTCGGGGGACGGCGGCGGCTCGTCCTCGAACGTCACGCGCTCGTCCGGACGAACCAGCCTGAGTTTGTGCTCCCTTTTCATCGCGGAGCCTCCCTCGACGCGAGCTTACCCTCGCCTGCGCGGGGCACGTCGATCGCCTTCTTCAGCGCCGCGAGCGCGCGGTGCAGCACCACGTCGAACGTCGACACCGTCACGCCGAGCGCGCTCGCCACCTCTTCGCGTGATCGCTCCTCGAGCACGCGCAGCCGGATCGCCTCGGCGTAACGCGGGTGGATCGATCGCAGCGCCGCCTCGACACGCGCGCGCGCCTCGGCGAGGTCCCGCTTCTCGCAGAGCTCCGCCTCCCCGTTCGCCTGCGGATCGGCCTCGGCCGCGTCGATCTCGCGCTGCAGATCGTCGGGCTCGTACAGCGTCTCGCGCTTGCGCGAGCGCAGGATGTCGTACGCGATCCGCATCCCCACCACGCGCAGCCACGGGTACACGCCCGCGTCTTGCCACTGGAACTGGTGGAACCGCTCGACCACACGCGCGTACGTCTCGGCGAGCGCGTCCTGCGCGAGCGCCTCGCGACCGAGCCGCGGCAGGAGCACCGAGCGGTAGAGGATGGGCCCGTAACGGCGCAGGATCTGCCCGAGCGCCGCGCGATCACCGGCCCTCGCGCGCTCGCAGAGCTCGCGCTCCGCTTCGAGATCCGTACGCGCAACGGCCACGGACGCCACGATACCCGGACTCGGCCTCTGCCGCACAGCCTCGACCGGCGCGGGCTTCGGACGCGGCGCGCGAGGTGCGCGGCGACCGAGCCCGACCGCGAGCAAAAGCGCCGCCATCGGATCGAGGGCGGGCGGCGCGAGCGGACGGAACGCGAGGGCTTCTGCTTGCACGCCCGGAGAACGGCCCTTGCCGCTCGACCTTACGGGCGATCGCCACCACATTGAGCCCCGGCGCGCGCGGGGCGCGCCCTCTTCCGGCCTCGAACGGATTTTCTCCGATGGAAACCCCGGATTTTCAGACAAGGGAGCGTCGACTTGGCTGAAGAAGGACAACCCACGCGGTCGAAGACCATGCCTTGCGAGCGCTGCGGCGCGCTCAACGGGGCGGGCTTCGATCGCTGCGTGCGCTGCGGACACGCGCTCTCCACGGTCGCTCGTTCGGTCGATCGCCTCGGCGCGCGCCTCGATCCGGAGGCCTTGCTCGCCTCGAAGTTCGTGATGGGACTCACGATCCTGGTCTTTGCGGCGCAGATCTACGTCGCGCTGCGCACCCGGGGCACCGGGGACGTGCTCTCGGCGCTGCTTCGCCCGGCGCCGATCGACACCCTCCGGTTCGGAGCGCTTCACGCCTTGCTCGTCTTCGCGGAGCCGTGGCGGCTCGTCTCCGCGGTGTTCGTGCATTTCGGCGCCCTGCACCTGCTCGGCAACATGTTCGTCTTCTCGTGGCTCGGCCGGATCGCCGAGCCCGCCGTGGGCCCGGCGCGCCTCGTCCTCACGTACGTCGTGTCCGGCGTCGCGGGGTTCGTCGCATCGATGGCCTACACGTTCCTGTTCGACCCCTCGGGTGGTGGGCTGACGGCGGGCGCGAGCGGCGCCGTCTTCGGGATCATGGGCCTCGTGGTGGCGATGCTCTACCGGCAGCGAAACCCGCAGTGGAAGCGGTTCGCCCTGCAGGCCGTGCTCCTCAACGTCGTCCTCGGCTTCGCCATCAACCAGGCCCGGGTCGGCGTGCTCATCAACAACATCGCCCACCTCGGCGGCCTCGGCGTCGGCGTCCTGTTCGGCCTGTATTTTGCCAAACGGGTGTCCGCTTCCAGCCGCAGCGGCAAGTCGGACCTCGGGCTGAACGTCGCCGCGGCGCTGGGGCTCCTCACGTGCGTGGCTTCGCTCGTCCTGGCGCAGCTCTCGCCGACGTGGCGCGAGCTCGCGCAGGGTGAGGAGCGTTCGTCTCGGCGACCGGTCGAGACCCGGGTTGTCGATTTCCCGACGAAGCGGTGATTGCAAATTCGTCTCCGACCGTCTACCGCCTCGTGTCGATTTCTTCCCGAGGAGACGTCATGTCGCACAGCTCGCTCCGGCTCGCCCTTCTTGCCTCCGCGGTCGCCCTTGGCGGCTGCACCGTCTACGTCAACAACCGCAACCCGTCGAACCAGCGCCAGCCAGCGCAGGCGCAGGCGACGCGGCAGCCGACCCGCGGAACCATCCCCCGCCCGACGAACGCCCAGCGCCCCACGCAGACGACGCCCACGCAACCGAACACCACCAAGCCCGCTGTCGAACCGCCGCGCATCAACGGCAGGATCGCCTTCGGGAACGGCACGCTCGGCGCGTTCAAGGGCTACGCGTACGTGATCCCCGACACGACGACGCGCATGCCGGACCTCTCCAAGATGGTCCCCTTCGCGACGCTGCTCACCGACAGCTTCATCGTCCAGCGCCAGGAGTTCTCGGGCGGCTTCCCCGGCGTGCTCGCCCAGGAAGAGTGGTTCGCGATCCGCTACGAGGGCGCTTTCGACGTCCCGCGCGAGTCCGGCTACACCTTCAAGCTCACCTCCGACGACGGCGCCATCCTGTACATCGACGGCGCGAAGGTCATCGACAACGACGGCCTGCACATGCCCCAGGAGGCCACCGGGACGAAGCTGCTCAAGCCCGGCCGCCACCAGCTCCGCCTCGACTATTTCCAGGGCCGGAAGGGTACGGTCGCCCTCGCGCTCTCCATGGGCGAAGGTGACGCACCGCCGCGTCCCCTCGTCGGCGTTCGCTAGCTCGCGCGCGCGCCCCTCTCCGCACGATCCCGACTCTCTCCACCCCACCGTTCGCCCCGGACCACGACAGCGCTGCACGCCTGCGGCTTATTCGCCGCGCCGGGTGTCCATGGTGCTATCGTCGCCTCGCGTATGGCGTCGGTGAACCCGCTCTCGCGGGAGCTCGTCTTCAAAATCGTCTATTACGGCCCTGGGCTCGGCGGGAAGACGACCACGCTCGAGTACATCCACGCGACGGCCAAGCCCGAGCATCGCGGCAAGCTCGTCTCGCTCGCGACGCCCGTCGACCGCACGCTCTACTTCGACTTCCTGCCGATGCGCTTGCCGCCCATCCGCGGCATGAACGTCCGCCTGCAGCTCTTCACCGTCCCCGGGCAGGTCTACTTCAACGCGACACGCAAGCTCGTCCTCACCGGCGCCGACGGCATCGTCTTCGTGAGCGACTCGCAGATCGCGCGCGCGGACGCCAACCTCGAGAGCTTCGACAACCTCCGCGACAACCTCGCCGATCAGGGCCGGAACGTCGCGGACATGCCGCTCGTCTTCCAGCACAACAAGCGCGACCTGCCCGATGTCCTCCCCATGGAGGAGATCGACAGGATGCTGAACCGTTACGGCGCGCCATCCCTCCCCGCGTCGGCGAAGACGGGCCTCGGCGTGTACGAGACGCTCGAGCGCATCACGCAGGTCGTGCTCGCGTCGTTCGAGTCGCAGATCCCCGAGTCGGTGCGCGCCGCGGCCGCAGAGGCCTACGATCCGGCCGAAGAAGGGCTCGCCGCCGCGCTCCGCGACGCCTCGCGCAGCGACCGTCCGCCCGTGAGCGCCGCGATGGTCAACCGCGTCGAGCCGAGCCGCGCCTGGGGCAGCGTGCCTCCCGATACGGGCCTCGAGGAGCCCGATGAGCTGAAGAGCGCCGCGATGCGCCCGCCTCCCCTGCCCGTCACGAGCTTCCCCGAGGCGCACGAAGAGCCCGCTCCGTCGAGCGCGCAGCTCGCGATCGCGCCGCCCGCAGAGGCGCCGATCCTCCCGAAGACCGAGTCCGTGCGGCCTCCGCCGCCTGCGTCGGTGCAGTCTCCGCCCACGGTGGGCAGGCCTCGCGCTCCCGAGTCCGTGCGTAGCCGGACGCGTGGCTCCGTCTTCCCGCCGCCGAAGCCCTTCGCGCCGCTCGTCCCGCAAGCGCCGACGTCCGCGCCGTCGACGCCTGGCTCGCCCGTGAACATCGCGGCGAAGGCCGACGCAGGCGGGCCCTTCGAGGCGCCGCGTGGCTCCGGGATGTCGTTCGTGGAGCTCTGGCCCGACGGCGATCACGCGCTCGTGCACAACGTCGAGTCGGCCATCGCGGGGGGTCGATATGCCGAGGCGATCGAGCAGTGTGATGGCCTCGTGTCGCGACAGCTCGCGAGCGCCGCGAGCTTGTTCGGCGCCTCGGACGCGCCGCGTGATCCCGCGGCGGTGACGCTGCTCCTCGGGCTCGATGGACGCCGTTACCTGTCCTTCCGCGGGGCCGTGCGCGCGGCGCGCGGGGGCGGGAAGATGACGGCGCGCGACGCGCTCGCGGCCTACGCGTTCGCCATCGACGCGCGGCTCGCGCGAAGCTCGATTCGCTAGCGAGCTCGGTTCAGAGCCGGTCGGGCGCGGGCACGACCGAGTAGCGGCGCATCGACACGTTCATGAGCAGCGCGACGCACATGATCATCGTCGTCACGCTGGATCCGCCGTACGAGAAGAGCGGCAAGGTCACGCCGACGACGGGCAGGATGCCGCAGACCATGCCTGCGTTGATGAACGCGTGCCAGAAGAGGATCGCGCTGCAGCCGACGCCGAGCACGGCGCCGAAGCGATCCTTGGCGAGCGAGGCGATGCGGATCGACCACAAGCAGAGGAAGCCGTAGAGCAGCATGAGCAGCACGCTGCCGGCGAACCCCCACTCCTCCGCGAAGACGGGGAACGGGAAGTCCGAGAACTGATCGGGCAGGAAATTGAACTGGTTCTGCGTGCCCTTCATGTACCCGTTGCCGAAGAGGCCGCCGTTGCCGATGGCCACGCGCGAGTGATGCGCGTGCCAGCCGGTCTTGAGGATGTCGTCCTCGGGCCGCAAGAAGACGGTCACGCGCGCCTTCTGGTAGTCGAGCAGGACGTAGTTCCAGATGAGGGGGAGCGCGCAGATGACCGTCACGACGAACGTGAGCACGCTCTTCCACTTCACCCGCGTGAGCGCGGCGATCATGAGGAAGACGAGGACGTGGATCGACGCCGTGCCGAGATCGGGCTGCTTCAGGATGAGCAGCGCGGGCACGCCCGTGAGCAGGGCGGGCACGAGGAGATCCTTCAACGTGCGCCCTTCGCTGCGTGGATCGTCGTGGAGGAACTTCGCGAGCGCGATCACGAGGAAGATCTTCATGAACTCGCTCGGCTGGAAGCGGAACGCTCCGAACTCGATCCAGCGCTTACTGCCTCGCAGGTCCTTCGCGAAGATGAAGACCAGGATGAGCGAGAAGACGCCGAAGGTGTAGATGGCGTAGCCGAGGCGCTCGAGGTGGCGATAGTCGATGGCGACGAGGATCCCGCCGAGGATCCCGCCGAGCACGAGCCAGTAGATCTGGCTGATGTAGAGCTCGGCGCGCACGCCCTGGTAGACGCTCGTCGCGCTGTAGAGGTTGACCACACCGAGCACGGCGATGAGCGCCGCCGTGATGAAGAGCGGCCAGTCGAAGTGATCTTTCGCGCGCGGCGAGACGTCCCCTCGGATCACGGCGCACCTCCCCGATCGGGCTTCGGCTTGTGGCCCGCGTTGTTCACGCCGGCGCGCGGGGCGCGCTCACGCGCGAGCTCGTTGTACGCGCGGACCACCTCGAAGGCGACGGGCGCGGCGTGCTTGCCGCCCGCGCCGCCGTGCTCGACGAGGACCACGACCGCGACCTCGGGCGCGCGTGAAGGCGAGTAACCCGCGAACCACGCGTGCTCGCGGTTGAAGTACCAGACGCGCTCGGCCTCGGCGCCACGCGCGAGCTTGTGCGAGACCTGCGCGGTGCCCGTCTTGCCGGCCATGTCGACGCCGAGCACGCGCGCCTTGAAGGCGGTGCCCGCCTCGGAGTTGACGCCCGCGTAGAGCGCCTTCTGCACGAGCGAGATGTTCTCGGGGCTCACCTCGATCTGCCTGCGCACGCGCGGCGCGAACTCCTGCACCACCGTGCCCGCGCTCGTCTCGACCGCGCGCACGATCTGCGGCTGATACAGCGTGCCGCCGTTCGCGAGCGCCGCGTACGCGAGCGCGAGCTGGAGGACCGTCACGGTCGTCGCGCCCTGGCCGATCGCCGCGTTGAGGCCGAAGCCGAGGCGGAACTGGCCCTTGTTGCGCAGGGTCATCCACGCGCGCGTCGGCATGCGGCCCGCGGCCTCCGCGTTCACGCCGAGGCCCGTCTTCGTGCCGAGGCCGAAGCGCTGGCCCATCTCGGCGATGACGTCCATGCCCACGCCGAGCTCGGCCGCGAGGCGGTAGAAGTAGACGTTGCACGACTCGGCGATCCCCTGGTGCAGATCCACCGGTCCATGCACGTGCGTGCATCGGAAGGTGCGCTTGCCGAAGGTGAGCGCGCCCCGGCAGTTGGACGCCTGCCGATGATCGATGAGCCCCTTCTCGAGCGCCGCGAGCGCCGTGAAGGGCTTGAACGTCGAGCCCGGCGGGTACGCGCCCGAGATCGTCTTGTCGAGCGCGGGCTTGAGCGGATCCGAGTAGAGCCTCCGGAACGCGTCGCGGATGACCTGCTTGCCCGAGCCGCCCGAGAGCGCGTTCGGATCGTAACTCGGCTTCGAGTAGAGGCCGATGATGCGGCCCGTGCGCACGTCGATCAGCGCGACGCCGCCCGCGAGCTCGCCGCGCATGGCCTTGTCGATCGCGCGCTGGATGTCGGCGTCGAGCGTGAGCCGCAGATCGCGGCCCGGGATCGGATCCACGCGCCGCGGCTCCTCGATGATCCCCTCCCCGCCGGACCGACGCCGCCCCTTCGCGTCGACGAGCACCTTCTCCCAGCCACGCGTGCCGCGCAGGTAGCTCTCCCACGCGCGCTCGATGCCCGTGGCGCCGACGCGATCGCCCTCGACGTAGCCCGCGCTGCGGAGCTTGCTCAGCTTCTCCGCGTCGACCTCGACCATGTACCCGAGCGCGTGCGCGCCGACCTCTTCGTACGGGTAGTAGCGGACCGGCACGGGCACGACGTCCACGAAGGGCAGCTCCGCGTCGTGCGTGCGCAGCGTGGCCACGGCGTCACGCGAGATGTCCTCCTTGAGCAGGATCTGCTGGCTCTTCCGAGGTCCGTCGCTCGCGCGGATGTTGGTCAAGAGCGCCTCGAGCCGCGCTCGCTCGTCCACGCCGACGCCGAGGTACTCGACGAGCCTCGGCCAGACCACCTGCATGTCGATCTTCTCGGGGACGACGTAGAGGTTGTACGAGGGCCGGCTCGCCGCGAGGACCTTGCCGTTGCGATCGCGGATGATCCCGCGCGTCGTCGCGAGCGTGATGCGACGGACGATGTTCTCGCGGGCGATCGCCTTGTTGTCCTCGCCCTCGAGGATCTGGAGCTGGAACAGGCGCCCGATGAGGACGAAGAGCAGCACCACCATCGCGAGCGCGATCCACCGGAACCGGCGCCGGAACTCGCTGACGTCGGAGCGCTGGACGACGAGGCTCATCGTTGCCCTCCCTCTCCAGGCCTCGGCACGTTGATGGTCGCCTGGTGCACGCGCTCGGCGAGGCTGAAGACGAGCGGCGCGAAGAGCGCCGTGCCGATCGCGTGCGGCGCGACGAGCGTCGCCAGCGCCCGCGGCCGCGCCGTGTCCGTGCCGAAGATCGCCGTGAGCACGATGATGAGCACGCCCTCGAGGAGCGCGAACGCGAAGGCGAGCGCGACCTTCGTGAGGAGCGTCTGCGCGGCGAGGCGCACGCCCGCGGCGCGCGCGACGACGAACGTGGCGACCGTGATGAACGTGAACAGGCCGATCGGCGCGGCCGAGAAGAGATCGAGCAGGTAACCGAGCAAGAACGCGAGCGCCGCGCCGCGCGCGATCGAGTACTCGTGCACGCCCATGAAGACCACGAGCGGCAGGAGCAAGCTCGGCGTGATCCCCGCGATCTGCAGCCGACCGATCAGCCGATAGAGGTTCGACTGGATGATGAGAAGGGCGATGCCGACAGCGAGAAATGCGGTGTTTCGCATCGTCCTCTCTCCTCCTCTCCGACCTTACCGCCTCGGCGTGGAAGAGCCAGACGCGCCCGCCGAGGCCTCCTCCGGGGGCGCGGAGGTGACGATGAGCACCTCCTCGAGCCGCGAAAAATCCACGGCAGGCGTCGCGTAGACCTGCTGGTAGATGCCGAAGTCCCGCTTCACGACCTGCGTGACCTTGCCGACCGGGATGCCCTTCGGATACCGCTTCCCGACGCCGCTCGTGACGAGCAGATCGCCGACCTCCACCTCGTCGGTGCGCTGCACGTACTCCACGCTGCAGAGGTACTTCGACTCGTCGCCCGTCCCGCGGACGAACCCACGCGCGCCCGTCCGCTGCACGACGACGTCGACGCCGCTGCCCGCGTCGACGACGAGGCGCACGTCGATGGTGTCGCCCGAGATCTTGAGCGTCGTGCCCACGACGCCGTCGGGCGAGATCACGGGCAGGTTCGGCTGGATGTCGCGCGACTCGCGATCGAGCGTGACACGCGCGATGCGGAAGAACTCGTTCGTGTTCTTGCCCGTGACGACGGCGCTCACGACGTCCGTGCGGACGCTCGTACGGAGATCGAGCAGGCGCCGGAGCCTGCGGTTCTCCTCCTCGAGCGCCTCGAGCTTGCGCACGCGCTCGCGAAGACGCGCGTTCTGCGAGGCGATACGCGCGTTGTCCTCCTTGACGTCGACCAGGTAGATGTAGTCGCCCCAGATGTTCGAGAGCCCCCGCGCAAGCGTCGCCGCGGCGTACTGGAGGGGCGTGGCGATCCGGACGATCACCTTGTCGGCGCCCGTGACCTTCCCCGGATCACGCATGCTGGCCCGGAGGAACCAGAACGGCACCGCCAGGGCGAGCAGGACGATGGCCAGATCGCGGTAACGCTTGAAGTTCATGCTTCGGGCGGCTCTGGCGCCGTGAAACGCGCTGTCCGTCGGGGCGAAGGGCTCCCCGCTCCTCCCTCGATGCCACGAGACGCGCGCGGACGCTACCTGCTCACGCGCGCCGGTTAGCTGATCGTGACTTCCTTCAGGAGCTCGAGGTGATCGAGCGCTTTTCCGCTGCCGAGCACCACGGCGCTGATCGGATCGTCACAGACCATCACCGGCAATCCCGTCTCCTCGCGGAGGAGCACATCGAGGTTTTTCAGGAGGGAGCCGCCGCCGGTGAGCACGATCCCCTTGTCGACGATGTCGGCCGCGAGCTCGGGGGGCGTGCGCTCCAGCGCGACGAGCACGGCGTCGACGATCGCGTTTGTTGGTTCTGCAAGCGACTCGCGGATCTCGTCCGAGTTGACGACCACGGTCTTCGGGATGCCCGCGACCATGTCGCGCCCCTTGACCTCCATCGTGAGCTGCTGCTCGAGCGGGTACGCGTTGCCGATCGTGATCTTGATCCGCTCCGCCGTCTGCTCGCCGATGGCCATGTTGTACTTGCGCTTCATGTACGCCATGATGGACTCGTCCATCTTGTCGCCGCCGACGCGCACGCTCTGCGAGTAGACGATGCCGGCGAGCGAGATGACCGCGACCTCGGTCGTGCCGCCGCCGATGTCGACCACCATGTTGCCCGAGGGCTCGGTGATGGGCAGGCCGGCGCCGATCGCCGCCGCCATCGGCTCCTCGATGAGGTACACCTCGCGCGCGCCCGCGCCCTCCGCGCTCTCCTTCACCGCGCGCTTCTCGACCTCGGTGATGCCGAAGGGCACGCAGATGATGATCCGCGGCTTCACCAGCGTGCGGCGGTTGTGCGCGCGAGCGATGAAGTAACGCAACATCGCCTCGGTGATCTCGAAGTCGGCGATGACGCCGTCGCGCAGCGGCCTCACGGCTTGGATGTTGCCCGGCGTGCGTCCGAGCATCTCCTTCGCCTCACGGCCGACCGCGAGCACCTTCTTGCCGCCGCGGTTGTCGCGTTGCACGGCCACCACGGAAGGCTCACAAGAGACGATGCCCTTGCCCTTCACGTAGATGAGCGTCGTGGCGGTGCCGAGATCGATCGCGAGATCGTTCGAGAACAGGCCGTAGAGCCAGTCGAAGATCATCGCATCGCCTTATGGAAGCTGTGGGTCCGGTCCGCCCGAGACGCGCATGAATGCCGCACGGGCAGGGGCCGGTCCTATCATCCTTGGGGGGTGGTCGCAACGAGAGCACCTGCTCAGGTCGAGCACACCCGTTCAGCAGCAAGCACGGGCGGACCCATGGCCTCGCCATGGATCCACCCGTCCATCACGAACGATTCAGCGGCAGATCCCGAAAAGGCCGATCAGCCCTTCGAGATCTTGCCTTCCTTGTGCTCGTAGTGCTTGCGGCAGACCGGACAGAACTTCTTGATGACGAACTTGTCCGACATCGTCCGCTTGTTCTTGGTCGTGTGGTAGTTCGCCCGGCTGCAATTGGCGCACGTCAGCTTGATGATGTCGCGCATGGCTATCTCCTGAAACTCACCGGTTCCGCGCCGGCTCGGTCACGGGCACGCTCACGTCCGAGCGCGCGCTGCGAAACCCGCCCTCCACAGCCCCGCCGCGGCGGGGGGGCCCGAAGGAGGGCGGTAACCTACGGAATTTCCCGCCGCTGTCAACGTCGGCGAGCACGACCTTCGGCAAAGATCCCAAACGAGCCGTGACGGGCGAGCTCGAGCCGACGCTCGAGCGCTCGCCCAGCCCGATCACTCGTCGTCTTTTCCGGTGTCCCTCCAGTCGTCGTCGCGGCCCCAGTTCTTGTTGTTGCGACGTCCGCCGCCACCTCCAGGGCCGTCCCCGTCGTGACCGCCGCCGCCGCCACGACGACGACGATCGTCGAACGTCTTGCGCTGCGGAGGCGGAGGAGGCGCAGGGGCGTAGCCGCTCGGCCCACCACCACCACCACCGCCGCCATACCCGCCGCCGCCGCCGCCGCCGCCGCCGCCGTAACCGCCGCCGCCGCCGCCGTAGCCGCCGCCGCCGCCGTAACCGCCGCCGGGACGCTCCGCGCCTGCCGGACGTTCGCCCTTCGGATGCGCGAGGTTGACGACGAGCCGACGGCCACGCACGTCCACGCCGCGCAGCGCTTCGATCGCGCCCTTCGCAGCCTCGGCGCTCGCCATCGTGACGAACCCGAAGCCGCGCTTGCGTCCGTCTGCGTCCATCGGCAAGTGCACACGCACGACGGGACCTCCGCCCGCCGAGGTGATCATCGACTCGACTTCCTCGATGCTCGCGTCGTACGGGAGGTTGCCGACGTAGAGAGTGCGGTCAGGCGCTGCCCCAGCAGGCCCACCGCCGCCCATGCCAGCACCTCCTGCACCACCCATCGGCCGCGGGCCACCCATGCCGCCTTCACGGCGCGGAGGCTCGGCCTGGAAGGGCCGCACGGAGATCGACTTGCCGCCCTGGAACGAGCCGTCCAGCGACTCACGAGCGGCGTTCGCCTCTTCGCTCGTCGCGAGCGTCACGAACCCGAAACCGCGCGGCCGACCCGTCGCGCGATCCTTCGGCAGGCTCACCTCGACGACGCTGCCACCAGTCGCCTCGAAGAGCCCGCGGAGAACATCTTCGGTAATGGAGTCGGGCAGTCCTGCTACGAACAACTTACGAGAATCTTCAGCCATCGAAAAACCTGCGCACCATCGATCCTAGCGCCTCGCCTCCGAGGCTCGCGCCCTCTTGCTCGCCTCGAACACTCTCCCCGAGAGGCGCGCCTCGCTTCACGATGGCGAGGACCGAGCCTTCTGGGACGAGCTACAGCCCACGATATATGGCCCCCTTCCCGCGTCAAGGGAGCCCCTCTCGGCCTGTTCGTCCCCGAGCGCCGTCCATTCGTCCGCGAAGGCGCCTCGAGCCCCCGCCCGACCCACCGCCGCTCCCCTCCCCGTCTCGCCGTTCGTTCGCTGAATCCGCGCGTGGCGAAGCGCGCTACGCAGCAAAAAAGCAGGAGGAGGACACGCTCGGCGCCCGAGCGACCGGGACGGAGGATCCGCTTGCGTCGCCAGACGTAAATCGTGTTACGACCCGTTCCCCGAGGTTCAAAACGCGATGGCGGAGCACTTCAACATCGAGCGCTTGATGGATTCGTCCGGCAGGGTGGACCTTTCGGACATCGACTGGTCCGAGGTCCCGAAGCACCCGATGACGCCCGAGGCGATCCGTTGCCTGCGGTATTTCCTGCTGACGGAGAACTCGACCTTCTTCTACGTCAAGGCCCTCATGTCCACGGACGCCGTGTACGAGGAGCCGGAGATCGCGCCTTTCCTCTGCGTCTGGATGTACGAGGAAGAGTTCCACGGACGTGCATTCCGCAGGTTCATGGAAGCGCTGGGCGAGCCCCTCTCCCCGACCTACCGGCGCGACATGTTCCTGTCGCGTAGCCCCGGCGAGCGGCTCGACGAGTTCGGCCAGAACATGCTCGGGAAGATCTTCCCGGACCACTGGCCCGCCGTGCACATGACCTGGGGCACGATCCAGGAGTTCACGACCTACAGCGCCTACCAGGCGCTCATCGAGCGGATCGATCATCCGATCCTGAACAAGATCTGCCAGCGGATCATGAAGCAGGAGCTGCGGCACTACGCGTTTTACCGCGAGCACGCGAAGCGCCGCCTCGCGCGTGATCCGATGACCCGCAAGATCGTCTCCACGGCGATCAAGCTCGCCTGGACGCCCGTCGGCGATGGTATGTGCCCCAAGGAAGAGGTCGTGCACGCGATCCGCTTCCTGCTCGACGGCGTGGGCAGCAAGTCGATCGCGCGCGTCGAGCAGAAGATCCGCGAGCTGCCCGGGCTCGAGTGGTTCGACTTGTTCACGAAGTTCTGCGAGCGCCACGATATCCGGGAGGCGCCCGACGCCTGGTTCCCGCGGAACTTCCGCACCAGGGCCCCGAAGATCGAGGCCGCCGAGCCCGCGTCGATGTACGACGCGGAGTGACGCCCGCCCGGTACGCTCGACGCGGCCCACGAACGACGTGGATCGCGTCGAGCGACGCCCGCAAGACCCTTCAGCTCTCCTGACCCGTCGCCCCGCTCTCGCCGCTCTCCGCGGCGGGCGTGCTCTCCGCAGGGCGAGCCTTCTTCTTGCGCTTCTTCTTGCCTGCCGCAGGCGGCGCGCCGCCCGTCGCCTCCGGGTCCTTCTTGGCGAGCACGAACGTGAACCAAGCGCCCAGGGCGAAGAGGCCGAAGCACGCCCACTGCGCGGGCGTGAGGCCGCCATACCGAGGATCTCCGCCGATCATGCTCGCGCCCTCGACCTCGCGGAA
Source organism: Polyangium spumosum (assembly GCF_009649845.1). Lineage (NCBI taxonomy): Bacteria > Pseudomonadati > Myxococcota > Polyangiales > Polyangiaceae > Polyangium > Polyangium spumosum. Next base: position 880,994 of record NZ_WJIE01000001.1, read on the forward strand.
GAAGTCGAGCACGAAGCGCACGGGCGCGTACGCCATGCAGATGATGCCGGTGAAGTAACCAGGCGGTCGCGGGCCGCGACGCCAGAGCCACGTGACGAAGAGCGCGAGAGGGATCGTCAGGACGAACTCGTAGAGGCCGAGGTCGTAGCGGCCGACCCAGCCGCTGCCCATCGGGTAACGAACCGCGAACCACGCGTCGGAGAGGCGGCCCGGATGATCGTGCACGACGGAGCAGCCGGCGCGGCCGAAGATCCAGGCGATCGGGAAGGTCGCGACGACGACGTCTGCGTACGGGAGGACCTTCTCGCGCTTGATGTACTTGTACGCGAAGCAGCCGACCATCGCGCCGATGAAGCCGCCGTAGCTCGAGAGCCCGTCCCACAGCATGAGCAGGTAGAGCGGATCTCGAGCGACACGCTCGGGGTGATAGAAGATCGCGTCGAGCATGTGCCCGCCGACGAACCCCGCGGCGACGACCCAGAAGATGAACTCGTTCATCTTCTTCGTGTCGAGGTTGCGCTCCTTCGCGCGGTGCATCGTGATGACCGAGCCGATGTAGACGCCGAGCGCGACGAGCGTGCCGAAGGGCTTGATCGACGGCGGCCTGGCCGCGTCGAAGAGCTTGTTCAGGCCGGGGATGTCGAGCAGGAATCCGAGCGGGATCTCGGGGAGCGTGATGTAGGGGATCAGCGGCTCTGCCACGCGGACGTGCGTAGCGCAGCGCGCGCGCCGACGCCATGGACGCGCGCGGCGAGCGTGCACCACGCCCCGAGGGTGACGGCGAAGACGGGCTCTGATAAGACGAGCGCGTGCGAGCGCTGTCCTTGCCCGGCTGCGCCTGCCGGGCGGCGTTCCAGTTCGGCGTGCTCTCGCGCCTCGTCGCCGCGGGCGAGCGCTTCGATGTCGTGGCGGGCGCCTCGTCGGGCTCGGTCTCCGGAGCCGCGCTCGTCGCAGGCCTCGCCGACGTGGGGCCGGACCTCTGGCGCTCGATGGCGAAGACGCCGGTCGTGTCGCGGCGGTACCTCGCGAGCGAGCGGAGCCCGTTCGGGATGAGCGCAGTCCTGCGCGGCGCGCTCGAGCGCTTCTTGCCCGAGGAAAAGCTCCACGGGACGGAGGCCGAGCTGCTCGTGGCGACGACACACGCGCGGCGCTTCTTCGCGGGGAGGAAGGACGCGCTCGTGGTGCACTCGAACCACGAGCGGCGCGACATGCACGACGTGCTCGTGGCGTCGTGCTTCATCCCCGTGATTTACGCGCGCGTGCCGCGGCTCGACGGGGAGGTGCACATGGACGGCGGCGCCGCGGACAACACCCTCATCGACGCGCTCGTGGCGCGCGGAGCGACGGACATCACGGTGATCTCGCCGTTCGCGGGAGGAAAGATCGCCCGCACGCTCTTCTCGCCCGAGGCGCCCCCGACAGCGCCGCCACACGTGCGCCTCCGCCTGCTCTTCCCCGAGCGCCCGCTGCGACAGCGGCACTTCGACTTCGATCCTGGCCCCATGGAAGAGGCGCTCACGATGCCGCACCGATCGGTCATCGTGGAGCCCCGTAACCGCTGCACCGGATCCGTATGAGCACCAAAGAAGAGTTCGAGGTTTTCCGCGTCGCCACGTTCACCCTGAGCGACACGCGCACGCCGAGCGACGACGTGGGGGGGCGTGTCCTCGTCGATCGCCTGCGCGCCGCGGGCTTCTCGATCACGAGCCACGTGATCCTGCGCGAGGAGCCGGACGAGCTCCGCGCGTCGATCACCCACGTATGCGACGCGGACCTCGCCGACGCGATCGTGCTGACGGGCGGCACGGGGATCGCTCCGCGCGACCGGACGATCGAGGTCGTCGAGGGCATGCTCGACAAGACGATCGACGGCTTCGGCGAGGCGTTCCGCAGGCTCTCGTGGGAGCAGATCGGGCCCCGCGCGATCCTGTCGCGCGCGATCGCCGGCGTGGTGCGGGGCAAGGTGATCGCAGCGCTGCCGGGCAGCCCGAGCGCCGTCGAGCTCGCGGTGGACGCGCTGCTCGCGCCGACGCTCTCGCACGCGATCGCGCTCGCGTCGGGTCGAGGCGGCAAGCACGCCGCGCACGGCCATCACGGCAAGCACGGGAGGAAACACTGATGCTCGCCTACCGCGACGCGCTCGCGCGCCTGCTCGCCGCAGCGCGGCCCGTGGCGCAGGAGCGCGTGAGCGTGGATCAGGCCGCCGGGCGCGTGCTCGCGGAGGACCTCGTGGCGCGCGCGCCGATGCCGGCGTTCGATCACAGCTCGATGGACGGCTACGCGGTGCGCGCCGCGGATCTCGAGGGAGACGGCCCCTTCGAGTTGCCCGTGGTCGGGGAGAGCTCGGCGGGCGGCGAGACGCCCGCGCTCGCGCCGAGGAGCGCGTGCCGCATCTTCACCGGCGCGCGGCTGCCCGAGGGCGCGGATGCCGTGATCATGCAGGAGCACGTCGAGCGGCGCGGAGACGTGATCGTGATCCGCGAGGCGCCGAAGGCGGGCGCGTGGATCCGACGGCGTGGATCGGACCTCGCCGAGGGCGCGGTGGCGATCGCCCGAGGCACGCGGATGACGCCGGGGCACGCCGCGCTCGCCGCCGCGCTCGATCGTCCCTTCGTGCTCGTCGCGCGAAGGCCCGTGGTGACGATCCTCTGCTCGGGTGACGAGCTCCGGTCGCCGGGCGAGCTGGGCAAACCCGGATCGATCGCCGAGTCGAACGGCGTGTTCGTCGCGGCGGCGGCGCGGCAGATCGGGGCGATCACGCGCGCCTCCGCGTACGTACCCGACGACCTCGACGTCGCGCGCGCGGCGGTCGTGGAGGCGCTACGCGGCAGTGATCTGGTGGTGACGATCGGCGGCGTGAGCGTCGGCGATCGGGACGTGATGCGGCCGGCGTTCGAGGCGGCGGGCGTGACGCTGGATTTCTGGAAGGTGGCGATCAAGCCGGGCAAGCCGATCGTCGTGGGCCACGCGGGAGACGCGCTGGTGCTCGGGTTGCCTGGCAACCCCGCGAGCGCGTCGCTCACGTGGCTGCTCTTCGGCGCGCCGCTCGTGCGCGCGTTGCAAGGGGATGCGTCGCCGCTGCCGAGGCGAGAGCGCGTGGTGGTGGCGGGCTCGTACGAGCGCGCGCCGGGCCGCGAGGAGTTCGTCCGCGCGCGTCTCGACACCGACGCAGGCGCGAAGCGCGCGCGGCTCCTGCCGAACCAGGCGTCGGGCGCGGTGACGAGCTTCGCCGAGGCGGAGGTGCTCGTGGTGGTGCCCGCGAGTCAGGGCAGGGTCGAGGACGGGAGCGAGCTCGAGGCGATCCGGATCGACGCGTTCTGAGGTCAGCGCTCCTCGTCATCACGCGCGTGGCCGTGATGCGCGTGGCCGTGAAACGCGTGTTCGCCGTGGTCGGGGGCGCAGCGCGCGTCTTCCCAGCCGACCCAGTAAGGCCCGTCGGGCCCGTGCTCGCGTTTCCAGATCGGCAGCCTCGCCTTGATGCGATCGATGAGCTCGCGGCACGCGCGAAACGCCTCGCCGCGATGCGGTGCGCTCGCGGCGCAGACGACGGCGGCGTCGCCCACGTGGAGCGCGCCGATGCGGTGCGTGGCCGCGACACGGACCTCTGGGATCTCGCGCTCGAGCTCCTCGAGGATCCGCGCGAACTCGGCCTCGGCCATCGTGCCGTAGGCTTCGTACTCGAGCAGGCTCACGCTGCGGCCGTCGTTCGTGTTGCGAACGACGCCGAGGAAGGTGGCGATCGCGCCGGCCTCGGGGCGCGCCACGATCTGGACGACCTCGTCGAGCGAGAGGGCCTCGCGGCGAATACGCGGCGCGCTCACGGCTTCCTCCGGAAATGGCCCGATCGGCCGCCGCTCTTCTCCACCAGCATCACGTCCTCCACGACCATCTCGCGATCGATGCCCTTGAGCATGTCGTAGAGCGTCAGCGCGGCCATCGACGCCGCCACCATCGCTTCCATCTCCACGCCGGTCCTGTCCGTGGCCTCCGCGCTCGCGGTGATCGTGACGCGCGCGCCCGCCTCGTCGACGTCGAGCGCGATCGCCACGTGCGTCAGGGCGATCGCGTGGCACATCGGGATGAGCTCCGGCGTGCGCTTGGCGGCCATGATGCCGGCGATACGCGCGGTCGCGAGCACCTCGCCCTTGGGTGTATCGCCACGCGCGAGGCGAGATGCGGTCTCGGGGCGCATGCGCACGCGCGCGACGGCGACCGCGCGACGCTGGGAGGGCGCCTTCTCGGCGACGTCGACCATCCGCACGTCGCCGCGCGGGCCGAGGTGCGAGGAGAGGCTCGTCGCGTCGGCCTTCTGCGGAGCGGCCTCGGGCGCGAGCACGTCGAGCGCGGCCGCGAGGATCGACGGATCCCCACGCTTCGACGCGCGGCGGAGGCAGTGCACGAGAGAAAAACGCGCGAGGCCGGAGAGGGAGGCCCACGTCCGCAGGTCGAACGCGCGGCCCGCGGGCAAGGCCAGGAGCAGGCCTTCGGGCAGGTGATCGGGGCTCGGATCCCCGCCGAGAGGCATGGGGAGCGCGGGCGGGTAGGCCTGCTGCACGATCGCGGCGACGGACGGCACGTCGACGATCTCCTCGGCGCCTGCGCGGGTGATGCGCCTTCGATCCTCGAGCGAGAGGGAGCGCCACCCTTCGAGGGGCAACCGGAGGCCCGCGTGATCGAGCGCGCGGCGCGCGGCGAGAGGGACGAGATCCAGCGCGGGCCCGATCTCTTCGGCTTCGAATGAAAACAGTTCCTTCACGGCGGCCGGATCCTACCCGCCGATCGCGCGCATGGATACGCCCGCCGCGGTCTCTTCGGTGCAGCCCTTCCAGATCGTGCCGTCGGGCTTCATGGCCCAGGCGCGCCCGATGTCCTCGACGATCGCCGCGGCGTCCCCCGCGCGCGCAGGTGCCCCTGCGTCGACGCCGTCGTCCGTGGCGAGGCAAGGTCGCAAGACGCCCGTCGACGAGACGCGCAGGCGATCACAGGTCTCGCAGAACGTGTCGCTCGTGCCCGTGATGAACCCGACGCGGAGCGACGGATCGTGGCGGGCGCGCACGTACTTCGCAGGACCGAGGCCCGGATCGGTGACGGCCTCCTCGGCCGTGAGGTGCGCGGCGAGCGCGCGGCGCATCTCTGCGGCGGTGACGAGGTGATCGGCCACGAGCTTCGCCCCCTCGGCGATGGGCATGACCTCGAGGAACCGCGGGAGCATGCGCCTCTCCCAGGCCCAGAGCAGGATACGCTCGAGCTCCTCGTCGTTCACGCCGCGCAGCACGACCGTGTTCAGCTTGATGGGCGGAAACCCCGCCTCGCTCGCGGCCTCGATGCCCGCGAGGACGGCGCCGAGATCCCCGCCACGCGTGACGGCGCGGAAGCGATCGGGGTCGAGCGTGTCGATCGAGACGTTGATGCGGTGCAGGCCCGCGTCGCGCAGCGGCCGCGCGAGCTTCGCGAGCTGCGAGGCGTTCGTGGTGAGCGCGAGATCCTCGAAGCCGAGCGAGGCGAGGTGCGCGACGATCGAGACGATCTCGGGGTGCACGAGGGGCTCGCCGCCCGTCAGCCGCACGCGGCGCACGCCCGCGCGGCGAAGCGCCTCGAACATGGTCTTCCACGCCGACGTCATGAGGCGCCCGTCCGCGTAGCCGTCGTTCCGCGAGGGCCGGCAATACGTGCAGGCGAAGTCGCACCGATCGGTCACGGAGACGCGCACGCTGCGCGGCGGCGGCCCGGACGCGACGCGCGTCGGCACGAGCGCGCGAGCGCCGAGCACCGGCAGAGAGCGCCGCTTCTCGGCGGCCGGATCGTTCGTCACCGCCATCGCCTCACCCTCCCGCGACGGGCGGGATCAACGCAACCTCGTCCCCCGACCGGACCTCTTCGCCGGGCTGCGCATACGCGCCGTTGACCGCGACGCGGATCGAGCGCCGATACGGCACGAGCGCGGGATATCGGCTGCAAACGTGGTGAAGAAGCTCCTCCGCGGTGCACGGCCCGTCGAGGGGAAAGGAGAGCTCGGCGGCTCCGAGCACGTCGCGCGCCCCCGCGAACGCGAGCAGCCTCACCGTGTTCGACATGTTCCGTAACGTAGCATTGTTGAATTGCCGTTGACAGTTCGGGGGCGCCAAAGAGCCGACTCGGTCGCTGTGCCGGGCGGCCGGGGGCCGGATATATTGGCCCGTCCGATGAGCGAACAAGCCGGCACGATCGGCAAGATTCTGGCCGGACGATACCAGGTACGGCGGGAGCTCGGGCGGGGCGGGATGGGGGTGGTCTACCTCTGCCGCGACCTCGTGGCCGACGACCGCGTGGCCGTGAAGGTCCTGAGCCGACCCGGGGCGCGTCCACGCGCCGAGGAGGCGTGGTGGTTCCACGAGGAGGCGCGCGCGCTCGCCGCGCTGTCGCACCCGTGCATCGTGCGCGCGAGGGACTTCGGCGCGCTCGCCGACGGGACGCCGTTCCTCGTCATGGACGCCGTGCCGGGTCGCTCGCTGCACGAGTGGCTCTACCTCGCGCAAGAAGAAGGCGGCCTGCCGTGGCCCCTCATCTGGAAGATCACCGACGACGTGCTCGCGGCGCTCGCGCACGCGCACGCGCGCGGCGTCATCCACGGGGATCTCAAGCCTTCGAACATCCTCGTCGACATCCCGCACGACGACACGGAGCCGCCGACGGTGCACGTGCTCGACCTCGGGCTCGCGTGGCTCATGCAGGATCGTGTCGATCACAGGCTCGACGGCTCGCCCGCCTCGAAGCCGACGATCCGCTGGGGCGCGGGCACGCCGGGGTGGATGGCGCCGGAGCAGATCCGTTACGCCGCGCCGCACGTGGGCCCGTCGACGGACCTCTACTCGCTCGGCTGCATCCTGTTCACGATGCTCGCGAACCACGAGCCGTACGAGGGGACGGACGAGGAGCTGCTCGCGAAGCACAAGAGCGCGCCCTTGCCCGACGTGCCGATCCGGCCCGGGATCCCGCCGGACATCGCGCCGGTCGTGCGGCGCCTGATGAACAAGCGCCCGTGGCAACGCTTCGACTACGCCGCCGACGCGCGCGCGTTGCTCTGGCGGATGCGGCCGCGCGGCGGAGACCCGAGCGCGACGCCGAGGCCCTCGGCCGCGCCGCCGATGTCGATGCCGCTGCGCGACTCGCCGCTCGTCATCGAGAGCAACTACCTCGACTCGCAGGTGACCACGACGGGCCTGCTCGGGCTCCGGCCGAGCCCCTTCGTCGCGCGCGCGTCCGAGCGCTCGCGGCTGCTCGACATGGCGAGCGTGATCGCCAGTTCTTCGCATGGGGCTTCGGGTCGCGCAGAGGCGCCCGAGCACCGCTTCGTGCTGCTGTCGGGCGAAGCGGGCGTGGGCAAGACGCGCCTCGCCGAGTGGCTCTGCGAGGAGGTGCACGAGCGTGGCCTCTTGGCGCCGCTGCGCGCGCGTTACCGGAAGATCGCCGCGCCGCTCGACGGCGTGGTCGGCGCGATCGTGCAGCACTACCGGCTGGAGCGTGAAGGCCGCGAGGTCGTCGAGAAGGTCCTCCTGAACCAGTGGGAGGTCGCCCCCGAGGACGACGAAGGCAAGATGTGGGTCGCGGCGACGGCCGAGTGGATCCGCCCCTCGTCGCCGGGTGACGCGATCGGGCCGACGGGCAAGCGCTTCGCGCTCTCGTCGGAGACGCGCTTTCGCGTGATGCAGTACGCGCTGCAGAAGGTCGCCAAGAACCGGCCGCTGCTCCTGATGCTCGACGATCTGCACCACGGCTCGCCGACCACGTTCGAGGGCATGGCGCGCCTGCACCGCGAGACGCCGGGCCTGCCGCTCTTCATCGTGGGCACCGTGCGCGACGAGGCGATCATGACGGATCCGGTCGCGCGGGAGTGGGTGGAGTGGCTCCTGCGTGAGCTCGGCGGCGATCGCATGCAGCTCGAGCCGCTCGATCCGACGCAGACGCACGCGCTCCTGCGCGAGACGTTGCCGCTCGACGAGGCGGCCGTGGTCGAGGCCGCGCAGCGGAGCAAGGGCAACCCGCTGTTCGCGCTGCAGATCGTGCACGCGTGGGCGACGGGCGGGCACATCGAGCTGCGCGACGGCAGGTACGTGGTGCCCGAGGCGAAGCTCGCGATGCGCGCCGGCACGACGGCCGAGCTCTGGGAGGAGCGACTGCGCGCGATCCCCGAGGACCTCCGGCGCGGCGCGCGCGCGGCGGCGGCGCTCGGCGGCGACATCCGCGAGGACGTGCTGCGGCTCGAGCTCGGGGCGCTCGGCGTGGACGCGGAGCGCGCGGTCGCGGCGATGAAGCGCGCGCAGATCCTCCTCGCGTCGGGTGAAGAGCGCCTGCGCTGGCCTCACGCGCTCCTGCAAGAGCACTTGCTCGGGCAGCTCTTCGCGCAGCCCGACGCCGCCGCGGTCCTGCGCGCTGCGGCGAACGCGCTCGCGCATCACCCCGACGCGACGAGCCGCCGCATCGTGCGCCACCGCGTGACGAACCTCGTCCGCGCCGGAGACGTGAACCCGGCCGCGGAGCTCTTGCATCACTCGATCGCCGACTCGTGGGGGCGCACGCGTGACGTGCAGGCGACGTTGCGTGATCTGTCGCTGCTCGACGGCAGGCTCGAGGGCCTCCTGCTCGCGCGGCACAGGCGGTGGCGCGCGGAGGCGCTCCGGCACGCGGGCAGGCTCGAGGACTGCCGGCGCGAGGCCGAAGAGGCGCGCAAGCTCTTCCACCAGGCGGGAGATCCCGAGAGCGAGGCTGCGTGCCTCAGGCTCCTCGGTCATGTCGCGAGTGACCTCGCCGCGCCCGCCGAGGGGCGCAAGCTCGTGGCGAAGGCGCTCGAGATGTTCCAGTCGCTCGGCGACACGCATGGGCAAGCGCTCTGCGAGGTGATCCTCGGGGAGATCGACTTCCTGCTCGGCGCGCACCTCGACGCGGCTCGTATCCTCGAGAGCGCGGGCCCGAAGTTCCAGGCCGTGGGGGATCGCCTCGGCCACGCGCAGTGCCTCGTGCTGCACAGCTTCGTCGAGCAGGCCGGCGGCTCGCCCGAGAAGGCGCGCGCGCTCTTGCGCACGGCGCGCGCCGAGTTCGACGCGATCGGCTACCGGCTCGGGATGGCCCAGTGTGACGTCGCGCTCGCGCACTCGGACCACCGTGAAGGTCGGCTCGAAGAAGCGCGGCGCGTGGCGCTCCTCTCGCGTCGGAGCTTCCGCGACCTCGGCAACCCGCGCGGCGAGGGTGCCTGCGAGCGCCTGCTCGCGATGACTGCGTTCGACGCGGGCCAGCTCGACATGGCGGACGCGCATGCGCGCGCTGCCACTGCGCTCTTCGATCGGCTCAGCGATCCTTGGGGGCAGGTCGAGATCAAGATCATCGTCGCGCAGATCGCGCTCGAGCGTGGTCGAGCGGATGTGGCGCGTGCGGCGCTCTCCGAGTGTGATGCCACGGGGCTCGCCGAGGCCGAGCCGCAGCAGCACCTCGCGCTCACGCGCGCGTGGCTCGCGTACCACGAGGGGCGCTTCCAGGACGCCGCGCACCAGCTCGAGCGAGCGCGCGACACGTACCAGGATCCGAGCCGCACCGGGGATCACACGCCGGAGCTCTTGCGCAGGTTCAGCCGCATGGGCTGGCCTGCGCCTGCGAGCGATACGATCGCGGCTTGGAGACGCGCGCTCACTTCGCGGGGCCCGCTCTCGGCGCCTCCCCCTGCCGCGCCGCCCTCCGCCTCGTAGCCCCCATTGCCTGGGCAAGCTCCGTGCCGATCTGCCGATCTTGTTGCGAAAATCGACATCTCGGACGCCTGAGCTGGGCTTTTCGTGGTCCTGATCGCCACCTCGGACGCCCCCGTACCCGTTCCAGCCAGCGGAAACGGGCACTCGGCCATCCGAACACCCGTCTGAGCCAGCGAAAACGGCGACTGGGCTCCCCCACTCGCCGTCTTCCGCGTCGCGATCGCCGACTCACCTTCCCGAGTCGACGTTTTCTCCCTCGACAGCGCGCTTGCGCGCTGTCCCCGGGGGCCGGGGGGGGGCGGGGGGGGGGGTGGGGGGGGGGCGCCCCCCCCGGGGGGGGGGGGGGCGCCCCCCCCCTCTCCCCTCACGCCTGCGCGACGAACTCCACGGGCGCGACCTCGACCTCCTCGGTGCACTTCTCGAAACACGCGACGATGGCCTCGCCGACCAGCGTGTCCTCTTCGAGTAGACGCTCGGCGAGGAGCAGGACGCCGGCGCGCGTCTCGCGGACGATGCGACAGGCGCGCTCGAGTTGGTACTCGACGAGCTTGCGTGCCGTCTCGTCGACGCGGGCGTGCAGGTGCTCGCTGTGTGTCACGTGGCCCGGGTGATCCGTCACGTTGATGGGGCCTAGCTCGCTCATGCCGAGCTCGGCGACCATCTTTCGTGCGAGTGATGCGGCGCGCTGGATGTCGTCGGCGGCGCCTGCGGTCATCGTGCCGAGCACGACCATCTCGGCTGCGCGGCCGCCCATGAGCATGCAGATCTGATCTTCGAGGTACTCCTTCGTGTAGAGCAGCCGGTCTCGCTCGGGCAGTGCTTGGGTCACGCCGAGGGCGCGGCCGCGGGGGAGGATTGACACCTTGTGTACGGGGTCTGCGTGCTTCGCGGCGAGGGCGACTGTCACGTGCCCGGCTTCGTGGATTGCGGTCGCGCGGCGCTCCTCTGCGTCCATCACGAGGCTCTTTCGCTCCTCGCCCATGAGCACGCGGTCACGCGCCTTGTCGATGTGCTCGAGGTCCACCTTGTCTGCGCCGCTGCGCGCCGCGAGGATTGCGGCCTCGTTGAGCAGGTTCGCGAGCTCTGCGCCGGAGAAGCCGGGGGTCACCTTCGCCACGTGCGCGAGGTCGATGTCCTCCTTCAGCGCGATGGGGCGCGCGTGCACCTCGAGGATCTCTCGGCGGCCGCGCAGGTCCGGCAGTGGCACCACGATCTGGCGATCGAAGCGGCCGGGGCGGAGCAGCGCTGGATCGAGCACGTCGACGCGGTTCGTCGAGGCCATCACGACGATGCCCGTCGTGTGATCGAAGCCGTCCATCTCGACGAGGAGCTGGTTCAGGGTCTGGTCGTGATCGGCGGAGGCCGAGTCGCCTCCACGACCGCGGGAGCGGCCCACGGCGTCGATCTCGTCGATGAACACGATGCAGGGTGAGACGCGGCGCGCCTCGGCGAAGAGGTTGCGTACGCGGGAGGCGCCGACGCCGACGAACATCTCCTGGAAGCTCGAGCCCGAGGCGGAGAGGAAGGGCACGCCTGCTTCGGTCGCGACGGCGCGCGCGAGCAGCGTCTTGCCTGTGCCCGGCTCACCCGTGAGCAGCACGCCGCGTGGCGCGCGACCGCCGAGGCGACCGAAGCGATCGGGGTTCTTGAGGAACTCCACCGTCTCGGCGAGCGCCTCCTTCACCTCGTCCATGCCTGCGACGTCCGAGAAGCGGACCTTGCCGACGCTCGCGGACTGGCCCTCGGAGAAGTGCGCGCGGCTCTTCTTGCGGTGCATGCCGATGCCGACGGCGCCGAGCGCGAGCATCACCGCGATCGGCGCGATGGCCGTCGCCGCGCGCGCGCCCGTCGAGCCCTCGCGCGCGCCGTACTCGACGGCGATGCCTGCTGCTGCGAACTTGTCGACGAGCGCGTGGCGCGCCTTCTCGTCGCCGACGATGCCCACGCGGAGCGATCCGTCGACCCCTCGAATCGAGAAGCGCTCACCTTCCACCCGCACCTCGGAGATCGCCTGTGATCCCGTGATCTGCGTGAGCTCGGTGTACGAGATCGTCCCCTCGCGTGGTCCTCGCAGCGAGTAGACGAGGGCGCCGATCGCTACCGCGATGATCAGGACGACCACCGGACCGACCACCCGCCCAAGCCGCTTTTCGAATTTCGAGAGCCATCCCATCGTGCTGCACCTCGTCACCCGGCACACCCGGCGCGCAGTCGACCGATGTGGTCGCAGCGCTCCGCGGTTTGCGGCCGGGGCGAAGCACGATAGCGGCGAGGAGGTTGTCCGCCAGCACGGACGATCACGTTTTATGTTCTGGTTTCCAGCACTTACAGGCTCGGCGGGCGGCCTGGTGCAGGGCTCTTTCCGGGCTCTTCAGGAACTCAGAATGCGAGGCCGGCGCGAACGCGGAATCCGTTGATGGTCGCGCTGTTCGAGCCGCCGAGCGGGCCGCCGAGGGGGATGAGGAAACCGAGGCCCGCGCGCAAGGCGAGCGACTTGCCGAGGGGGATCGTGCTGTTTGCGCCGGGCTCGATCACGAACTGCGCGCCCGAGTAGTCGCTCGTGCCCTTGGTGACCGCCTGCTGCGAGACGGCGAGCCATGCGCGCAGGCCCGGCGAGACCATGCCGTCGAGGAAGTCGTAGGAGAACGACGCGCTCGTGACCCAGTTGTATGCGGGCGCGTGGATCGTGCCGACGTTCGCGCTCTCGGGCGTGCCGCCGCCCGTCTTGATCATGAGCTCGAACTTGGTGCTCGCCGCGAAGTGCAGGAGGCGCGTGTCGTAGGCGAAGCCGACGCTCGGCACCGCGCCGAGTCGGTTCGGCGTGTAGGGCGCTTGCTCCTCCCAGCCACGCGCGCCGGCGACGGCCTGGTTCAGGACGGCCTGCGGCCTCGCGCCTGCGTCGTTTTGCTCGGGGAACATGTCGCCGCTCGCGGTGGGCACGGCGAGCGCGAAGCTCACGGGGAGCGTCATGCGTCGCTTCAGCTTGAAGCGCGCGTGCACGCTCGCCTCGATGTTGCCGAGCGCGAACGAGTCGACGGGGTCCTCGATCGGACCGTCGATGGTGCCCGTCGCGAAGGGCACGCGCGCGCCGATCGCCCACGTGTCGTTCAAGCGCCAGAAGAAGTAGGGGACGAACGACGCGACGGTGACGTCGGTGGGGTTCGTGTCGCTGAGGACATCGCGGATCTCGCCGAAGCCGATCACCGTGTCGACGCCGAACTCGCGCGGCGGCAGCACGCGGTAGTCCTCGGCCTTCGCCTCTTCGGCTTTTTCTGCCTCTTCTCGCTTCTTCGCGCCCGTCTTGCCGGAGGGCGCGAACTTCCCTTCTTCTTCGGCGCCGCCGACGCCCCAATCACCCTCTTGCGCGGGCGGGAGCGGCGGGGGCTCGGCGGGCGCGGCGTCCGGATCGAGCTCCATGTCGGTCCCCTTTCCGGGCGGCGCCTGAGCGAAGGCGAGCGTGGGGACGGCGACGAGCGCGAGGGCCGAGAGGCCGAAGGCGAGCTTCGTGCGAACACTGCGGCTGCAGGAACAGGGCGTGGGGCGTAGCATGCTCGATGTCACGGGAGTGGGTCGCGACGCTACCATGCGGCCGAGGCGTCCGTCTTCCTCCTCTCCCCGCCTCCTTCCCCGCGCGCGATGGCCATGCACCCCGACCAGCTCGCCGACTTCGAGATCCTGCGCCGCCTCGGCGCGGGCGGCATGGCCGAGGTCTTCCTCGCGAAGAAGCGCGGCGCGGAGGGCACGTACAAGCTGCTCGTCGTCAAGCGCGTGTTGCCCGCGCACGGCTCGTCGCGGAGGTTCCGCTCGATGTTCGTCGAGGAGGCCCACCTCGCGACGCGCCTCAACCACCCGAACATCGTCCAGGTCTACGAGTTCAGCGACCACGGCGACGACGGGTTGCTCCTGTCGATGGAGTACGTCGAGGGCTTCGACCTCGGCAAGATCATGTCGACGGCGCGGCGCATCGGCGCGCGCATCCCGCCGTACGTCGCGGCGTACATCGTCTCCGAGGCGGCCAAGGGCCTGCACTACGCGCACGAGCGCAAGGACGAGGGCGGCGTGCCGCTCTGCATCGTCCACCGCGACATCTCGCCGCAGAACATCCTGATCTCGTACGAAGGCGCGGTGAAGATCGCCGACTTCGGCATCGCCAGCGCGAACCTCTTCCGCGAGGAGCAAGGCGTGCTGAAGGGCAAGTTCGGGTACATGTCGCCCGAGCAGGCGCGCGGCGAGCGGGTCGATCGGCGCGGCGACATCTACGCGCTCGGCGTCGTGCTGTACGAGATGCTCGCGCTGCGGTCGCCGTACGGGAAGCTCGACGACGACGCGCTGCTCGAGGCCGTGAAGACGGGCGCGTTTTTGCCTCCGTCCGCGCACGTGGCCGACGTGCCGCCCGAGCTCGAGCTGATCGTCACGCGGGCGATGCGCGGCCCGCGCGAGCTGCGCTACCAGACCGCGCGCGACATGAGCGCCGCGATCATGCGCACGCTGCTCGCCAAGCAAGAGCTCGTCGACTCCGCGTCGATCGAGGCGATGCTGCTCGAGCTCTTCGGCCGCGAGCTCGAGCTGCCGCTCGCGAACCCACGCGAGGCGCCCGAGGCCGCGACGCTCGCCGCCGTGCCGCTCGCGCGGACGCCGTCCGAAGGCACGAACGGCGAGCACCCCACGCGCCTGGCGCGCGAGGTGCGGCACGTCGCCGTGGTCACGCTGCGCATCGACGGCGCCGCGGAGCTCGGGTCCACGCACGGCAAGGGTATCCGGGACACGCTGAACGACATCGCGTTCAAGCGCGGCGCCAAGTGGTCGTGGGGGCCAACGGAGTGGTCCGCGCGGGCCGTCGTTGGCCTCATGGCGAACCCTTCCCGCGCGGCCGCCGACGCCGCGACGCTGGCGATCGACGTCCACGAGGCCCTCGCCGGCGCGAGCGAGGATCTGCCGACGCCGCTGCGCGCCTCGATCGGCATCGTCCGCGGCATCGCGTCGGGCGAGCGGGATCCGAAGGGGCACCTCGAGAACCACTCGCTGCAGGAGCCCGCGGATCTGCTCGCCGATCGCGTGGGCGCCGCGACGCCCTTCGGCAAGACGTGGGTCGCGGGCGGCGTCTACCGCCTCGTGCGGCGCGATTTCCGCTGGGGTGAAGCGCCGAGCCTGACGCTCGGCGATACGGGCGGTCACCGCGTCCCCGCGCAGATGCGCCTCTACGCGCTCGAGCGCCTGCTCACGCGCGAGGAGCGCATGGCGGAGCTCGCGCTCGGCCAGAGTGATCTCGTCGGGCGCGACGCCGAGAAGGCAGACCTCTACGCCGCGTATCACCGCGCGGTCTCGCCGCCGCTCGGCGGCGTGCCGGGCTCGCCCCCTTCGTCGGAGGCGTTCGGAGCGCAGGAGTCCCCGAGCGGCCCGAGGACGCAGGCGTTCGACATGGCGCCGCTCTCGCGCCGGACGTTCGGCGAGCTCGTCGCGCGCGTGGTCGTCGGGGAGATGGGCATCGGCAAGACCGCGCTCGTCTCGACGTTCCTCTCGGAGCTGCCGGGCGGCGCGCGTGTGGTGCAGGTCGAGTGCTCGCCCGTGAAGATGGAGCTGCCCCTCGCCACCGTCGCCGACGTCGTGCGCGACGTGACGGGCATGGGCCTCGACAACTCGCTCGAAGAGGCGCAAGGCGCGCTGCGCGACGTCTTCGGCCCCTTCGCGCGCATGGCGAGCGCCACGCGCGAGATCCTGCGGCTCGCCGAGCTCGTGACGGGCAAGCACGGCGATCACCAGGAAGAGGACGCGAGCAACTACCGCCACGACCTCGTCGTCCAGGGCATGCGCCACCTGCTCGCCGGGCTCGGGCGGCAGCAGCCGATCGTCGTCGTCGTCGACGGCTTGCAGTGGGCGGACCGCGCGAGCCTCGAGCTCTTGAAGGAGCTCTTGCGCAGGCCCGAGCCGCTCCCGATCCTCGTCGTGCTCGTGACGCGCGCCGACGAGCGCGTGCTGTCGTTCGTCGAGGGCCTCGTGCGCATCGAACTCCGCGGGCTCGAGCCGGAGGAGCAGGTGCGCCTCGTCGAGGCGCGGCTCGGCGTGCGCGAGGGCGTCGCGGCCGTCTGCAGCGAGCTCGTTTCGCGCGTCGCGGGCAACCCGTTTTTCTTGCTCGAGATGGTCGACGCCCTGCTCGAGCGCGGCACGCTGGAGATCGTCGAGCGCAGCGAGGGCAGGCACGAGCTCGTGCGGCACGAGCGGCCCGGCGAGCACCGCGAGGCCCTGCCCTCCACGCTCGAGCAGCTCATCGGCGATCGCCTGCGCGAGCTGCCGCTCGCCGAGCACGACGTGGTCGACTGGCTCGCCGTCGCGGGAGGACCGCTGACGGAGACCGACATCCTCGCGCTCGCGCGCCTGCCCGACGACGAGGCGATCACCCGCCTCTGCGCGCGCGGGCTCTGCGACAGGCGCGCGGGCTCGGTCGATGTCCGCCACCCGCTCGCGCGCGACGTCGCCTACCTCGCGCTCGACGCGGCGAAGCGCTCGCGGATGCACCTCTCGCTCGGCGAGCACCTCTCGCGTACGCCCCTCGCCCGCGGCCTCTCCGCCGCGATCGTCGCGCGCCACCTCGCGCGCGGCGAGGCGGCCGTGCCCGCCGCGGAGATGTACCTCGAGGCCGCCGCGGCCGCGCGCGCGACACACCAGGAGCAGCTCGCGCTCCGTTACTACCTCCGCGCGCTCTCGCTGCTCCCGCCCGAGGATCCGCGTCGCATGACGGCGCACGCAGCGCTCGAGGCGATCTACCGGCACCTCGGCCGCCGCAGCGAGCGACGCAAGCACCTCGAGGCGTTACGCAAGCTCGCGCGCCAGAGCGGCAAGGCGCGCTCGGTCGCGCTCGCCCTCGTCCGCACCGCGCGCCTCGACTGCGACGACGGCCACCTCGCGCGAGGCTTACCCGTCGCGCAGCGCGCCACCGAGATCGCGCGCATCGCGCGTCAGCCCGCGCTCGAGGTCGAGGCGTACACGATCCTCGCCGAGGTCCTCGGCGATCTCGGCGACGTGCAGGGCGCCATCGACGCTTGCGAGCGCGCGCTCGAGGTCACGCAAGCGGGGAAACTACCGCCGCGCCTGCGCGCCGAGGTCCTCCGCTCGAAGGGCGTCCTCCTGCGCCGCATCGGCCGCGTCGAGGAGGCGGCGATGGCCCACGCCGAGGCCATCGCGGTCTTCCGCGCCGTCGGCGCGCGGCGCAGCGAGGCGCGCGCCAAGAACGCCCTCGCCTACGCCATGTTCGTCATGGAGCGCTTCGAGGACGCGATCGCGCTCGGCCTCTCCTCCATCGGCATCGACCTCGCGATCGGCGGCCGCTTCCAGATCGCCAAGACCCTGAGCAACGTGGGGCAGGCCTACGCGCGCCTCGGCGACACCGAGCGAGGCCTGAGCTACCTCAAGCGCGCGCGCGAGGCGCACGAGCGTTACGCCGATCAGGACTCGCGCGCCGACACGCTCCTCTGCTCCGCGGAGATCCTCCTCGAGCTCGACATCGTCGCCGAGGCCGGGGTGATGTGTGGTGACGCCGGCGCGCTCGTGGCCGTCACGGGAAGCGCGTACGACACCGTGCACGAGCGGATCGTCCGCGCCCTGCTCGCCCGCGCCGAGGGCCGCCCGCACGAGGCCGTCGTCCACGCGCAGGCCGCGCGCAAGCTCGCCGAGCCGCAAGGTCTTTTGAGCTACCACATTCACGCGACCGCCATCGAGGCCGCCGCGCGCGTCGACGCCGGCGAGCACCACACCGGCGTCCTGCTCGCTCGCACGGCGCTCGGCGCGATCGAGGCCACGAGCTTCTCCGAGTACGGCATCGAGGTCCGCGCGCTCTGCATCGAAGCCTTGCGCAAAGGCAGCTCGAGCGGCGCTCGTGACGCGTTGCTCCGCGCCGCGGCGCACGTACGCAAGGTCGCCGGGTACATCCGAGATGCTCGTCTCCGCGCGCTCTTCTTGCGAAGACCGGTCGTCGAGCGCATTCTGTCCGAGGCAGAAGGATCGGACGTATCTTCGCGCTCCGATCCGCTCAGTCGCGGCGGAATGGCATGAGTTCGAAGTCCACGAAGCGCAGGCGAAAGGTCGCGTTGATCCTGTCGGGCGGCGGCGCGCGCGGCGCGTACGAGGTCGGCGTCATGTCGTACGTGCTCGACAACTTCGCGCGCGTACGCGGCGCGGTGCCGCGCATCGACATCCTCTGCGGCACCTCGGTCGGCGCGATCAACGCGTGTTTCCTCGCGGCGCACCTCGGCGACGCGACGACCGGCATTCGCCGCCTCGCGAACCTCTGGACCGAGCTCGATCTGCCGGACGTGCTCGGCTTCGGCCTCCGCCAGGCCGTGAGCTTGCCGCGTGTCCTCTTCGGCGGCGGCAAGGCGGCGGCCGGCGTCTTCGACGTCACGCCGATGGCCAAGCTCGTCGAGCGCGAGATCCCGTGGCGCGCCATCGCGCGCACGCTCCGCCGCGGCCACCTCGGAGCGCTCAGCGTCTCGGCCACCGAGGTCGGTTCGGGCCGCACGGTCATCTTCATGCAGACCGGCCCCGACGGCGCGTTGCCCACGACCGCGCCGCCGCGCACGCTCATCCGCGGCGCTCACATCGGCCCGCTGCACGCGCTCGCCTCGGCGGCGATCCCCATCTTGTTCCCGCCGGTGCGTATCGGCCGCGAGCTCTTCATGGATGGCGGCGTCCGGCAGAACACGCCGATCGCGCCGGCGCTCCGGCTCGGCGCGACACACGTCTTCGCGATCGGCCTCTCGCGCGAGCTCGGCCCGAGCCCCACGCCCGAGGACGAGAAGCCGCCGGGCGCGGCCTTCTTGCTCGGCAAGATCCTGAACGCGTTCCTCCTCGATCACATCCAGACGGACCTCGAGGTGATGACGCGCTTGAACCACATCATCGAGGACGCGGAGAACACCTACGGTCCGGACTTCCTGCCGAAGGTGAACGCCAGCGCCGATCGTCGCGGCAGCATGCCGTACAACCGCATCCACTCGCTCGTCGTGCGCCCGAGCGAGGACATCGGCCGTCTCGCGGCCGAGTACGTGCGTCGCGGCAACATCCACGGCGGACCGGCCTTCGCGCGGCGCATGCTCACGCTCGTCGACGTCGGCGAGGCGACCGAAGCGGACCTCGCGAGTTACCTGCTCTTCGACGGCGCCTTCGCGCGCAGGCTCATCGATCTCGGCCGCGCCGACGCCGAGGCGCGCAGGCACGACATCGCGGACTTCTTCGGCAGCGCGGACGAGGACGACGCGCCTCGCCACGCCGAGAACACCACCTGGACGATCCCGCCTCCGGTCGAGTGACGCGCGCCGCAAGGGCACCGTCGCTCGCGACAAGGGCACCGTCGCTCGCGACGAGGGCACCATCGCTCGCGACGAGGGCACCATCGCTCGCGCCATGGGCACCGTCGCTCGCGCCATGGGCACCGTCGCTCGCGTCATGGGCACCGTCGCTCGCGACAAGGGCACCGTCGCTCGCGCCATGGGCACCGTCGCTCGCGCCATGGGCACCGTCGCTCGCGACAAGGGCACCGTCGCTCGCGCCGAGGGCACCGTCGCTCGCGACGAGGGCACCGTCGCTCGCGACGAGGGCACCGTCGCTCCCCGGGCCGTCCCGGCGCTAGCCCTCGATCGCCGCGACCCTCCGGCCTGTTCGGCTCGCCGCGTACGTCGCCGCGCGGAGCATCTGGAACGGCCCGATCGGCATGATCCCGCGACCTGCGTGGAACGGCGTGAACGACAGCGACTCCTGATCCACGAGCGATCGCTCCTCCAGATCGATCACCGCAACGGCTTGCCAGCGCGACACGCGCACGATCCCCTCCGGCGCGCGGAGCCGCGCCGCGAGGCCCCCCGCCTGCATCACCTCGAGCGTGAACACGGCGTTGCCCGCGGCGACGGCTCGCTCCAGCCGCGCGCGCCGGCTGCCGTGTGAATCCTTCTGCCGCGTCGGCACGAGCCTGAACTTCACGCGCCCGAGCCCGAGCACGTAAAACGGCAGGATCGCGTGGTACGCGTTCGCCAGGAAGTCGCGCACGTTCGTGGTCAGCGGCGCGAGCGGGAGCGACAAGATGTGCTGGAACGTCGCGAAAAGCAGGTCTTGATCCCGCGCGGACGCCTCCACGCTCGTCGCCGTCGGCGCGCGCCCGCAGAACCGCACCGCGATCCCCAGCGCGTCCGGCAGCTCCTTTTCGTGACGCCACCACGCGCTCGACAGCCGGACGAGCGCGGGCCCCGCGAGCCTCTGCGCGAGCTCACCCACGGCGCCCTCGCGCACGAGCGGCCTCACGTCCGCCCGGAACAGGACGCCGTCCGGATGAAAGACCCGCGCACGCCGGAGGAGGCTGCCCTCCCCCGTGAGCGGAGCCAAAATGCCGCCGATCGCCCGCCCCAACGCCTCGGTTGCCCGCATCACGCCCCTCCCCTTCGGTAGAACCTGGGCGTCCGCGCCACCCCTCCGCAAGCCCTTGCCATCTTCTCCACCCGCCGCCGACGTTCCCCGTCCGTTCTCAATGATTTCGAGGCATTAGGAGATCCCCCGGCAGGCGTGCACCTCGCCGCCGTGTCACCATTAACGTAATGCATCACACGCTCGTGATTTCCGACATCCACCTCTGCGAAGTGGAGCCGGGGACCGGTCCGTGGATGCGTCATCGGCAGCGAGCTTTCCTGCCGGACGGCGAGATCGCGAGCATGCTCGGCGCGGTCCTCGAGGCGGTCCGAGGTCAGCGGATGACGCTCGTTTTGAACGGGGACGTCTTCGACTTCGACGCGCCACGCGTGATCGACGGCCGCAGCGTCTGTCACGATCTGCCACGCGACGCCGAGCACGGCGTGCCCGCGATCGCGGCGATCCTCGACGATCACCCGATCGTCGTCGAGGCGCTCGGGCGCGTGCTCGACGAGGGGCACGAGATCGTGGTCGTGTCGGGCAACCACGACGTCCTGCTCACGCTGCCCGAGGTCCGCGCGCACCTCGCGGCCCGCCTCTGCGACGCCGCGCTCGCCGTGCAGAGAGGCGAGCCGAGCACGAGCGGGCGCGCGTCCATCGCGGCGCGGATCCACTTCCGCGCCTGGATACACGTCACGCCCGATCGGATCCTGATCGAGCACGGCCACCTCTACGATCCCTACTGCAGCTACCGCTACCCGATGGCGCCCTACGACGACGACGGGCGCGAGATCGTGGCCACGATGGGATCGATGGGGACGCGGCTGCTCGTCTCGCGCCTCGGCTACTTCAACCCGCACGACGACAGCTCCGTCATGCTGTCGAAGCTCGGCTATCTCCTGCACTGGGCGCGTTACTACCTCCTCTCGCGCCGCTGGCTCGCGATGATCTGGGCGCTCGGGACCGCGCGGATCCTCGGCCGCCTCTGGCGCCAGCGAAGGCCCTTCTGCCGCGCGCGTTACCGCGGCAACGTGCTCGCCTGCGCCCGCGAGACGGGCGAGCGCGTCGCCGCCGTCGCGCGCCACGCCCGCCTCTTCGAGCCGCCCGCCGAGTCGCGCTTCGTGCGCGTCGTGCGCGAGCTCTGGGTCGATCACGTGCTCGTGGTCCTCGTCGGCGCGGCGATCGGCGCCGCGATCCTCGCGTCCGTGCGCCTGCCCCTCGGCCTCGCCGGCGCGCTCGTGCCGCTGCTCGTCTTCGGCCTCTACGATCGCGTCGTCCCCAAGCCTCCGCTCGCCGAGACGTGGCTCCGCGTCGGCCGCGTGATGCGCAACGTCGCCAAGATCCACGGCGCGCGCGCCGTCGTCTTCGGCCACACGCACAACCCCGAGGGCGCGTGGGAGGCGGACGACGTCTTCATCGGCAACAGCGGCTCCTGGTCCGCGGCCACCTCCGGCCCCGACGGCGCCCCGTGCTTCGGCGAGCACCCCTTCGTCTGGCTCACGAGCGACGAGCAGGGCGAGCTCTCGGGCGGCCTCTACGCCTGGAAGCGCGGCGTGATCGAGCCACGCGTCGTGCGCGAGCCGCGGATCGAAGCGCCGCCGCACAGCGAGGCCGTGCCGCGCAGCGAGACCTCCGCCGGCGACGACGCGCGCGCGGTCTAGGCCTGCGCCCGCTCGTCGTCGATGCGGCTCGTCGGGACGAACATCGACAGGATCACGCCCGGGATCGAGGCCGCGAACGCGAGCAGGAAGAACGTCATGAACCCGACGCGCTGGGCGACGAGGCCGCTCACCGTGCCCGCGCCCGTCGTGATCAGGGACATGAGCGCGCTGCCGATCGCGAAGTGCGACGCCCGGTACGCCGCCCCGCAGCGCCGCATGAGGAAGATCATGAACGCGGCCGATCCCGTGTAGGCCACGAACTGCTCCACGAGCACCACGCCGAAGATCACCCAGAACCCCGGCCGCGCCCACGCGAGCCACGCGTAGAGCGGGATCGCCGCGCTCTGGAGGATCGTGATCGGCAGGAGCGTCCGCTCGAGCCCGAGCCGCGAGACCACGACGCCGCCCAGCACCGAGCCCGCGATCGACACCGCCGTCCCCCACGTGCTCAAGAACCCGCGCTGCGTGAGGTCGAGGCCGAGGTCCTTCAGGAACGGCGCGGACATCGCGAACATGAGCGCGTCGCCCGCGCGGAACGTGAGGATGAACGCGAGCACGAGCCCGACCTTCGGCTGGCGCAGGTACGTGGCGAACGCCTGGCCGTACGAGGAGCCAGCGCGTGGAGGTTGCCCCGGCCGCGGCAAGAAGAGCGCGTGCCCGACGCCGAGCAGGAGCATCATCGCGGCCGCCGTGAGGAACGCCCAGCGCCAGCCGCCCGCGAGGCCCGCGAGCATGACGAGCCCGCCCTTGCCGACCAGCATCGCGCCCCGGAACGCCGCCACGCGTAGCCCCGAGTACGCCGCTTGCCGCTCCTTCGGCAGCGCGTCGAGGTAGAAGCCGTCCACCGCGATGTCCTGCGTCGCGGCGAAGATCGACACGGCGATGAGCCCCCACGCCACCACGCCGAGGTCCCCGCGATCGGCCGGCGCCGCGAGCGCGAGCACCACGAGCCCGAGCGCGATCTGCGTCGCGACGACCCAGCCCCGCCGCTTGCCGTACATGTCGACGAACGGGCTCCAGAGGAACTTCGTGTTCCACGCGAGGCCGTAGAGCGACGTGTACCCGACCGCCGCGAGGCTCGCGCCGAAGTGCGTGAAGAGCTCCGCGCTCACCTGATGGACGATCGAATAAGGCAGCCCCTCGCCGAAGTACGTCGTGGCGACCCACGGCGCCTCGCGGACCGGGCTCACCGCGGGCTTGTCCTCGCTCGCCTCGCCACGTGGTTCGTCCGGCGCCGCGTTCTTCGGAGGCGCATAGACCTCTTCGAGGGAAGGCTCTTTCGAGGCCACCGCGCGGGCCGTCGCTCGTTCGACGCGTGACACGTTGCAGAGTCCCCTACACCAGAAAACCACGGCGGGCCCACTTCTGGCCGACGCGCCGCGGAAATACCGGGGGCCTCGTTCAGAAGGTAGCGGTCCTCGGCCATCTCGTTTAAACGTGGAGACGACATGTCGAGGCTCTGCCGGCGCCGCTCTGGGGCCACGGATTCCGTGATGAGGGAAGCGCGGTGAACGTCTACACCCGACGCGAGGAGATGCGCTGGACCATCGTCGCGCTGACCGTGCTCGTGCTCTCGTTCGGAGGCGCGGTCGTGCGGCTCGTGACGGCCGAAGGGAGGCTCATCCCGGACCCGGCCGCGATCGCCGCCGCGAAGGCCGCGGACACGAAGGCGCAGCAAGCGAAGGCCTGCGAGACCGCCGCCGATCGCCTGAACACGGAGATCCCGGTGTTCAAGGCCTCCGCGAAGGCCGCGCGCCTCGCCGCCACGGCCACGCCGAGCGCCGCGCCGGTGAAAGGCAAAAAACCGCCGCCGCCGAAGGAGAAGGAGCCCGACGTCGAGCTCGCGTGGCCCGCGGCGCTCCCGGCCTACAAGCAGGTCAAGCTGCTCGCGCCGTGTCGCCCGCTCGTCGAGAGCGTCGCGCAGAACCCCGACGCGGCGAAGGGCTGGGACGCCGTCGCGACCGCGGCCGCCGTGACCGTCGGCGAGGACTACAAGTCGCAGGTCGAGGCCGCGCGCAAGCTGCTCGCCGCGCTCGCCGAGGCGCCGACCGACAAGGTGCTCGCGTCGGCGAAGGCCGCCGAGGCAGCGCTCCAGAAGGCCGCCGAGGCCGAGGAGGCGAAGGCCAGGACCGCGCAGGTGCGCGAGCCGCTCCCGAAGGGCCTGCTCTCGCGCGAGCTCGCCGTCGGCCTCGGCGTGCTCATCGGCGTGCTCACGCTGCTCGCGAGCTTCCTCAGCGTACGCGCGGCGGCCCAGCGGCGCCTCGCGACGTTGCTCCCGCTGCGCGAGGCCGCGAAGACGGGCAACTCCGGCATGCAAGCCGCGGCGCTGCTCACGCTCGCCTCGCAGCACAACGGCGGCGAGCCCGGGCTCGTCATCGGCGCTGGGCTCGGCGGCCTCATCGCGGCGATCGTGTTCCCGACCGACGCCGACATCTTCGTCGCGGGCGTGATGGTCGGCCTCCTGCTCGGCCTCGGCCTGCAGTGGGCCGTGCGTATGTTCGAGGGCCTCTCGAACTGGCGCAAGCGCGCCACCGAGCTCGCCGACATCGAGAAGCCCGCCGTGCCCATCGTGCTCGTCCTCTCCACGGTGCACCTCGGCCGCGAGCCCGAGTTCTGGGCCTTCTTCAGCAGGCTCTCCGCGCAGGAGCAGGCCGCGACGGTCGCCCAGCTCGCCTCCCAGGCCGAGGAGCAGATCCTCGCCGCCGCCGACGCCGGCGCGGCCCAACCCTACCCGCAGCAGGCGATGGTCCAGGGTTACCCCGGCGGCGGCATGCCCCCTGGCGGCGGATATCCCCCGGGCGGGATGCCTCCGGGTGGTGGGGGTGGGTTTCCCCCCGGTGGTGGTTTTCCCCCGGGCGGCGGCTACCCCGGCCGCTGACTTTTTTCACGAGCTCGCCCGTCCGCGGCAATAAAGTAGCCTTTTCCCCGTATCCATGGGAGGAGGCAACGACCCGGATGCGCTTCTTTTCCCTTTCCTCGAAGAGCCTCTACCGCATCGGCGCGCTCGTCTCGCTCGTCGGGGCGAGCCTCCTCGTCGGGTCCGTGCCCGCGGCGGCCGAGGACGAGGCCAAGGACAACAAGCCCGCGGTCCACGTCGCGCCCAAGGCCGAGCGTGCCGGCGCCGAGGCGGCCAAGGTCACGGAGAAGAAGTCGAGCGCGCCTTCCAAGAAGCGCCGCGGCGGCATCCACCCCTGCATGACGCCCGACCCGGGCTTCGGCATCTACGACCGCTGGTCGAACGAGCCCTCGGTCGGCCAGATGATCGCGCCACACAAGGGCGGCATCACGAAGAGCGGCGCCTTCGACCTCGTCGTCCACTTCCACGGCCACGAGCCGATCCGCAAGGAGTTCGTCAAGAGCGCCAAGGGCGCGGTGCTCGTCGGCATCGACCTCGGCATCGGCTCGGGCGCGTACGCGCAAGGCTTCGCCGCGCCGAACACCTTCACGAACCTCATCGCCAGCGTCGAGGCGGCGATGGCGAAGAAGACGGGCAAGAAGAAGGCGCACGTCCGCAAGCTCGCGCTCTCGGCCTGGAGCGCGGGGTACGGCGCGATCGAGCAGATCCTCCGCCAGCCGGCGGGCAAACGCGTCGACGCGGTCGTCCTGCTCGACTCGCTGCACACCGGGTATGTCGACGAGCGTTCGAAGGCGCTCAAGACCAATCAGATCGACGTCTTCGTGGATTTCGCCAGGCGGGCCGCGAAGAAGCAGAAGTTCATGTTCATGAGCCACTCGTCGATCGTCCCGCCCGGCTACGCGTCGACGACGGAGGTCGCGAGTTACGTCATCGGCGCGCTCAAGGGCAAGCCCCGGAAGGCCAAGCGCGCGGACGTGCTCGGGCTCGACCTCATCCGCCGTTACGACAGGGGTCATTTTCACGTCCGCGGTTACACCGGCGACGACAAGCCCGATCACTGCGCGCACATCGGCCTGATGGCCGATATCGTGCGTGTCCACCTCGAGCCCCGCTGGAAGACTCCGCGCGGGAAGAAGTGATCTCGCGCTTCGAGCGCCCCGCGTAATCGAATCGCCACCTCCGCGAAGGCCATTTCGCAGGCATTTTCATGCGTTTCGGCTGTCGCGAAGTTCTTGACGTTTCGACGCAATCCCGTAACGGATGATCACATGGGTGGCATTGGCGTCGTTCTGAACCCTCGCTCCCGACAGAACCGTCGTGACCCGGCCGCGGCCTCGCGGCTGGCACGGACGCTCGGCGATCGAGGCGTCGTTCGCACCGCGCGGACGCGGGAGGACCTCGCGCGGATCGCGGAGGATTTCCGGAAACTCAAGATCGACGTCCTCGGGATCTCCGGCGGAGACGGCACGAATCACATCACGCTGACCGGGTTCCTCGAGGTCTACAGCGACGAGCCGCTCCCGCCGATCGCGTTCCTGCGCGGCGGGACGATGAACACGGTCGCGAACGCCGTGGGCGTGCCCCGCGGCAAGCCCGACGGCCTGCTCGCGGCGCTGATCGCCCGCTACAACGAGCGCGGAAAAGCGCCGCTCCGGGTGGTCGAGCGCAACACGATGCGTATCGACGACCATTACGGCTTCATCTTCGGCACGGGCGCGATCCACGGATACATGGCCGAGTACTACCGGCACCCCGAGCCGAACCCCGTCCACGCCGCGCGTGTGCTCTACGAGGCCAGCAAGGACGTCCTGCTCGGGCGCAAGACGCCGGTCGCCGAGCGCTGGGAGGGCACCGCCTTGCTCTCCGGCGGCGTGCGTTTGCCCATGCGGGATTACCTCTGCATCGCGGCGGGCACGGTCGACCAGATCGGCCTCGGCTTCCGGCCCTTCTACCGCTCGGGGCACGTCCCCGGGCGGTTCCACATCCTGGGCATCCACACGACCGCGCTCGGGTTCGTCAAGAAGCTGCCCGACGTCTGGCAAGCGCGCTCGATGGGCGAGGAGCACACGTACGACCACCTCGCAGAGCACGCGATCCTGGAGGCACGCTCGGGCGTGGTGCGGTACGTGCTCGACGGCGACCTGCACGAGCATCGTGGGCCGCTCGAGATGCGCGTGGGGCCACGCGTGAAGATCGTGGTGGAGCACAAGGCCGGCATCCGGCCGCCGGGCGGGAGCACCTTCACCTTCCCCCCGCCCTGGATCCAGCCTGGCAATTCGTGAGCGTTACGCCTCGGGCATCTCCGAGGCGTCCAGCCGCACCGTGACGAACGTCCCGTAGCTCATCACGGTCAGCGACTCGTGATCCACGATCATCACGCGCACGGAGCGCGCGGGCGCGGCGGAGCGGAGATCCTCGTACGGGTCGAACGGCGCGTCCTCCGCGGGAGGAAGCGCCGATCGCAGGAAGGCGTGGACTTTGTCGCGGTGCCCGATGAGCACGCACGTGCCCACGGGCTCCTCGTCCTGGAAAAACAGCTCGTGCGCGGAGACGTCGACGACGAGGACGGCCACGTCCACCACGTCGACCCCGCTCGTCACGCAGATCTGCTCGATCCGCGCGCAGACCGCGTTTTCCACGCTCCTAAACAGCGCGATCCGCCGGCGCTGGCCCTCCGTCAGCGAGGCTTCGGCGAGGAAGTTCGAAAGGCTCGCCGGGATCTCCGATTGCGCGGTGTCCTTGTTCTTGGCGTCCCCCATGATGCGATACCGCGAGGACTCCGCCGTGGGACGGGCCCGCCGCGCCTCCTTGCAGGGGCTTCCATGCACGAGCGTCGCCAACGCCCGTTTTCCGCCAAGAAGGAATGTGCCGGGCGGGAACGGGGCAGAGCGGTCGCGTTCGTCCGCCCTGCCTGCTCCCGTCCTGCGCGTCAGGGTGCGGCCCCGAGCGCCGCTTTCGTCTCCGTTTGGATCACGAGCTGCTGACCCGCCGGCTGCCCCGGTGATTTCAAGAGCGACTGCATCACGAGGGCGATCTGCCCCCGATCGGGCATGAACTTGGTGTCCCCCACCTCGATCTCGCCCTTGCCCCGCGACTCGAAGCGATCGAGCGAGACCGACACGTCCTTCGGCAAACCCGGCAGGCCAAGCGTCGTGTTCGTCGCGTATTGCCTGACCTCGAGGGACAAGGTGGCCCGCTTGCCGTCGAGCTTCTCCACCTTCGCCACGCGATACCGCAGCACATCCACGCCCGACGAGCGCGCCCGGTCCGTCACCATCCAGTACGCGCCGACCCCGATCGGCTTCTCGGGCAAAGGCACCGTCGCCGCGAGCACCGCGTCAGCCAGCGAGCTCACCATGAGCTCGATCATCGCGTTCGACTCCTTGGGGTACTCGACCACGAGATCCGTCGCGGTCCCCGAGGGCCCGAGCCGATACCGGATCACGCTGTCCTTGATGTTCTTGAGCTCCGCCGGCAGGTCGCCGCGGATGGGCTTCACGGCCGCGAGCTTCACCACCACGGGTTGTCCTGCCGGGGCCGCTCCGGCCGCCGGGTCGGATTTTTTCTTGTCGTCCTTCGACTTCTCGGCCTTGAAGGCGAGGTCGACGATGACCGGCGGCAGACCCGTTTGCGCCGCGCGCACCTGGAGCAGGAGCGTCGTCTTGCGCTCGTCGCCGCCGGCGAACGCGTACGAGAGCGGGACCTTCGGATCAGCACCCTCGCCGAAGAGCTCGAGCTTGGGCGCGGCGTTCGGCGCGTGGGCGGCGTCGGCCGCGGCGGGCTCGAAGATGCCGGTCTCGGGCGGGCCGCCGGCGCCTCCGTCCTTCGGGCCAGCGTCCTGCACGGGCGGCGCCTGGGCGGCCTGGGCGAGTGCCTCGCCGAGCTTGCCGCCGACGACCGGCCCGGTCTGGGCGTCCGCCCCCGCGTCCGTGACGGGCGCCGCGGGCTTCTTCTCTTCCTGACACCCGATCGTGGAGAGGGAGAGCACGAGGCCGAGCGCGATCAAGCTCGCGCCTCGGGCTTCGTTCACACGTAGAGCCATGGCGCACGATGTATCTCGTTTTCGCGAGGGTGTCAGGTCCGACCGGGCCGAACCGCACACGGGGATGCGACGAGGCGCCGCGGGCCGCATGTCCTGTCGCGCGCCGGTGTCACGCGAGCCGGCGCCGGAGGAGGGAGCATGCTGACGATCACGTCCACCGCGTTCACGCCGCACGGCGAGATCCCGAAGGAGCACACCTGCGAGGGCGACGATCGACCGCCGCCGCTCGCCTTCGCGTCGGTGCCGCCGGGCACGCAGAGCTTGGCGCTGATCGTGGATGATCCGGACGCGCCGGATCCACGCGCGCCGAAGCGGACGTGGGTGCACTGGGTCGTCTACAACCTGCCGCCGACGACGCCGGGCCTGCCCGCGGGCGCGGCGCTGCCTCCGGGCGCGCGCGTGGGGAACAACGACTGGGGGCGCGACGCGTACGGCGGCCCGTGCCCGCCGATCGGGCGACACCGCTACTTCCACAAGCTCTACGCGCTCGACGTGATGTTGCCGGATCTCGGGGCGCCGACGAAGGCCGAGCTCGAGCGGGCCATGGAAGGGCACGTGCTCGAACACGCGGAGCTCGTGGGCACGTACGAAAAGACCGGCGACTAGCGGCCGATTCGTGTCACTTGCGGCTGGCCGCGATGGCCTGGATGTCCTTCAGGAGCTCGAGCGGGCGGAAGGGCTTGGCGTAAAACGCGGTCGCGCCGGCGTCCTTCACGCGCTGGCGCGACTCGGGGTCGTCCATCGCGCTGATCACGAAGATGGGCAGCTCCTTCGTCGCCTCGTGCGCCCGGAGGCGCGCGCAGACCTCGAAGCCGTCGAGCGCGCCGGGGAGCATGAGGTCGAGCAGCAGGATGTCGAACCGCTCGGTCGAGGCGAGCTCCACGGCCTTGGCGCCCGTGGCGACGCCCACCACCTCGTGACCGCTCGAACCGACCAGCGTTTCGATCATCCGGCGGATGGCGTCCTGATCTTCGCAGACGAGCACTCGCATGTTTTCACTCGCTCCGGCCCCGAAGGGTCCGTTCGTCCCTTCTACATCGAGACCCGGGTGCGGGCCAGATCGAGGCGCTTCGATCGCCGCTCGGCCTCGCCCGAACGCGGGCCCGGGGTATTGTCGGAAGGGTCACCTGCCCCCAAGCCTACGTCCATGCCCATCCTGTACGAAGACAAGCACGTCGTGTGCGACGACGATGCGCTCACCATCAAGCGATACCACTTCCCCCTCGGCAGCAAGCGGATCCCGTACGCCGACATCCGGCGCGTGGACGACACGCCGATGGGCATGCTCACGGGCAAGCTGCGCATCTGGGGCATGGGCCCCGCGCCCATCTGGTTCCACCTCGACATGGATCGGCCAGGCAAGGATCGATGCATCCTGATCGACCGGGGCGGATTCATGAAGATCGCGCTCACGCCGGACGATCACGAGTCCGTGCTCGCCCTCTTGCGGGAGCGCGCGGGTCGATCGCGGGACGCGTGATGACGTTACCGATCGAGCCGTCGCTCTCCGAGATCTGCGCGCGCGTCGCCGAGCGACGCCGGCTCGTGCTGGAGGCGCCGCCGGGCGCGGGCAAGACGACACGCGTGCCGCGCGCGCTCTTCGAGGCGGGGCTCGGGGGTTCGGGGGAGATCCTGGTGCTCGAGCCGAGGCGCCTCGCCGCGCGGATGGCGGCCCGGCGCGTCGCCGAGGAGATGGGCCAGAGGCTCGGCGAGACCGTGGGCTGCACGATGCGCTTCGAGAACGTCGCGAGCCCCGCGACGCGCATCCGCTTCGTGACCGAGGGCGTGCTCACGCGCAGGCTCGTGCGGGATCCGAAGCTCGAGGGCGTGTCGGTCGTCGTGATCGACGAGTTCCACGAGCGGCACCTCACCGCCGACGTCTCGCTCGCGCTCCTCGCCCGCCTCGCGCGGGGCGCGCGCCCGGATCTCGGGATCGTCGTCATGTCGGCGACGCTGGAGGCGGATCCCGTGGCGACCTTCCTCGACGCGCCGATCGTGCGATCGATGGGGCGGATGTTCGACGTCGAGATCGAGCACCTCGAGCGCGCGGACGACAGGCCCCTCGAAGCGCAGGTCGCCTCCGCGGTGCGGCGCCTCGTGCGCGAGGGCCTCGACGGCGACGTGCTCGTGTTCTTGCCGGGCGCCGCGGAGATCCGCAGGGCGATGGAGGCGGTGCGCCCGATCGCGGAGGCGGAGAAGCTCCTCGTGCTGCCGCTGCACGGCATGCTTTCGCCGAAGGAGCAGGACCTCGCGGTTCGTCCGGCCGATCGGCGCAAGATCATCCTCTCGACGAACGTGGCCGAGTCGAGCGTGACGATCGACGGCGTGGTCGCGGTGATCGACAGCGGCCTCGCGCGCGTGGCGTCGTACGCGCCGTGGTCGGGGTTGCCGACGCTCAAGGTCGCCAAGATCGCGCGGGCTTCGGCGGCGCAACGCGCGGGGCGCGCGGGAAGGACGCGGCCCGGCCGGTGCCTACGGCTCTTCACGCGGGGCGATCTGCTCGCGCGTCCCGAGCACGACGCGCCCGAGATCCAGCGCGTCGATCTCGCCGAGACGATCCTCGAGCTCCACGCGTCGGGCGTCCGATCGATCGACGAGCTCTCGTTCCTCGATCCGCCGCCGCGCGCCGCCGTCACGGCGGCCGAGGAGCTGCTCCGGAGGCTCGGCGCGATCGACGACGCGCGACGGATCACGCCCCTCGGTCGGCGCATGCAGCACTTCCCCTTGCACCCGCGGCAGGCGCGCTTGCTCGTGGAGGCGGAGGCGCGTGGCGTCGCCGAGGAGGGCGCCATGCTCGCGGCGCTCGTCGGGGAGCGCGACGTGACGAGCGGCGGCGCGTCGGGGCGGCAAGGCGCGCGAGAGACGCATCGATCGGATCTGCTGCACATGCTCGACCGCCTCGAGGAGGTCCTGCTCGAACCACACACGACCGAGCAGGCGCGCAGGATGGGCCTCGATCCGGCGCGCTGCGACGCGGTGGATCGCGCGTTCAAGCAGCTCTCCCGGTTCATCGACGCGCGGAAGGCGAGGCGGCCCGAGAGCGCGCTCGATCGCGAACGAGCGCTCCTCATCGCCACGCTCGCGGGTTACCCCGATCGCGTGGGCCGCGTGCGCAGGCCCGAGACGGCGACGGGGCGGAGCGGCCGCGAGATCGTGTTCGCCACGGGAGGCTCCGCGGTGCTCGCCGAGTCGAGCGTGCTCGGCGCGGAGGAGTACGTGGTCGCGGTCGACGTGGAGGAACGGACGGAGGGCACGAGGGGCCGCGTCGTCGTGCGCGCCGCGAGCGCGGTGGAGGCCGACTGGCTGCTCGATCTCTTCACCGACGCGATCACCGACACCACCGACGTGCGGTGGAACGCGGCGCAGGAGCGCGTGGAGGTCACGCGCAGGCTCGCGTACGAGGGCCTCGTGCTGGAGGAGTCGCGCGTCGCAGCCACGGATCCCGCTTCGCTCGATCGCATCGGACAAACCCTCGCGGACGCGGCCTGCGCTCGAGGCTACCGCGCGTTCGTCCGCGGCGACGGCCTCGACACGTGGCTCGCGCGGGTCGCGTTCGTCCGGACGCATTGCCCCGAGGTGGGCCTGCCCGAGCTCGACGAGGCGGCGATCGTGGAGACGCTGCGCGCGCTCTGCGTGGGCCGGCAGAATTTTTCCGAGCTCCGGGAGGCTGATCTCGGCGCGGCCCTCGCCTCACGCCTCACGCCCGAGCAGGCGCGTCGTGTGGCCGAGTGGGCGCCCGAGACGATGCAGTTACAGGGCGGGCGGCGGCTGCGGCTCGAGTATGGCCCTGACGGCACGGTCTCGGCGGCCTCGCGCCTGCAGGATTTTTTCGGGTTGGCTGAGGGCCCCCGCGTGGCGCGGGGCCGGGTGGCGGTCGTGCTCCACCTCTGCGCGCCGAACCAGCGTCCGGTCCAGGTGACCACGGATCTCGCGGGCTTCTGGGAGCGGCACTACCCGGCCATCGCGCGGGAGC
This sequence comes from Polyangium spumosum, assembly GCF_009649845.1. NCBI lineage: Bacteria > Pseudomonadati > Myxococcota > Polyangiales > Polyangiaceae > Polyangium > Polyangium spumosum. The sequence continues at coordinate 913,632 of NZ_WJIE01000001.1, forward strand.
TCCGGCGGCGGTACCCGAAACATGCCTGGCCGGACGATCCTCGGCATGCGGCGCCGCCTCCTCCCAGGGGTATGCGCCCTTCGTGAAACGTCCGCGTGCACGTTCGCGATGGAAACCCTCCACTCGTGCTTGACATGCCCGGCCTCTTCCGCCACTTTCCGCTGCCCCGAGCGACGGGTCCCGCGCGCGACGCGCGAAATGCCTGCTGAGGACGTCATGGCGAAGAGCGACATCACTGGGAAACGGAAGCTTCTGGCGCAGAACGTCTCCCACTCGAACATCAAGACCAAGCGCTGGCAGAACGTGAACATCCAGACGCGCAAGCTCTGGGTTCCGGAGCTCAAGCGCTACGTCACGCTGAGCCTCACGACGCGCGACATCCGCAACATCGACAAGCTCGGCGTCGTCGCGTACGCGAAGCGGTACGGCATCACGCTCTAGGCTTGTCCTGGGGCTCGTCGCCGCGCCGTAAAACGAGGCAAAGCTGGCACGGGAACGCGCCTCCATTCGGGGGCGCGTCTGCTTTTTGTCTCGGCGAACTGGGGAGCCCGTGCTCCATCCGCCTTGGCATCGACCGCATCGCGGTCGATGCGTTGCTTGACGATGGGGCTGCGCTCGGCAAGCCGAGCTACGCCCCAAACCCCCGGTCCAGGCCGTGCCTGGTCCGGGGTGCAGGGGGCGGACAGCCCCCTGCTGGGGTGCGGGGTGAAACCCCGGCCGGGCGCTACGCTTCGCCGGTCGAGATCAAAAACCGCGCGTCCCGCGCGTCCCGCAGCAAGGCCATCGCCGTGAGCGCGCCAGCCTGCTCGCGTAGGTCTGCGACGGCTGTCTCGGCGGGCCAGCCCTCGGCGAGCGGGCGGAGCGCCGTGACGTCGACGCCGGCCTTCCCGAGCAGCGCGATTGCCGCGTAAAACCCGCTCTTGCTCACGATCGCGAGCGGCGCCGGCATGTCGAGCGGCGCGCCGGGCGTCGTGCGTGGCACGCCTCGACGAACTGGCTGTGCGTGCTTGCCGAGCACGAGCTCGAGCTCCGGGACGAGCACGCCCTGCTCGCGTCGCGTCGGCATGAAGCAGAGCGCTGCGAGCAGGCCGCGCCCGTCACAGGCGAGGATCGCGTCGGGCACCGGGAGCCGGCCGAGCGGCGCGTCCCAGGGCACGCTGATCGCCGTCACGTCCTGCCCGAGCGGCGTCGAGCGGGCGGGCACGTCCTCGGGCATGGCGCCCTCCAGGTCCTCGGCGGTCAGGATGCCGCCCGCCACGGGGCCTCCTGCCGCCAGCAAGGCGCTCACGGCCTCCTCCGAGGCGAGGGCGAGAGGTCCGGCCGATCCGACACGCTTGAGCAGCGCCGCGCGTTTTGTCGCGCCCGCGGCCTCGGCTGCCGCGACGCCGGCCCGCGCGAGGCTGCCGAGCCCCGATCGACCACGCGCCGCGTGCAGGATCGCGAGCAGGCCGAGGGATCGCGGCACGGCGACGTACGCGCCGGACGGGATCTCTTTCTCGGACTTCCAGCCACGCGGACGAGTGGCGCCTTTTCCCGGCTGCAGGGAGCGTCCGTCGATCACGCGCGCCCCGGCGCCGCCGCCCGCGACGATCACCACGACGGGCGAGAGCAGGACGGAGGCGTCTTGCCCGGCGGCTGCGAAGAACCCTGCGATGACTGCGTCGGCTGCGCTGCCTCCGGCGTCGAGCGCGGCCTGCGCCGGGCCCTGCGTGGTCGAGGAGCGCGCGAGGGCGAGTGCGCCGCGGATCACTGCTCCTCGTCCTCTGCGACGAGCGGTCGCACGATGGGCGCGACCGGCGCCGCGATCGATCCGGCCTCCGGCGCGCGGCCCGTGCGCGCGAGCGTGGCGACGAGCGTGCTCTTCGCGCGGATCGCGGCGCCGCGCGTCCCTTCGACCACCAGGAAAATATCGCGACGTTCGCCGAGACGCTTCGCCACACGATCGAGCGCGGCGGCCGACAGCATGGTCTGCGCGCCGAGGGATCGCAGGCGCGTGTAGACCACCGGGCCGCGCGGCAGCTCGTCACGCGCGGCATCGAAGATGGGGAGCACGCCCGCGGCGCGCGCCGTGTCGATCACGTCCTCGCGCTCCCACATGCCGCGCGGCTCCCAGAAGCGGAGCGCGCCTTCGGCCGGGATACGCGCGAAGAGCGCGGCGATGCGCTTGCGGTTCGCCGCGGTGGGTCGGATCTCGGTCGAGGTCGAGAGCACGATGCACCGCGCCTCGAGCGTCGTCGCGACCTCGAGCGAGGTGGCGAGCGCGTCATCGAGCGCCTTGCCGGGGGCGAGCTCGGCGACGACGCGCGGCAAGACCACGCTGAACACGAAGGCGGGCGGGGCCGCTTTGCGCCACTTCCGCAAGCCGGGCGCGCCGGGCAACGACATGTCGACCGGGCGGATCTCCACCAGATCGAGCTGATCCTTGTACTTCTTGATGTCGCCCTGGAGGGCGTGCAGGCCCACGTGGAGTCTTGCCATGGCGGGGTCTCTTTACTCGAAGTGGAACCACTGCGTGGGGTTCTCGCGCAAAAAGCTTTCCATGGCAGCGGCGATGCGCTCTGCGGCGAGGGAGAGCTCCGCCTCGCTGGGCCGGCGCGGCAGCGAGATCGGCGGACAGCTCCGCACCTCGTAGCGCATGTAACCCTGCCGCCGCGTGAAGACGGGCACGATCGGCGCGCCGCTCAAGGCAGCGAGCGAGAGCGGGCCCTCGGGCACGACGAAGGGCTCGCCGAAAAGCGTGACTTCGCGCCCGCGCATGCCCTGCGGGAGCCTGTCGATCTGGACCGCCACCACGCCGCCGCGGCGGAGGTGCGAGAGCAGGGGCAACGCGTCGAGCGGGCTCGTCCCCACGTGTACGATCCGCACACCCGCCTTGTCCCTCGCCTCGTCCGTGAGCGCCTCCGCGCGCTCGTCGCGCTCGTGCGCCATCACGACGACGACGTCGGCCGCGTGCACGCTGCGCAGGATCGGACCGGCGGCTTGCCAGCCCCCCGTGTGCGCCGTCGCGATGATCACGCCGCGCCCTTGCCCCGCCGCGCCGACGTAGTTCTCGTCCGACGCGCAGAGGCCGACGAGGCGCTCGGGCCGATCACGCCCCACGAGGAACGCCTCCGTCAAGCAGCTCGCGAAGCTCGCGAAGACACGCGCGACGTCCATGGTCTCGACGAGGACGCTCCGGGGTCCGAGCGCGCGCCTCAGGTTCTTGCGCACGGCGCGCCGCTGCCGCCCGAGCGCGGCCCCGAAGGCGAGCCCGATGAGCGGAGGCGCATAACGCACGAAGGGGCGCGGGCCGTGCGTCACGCCTGCGTCGAGCGCGCGGCGCCAGAACACGGAGTCGTGCCGGCGCAGATCGTCGAGCAGCTTGCCGAGGTCGTCTCCGATCCCCACGGGCCTCCCCTAGCGGCTCAACGGCGCGGCGCAAAGGGCGGCGCGTCGGGCTCGACGGCCCCCTCGTCTCCAGCGCTGGATCCAGGCTCTCGCTCGATCCTCCCGATACGCAAAAGCCCCCACTCACCGACCTCCCGCGCCGCCGGATCTTCATGCGCCGCGGCCCGCTCGAGCGTCCGCAGGTTGTCTTCTGCGTCCGGCCCCTCGGGATCTCGCGCGAGCTTGTTCGCCGCCACGATCGCCGCGTTCCGCGCGAGCCCTCCGCGGCGCGCGCGACGGAGCGGCGTGCCCTGGATCGTCTCGGGGAACGCCTCCTCCTCGATCGAAGCGAGATCCGAGAGCCGCGTCTCGGACCAGCGCGAGAGCGGATGGAACTGCTGCGTCCTCGCCTCGGGCGGCGGCGCCGTCCGGTTGTACGGACAAACCTCCTGGCAGACGTCACAACCGAAGAGGTGCTCGCCGATCGCCTCGCGTAGCTCCTCCGGCGGCGCGTCGTGTTGCTCGATCGTGAGGTACGAGATGCATCGCCGCGCGTCGAGCACGAAGGGCGTCGGGAACGCGCCCGTCGGGCAGGCGTCGAGGCAACGCGTGCACGCTCCGCAACGCTCGTGCATCGGCACCCCCGGCGTGAGCACAAGCGTGGTGACGACCTCGCCGAGCATGACGTAGCTGCCCTGCCCCGGGACGATCACGAGCCCGTTTTTCCCGACGAAGCCGAGCCCCGCGCGCGAGGCCCACGCGCGCTCCATCACCGGCTCGATGTCGCAGAGCGGGCGCGCGTCGATGCCGGGCCCGAGGCCGCGGATGAACTCGGCCAGGCGGCGCAGCTTCTTGCGTACGAAGAGGTGATAGTCCTGCCCGCGCGCGTAGCGGGCGATCCCACGCGCGACCTCGGGATCGTGCGCCTCGGCCTCGGCCGAGCGCGCGTAACGACGACCGACACACACGACGCTCCGCGCGCCCGGGAGGATCGCGGGTGTATCGAGCCGCCGCCGCTCCTCGACGTACTCCTCGAGGTACCGCATCGTGCCGTGCATCCCGGCCTCGATGAACGCGCGGTAGCGGTCGTGCTCGACGTCGAGCGGCTCGTCGGCGCGCGCCACGCCGACCACGTCGAAGCCGAGCTCGAACGCCCTCTCCCGGATCTGCCGATCGACGTCGCTCGAGGACATCTCCGCCTCCTCGCACGCGCGAGCTTGCTCGACGATCGAGCTATCCGAACAGCCGATCGAGCACGATCGCGCACGCCGCGCGCACGCTCAGGTGATTGTAGCCCGTGTCTCGGTCCGCGTGGATCGGCGCGAGGCGGACGTCGGCCGACGCGACGAGCTCACCCGCGAGGCCCCAGCCTGTCCCGAACGTGATGAGCACGGGTTTGTCCGTTCGCTCGAGCCGCGCGCGAGCATCGGCGTACCCCGTGACGGGCCCCCGCTTCGCCGAGGCCGCCGTCGTCCAGAGCTCGATCCCCGCGCGCCCCGCGCCCGGCGCGAGGGACTCGTAGACGTCTTCCAAGCTCGGCACGATCCGGAGCACGTCGAGCGCGTCGGCGCGATCCGGGATGCGCTTCTTGCCCGAGCCGTGGATCCAGTGATCGCGGATGCGCTCGGCGAGCAGACGCTGCGCCGCGACCGGGTGCACGATGTGAAGCTCCATCACGCCGAACGTGCGCGCGCTCCGGGCCATGTCGTGCAGGTCGAGGTTCGTGATCGCAGTCGTCACCGTCTCCCCGGCGCGATCGAGCACGGGGTGGTGGACCAGGGCGAGCGCGACCTTCGTCACGACGAACCTCGCTCGGCGCGCAGGCGCTTGGCTCGCTCCATGAGGTCGGGCCTCCGCTCCGCCGTGCGCTTCTCCGCCTGCTCGCGCCGCCAGGCCGCGATGACGGCGTGGTTGCCGCCTTTCAACACCTCGGGCACCTTCATCCCTCGAAACTCCTCGGGTCGCGTGTAGTGAGGGTGCTCGAGCAGCCCGTCCATCACGACGCTGTGCGACTCGAGCATCGCCGAGTCCGCGCTGCCGAGCACGCCGGGCAAGAGCCGTGAGCATGCGTCGACGATCGCCATCGCCGCCACCTCGCCGCCCGCGAGCACGAAGTCACCGAGCGAGATCTCCTCGTCGACGAACGCGTGCACCCGATCGTCGAAGCCTTCGTAACGGCCACACACGAGCGTGATCCACGGACGCTCCGCGAGCGCCTCGACCTTGCGCTGGTCGAGCACGCTCCCCTGCGGCGAGAGAAGCACGCGGTGCGAGCGCGCCGCCTCCGCGCCCTCGTGGCCTTCACGCGCTCGCTCCTCGACCGCCTCGATGCACCCGACCACGACGTCGACGCGCATCACCATCCCCGAGCCTCCGCCGTACGGCGTGTCGTCCACGCTCCGGTGTTTGCCGAGCCCGTGCTCGCGCAGGTTCGCGCAACGCGCGTCGAGCGCGCCTGCGCGTACAGCGCGGCCGACCATCCCCGTCGTCAGGAATGGCTCGAACATCTCGGGGAACAGGGTGACGATGTCGACACGCATGCGCGCGCCTCGTCAGGTCAGGCCGTCGATCGTGACGAGCCGGACGAGGCCTGCCTGCGTGTCGACGGAGGCGACGTAGTCGTCGAGCAGCGGCACCTCGAGCTTGCCGCCGTCCGCGCGCTCGACGACGAGCACCTCGCAGGTCGGGTACGAAGCAAGCGCGAGGACACGACCCACGACCTCGCCGGACGCGAGCTCGGCGCGCGCGCCTTCGATGTCGCACGCGTAGAACTCGCCCTCTTCGAGCGGCGGGAACTCGTCGCGCGGCACGAGCAGGACCGCGCCACGCAGCGCCTCGGCCGCGTCGCGATCTGTGACGCCCGCGAGCCGCGCGAGCACCGCCTTGTTCGCGCTCCGGACCGAGGTGATCTCCGCTCCGCGCTCCGTGCCATCCGGCAGGCGCAACTTCAGCGTCGGCCGCTCGGCGAGCAGGTCGGAGCCCTCGTGGTAGAGCTTGAGGCGCAGCTCGCCCTGGATCCCGTGGGCGCGCGCGATCTCCGCGACGGCGACGAACCGTCGCGGGGCCTCGCTCTCGGTCGTGGCGCGTCTACGCGGGATCAATCCAGGATGTCGAGGTGGGCCCGGAGGCCCGCCTTGCTGGCGGCCGCGTTGAGGAGCGCGCGGATCGACTGCGCGGTGCGGCCATCCTTGCCGATCACCTTGCCGATGTCCTCGCGCGCCACGCTGAGCTCGATGCGAGGGAAGCGATCCCCCGTGACCTCGCGGACGGTCACCTTCTCGGGCTGATCCACGAGCGAGCGCGCGATCAGCGCGACGAGATCCAGCAGCATGGTGGAGGACGCAGGAGAGGGCGCCATGCCTCGTTACTTCGCGACCGTCGCCGAGACGACGTCCGGGCGCTTCAGCAGGAGCTCGACCGTGTGCGAGGGCTGCGCCCCGACGTCGCGCCAGTGCTTCACGCGGGCCGGATCCAGGCGGATCTCGTTGCGGCGCGGGTCGTACGTGCCCAAACGTTCGATGAAGCGGCCACCACGCGCAGCGCGCTGATCGGCGACGACGATACGGTAGAACGGGGTCTTCTTCGTGCCCGCCCGGGCGAGGCGGATATGAACGGCCATCGGTGAACCTCGGTCTTCTTGGAGATCCGGCGCTTGCCGGGCGCGGGCATGACCCGCTCGCTTTCGCGATCCCCCGACGCATCACGCCAGGGGAACGGGGGTGCGAAGGGTAGGCAGAACCCCTCCCCCGGTCAAGGCCGAACAAGACGCAATTTCGTCGAGGGGTCTTCGCTCGGGCACACGCGGGCGGCCCGGACGCACGCGCACGTCGTACAACAGGGTTTGTAGCTGGAAACGAGGGAAGAAGGGACACGCGGGAGCCCCCCGCGCAGCGACCTGGACAGGCGAGACGTCAGCCGATCTCGAGGATGATCACGCCGCGATTCGGGTCGTCCTCGTCGTCGTGAGGCTCCTTCGCCCCGCCTCCAGGGCGACGCGGAGCCGGGTATCGCTCGAGCGGGAGCTCCAGGCGAGGCCGGTTCTCCTCACGCTGCAGGCGCTCCCTCTCTTCCCGTTGTCGGATTTGCTCGATGATGAAAGGAGGTAGCATCCGGACTCCTCCGCACCGCGTGCTGTGGCGTCGCTCGGATGAACGTGCCTAGCAAGAATGGGCCCGTTCATGAGTCGAATCTAGCAATGAGAGTAACGGGGTCAAGCTTATCGCCCGGGACGACGGTGTTATGCTCGCCGCCTCTATGACGCAGGATGGCGTGGGATCGCCGGAGCAAGAGCGCCATGTAGCGCGCGCCTCTCGTGCTTCGTCCTCGTCGCCGACGCCCCGAGCACGAGCGCGGGGCGCGGCGAAGCAGGCGCGCCGTTCCCTTGCGCTCTGCGTGGCGCTCGGCATCGGCCTCGCCTCCGTGGACACACGCGCCGCCGCGTTCGACGTCGCGGACACGACGTGGGAGGGCTGCTCGGAGCTCTACGGCCTCGCGGTGAACGAGCTCGGCGACGGGCGCGTCAAGGCCGTCGCCGTGCTCGACTGGAACGAGGTCACGCCGAACGACGGTGTGCTCGTCCTGCACCCGCTCCAGAGCATGGATCCGGAAGAAACCGCGGCCTTCATGAAGGCCGGCGGGCGCCTCGCGATCGTGGACGACTACGGCCGCGGCGAGGAGACGCTGCGGCGCTTCCACATCGAGCGCACGGTCTTGCCCTCGCGCCCCGTCGCGGCGCTGCGCAACAACCCCCAGCTCGCGATCGCCGAGCCCGTGCTCACCGGTGACAAGGGGCAACTCACGGGCCCGCACCCCGTCGTGGCGAGCGTGCAGCAGTTCGTCACCAACCATGCGACGGGGCTCCGCCACCCGAACCTCTCGCCCGTGCTCGAGGTGCGCGCCGTCGGCGAGCCGCCGGCGATCGTCGCGGTCGCAGGCCAGGTCGGCAAGGGCCGGCTCTTCGCGCTGAGCGACCCGTCGGGCCTGATGAACCAGATGCTGCGCTACCCCGGCAACCGAGCGTTCGCCGTGGGGCTCGCCCACTACCTCGTCGACGAAGACGGCGGCGAGCGGCAAGGCGGCCGGCTCTACATCGTCGCCAACCGCTTCTCCGAGGAGGGCTCGTTCGGCGGCAAGTCGACGCTGCGCAAGGACATCGAGGGCCAGATCCGATCGATCAGCGACGCCCTCGCGGAGGCGCGTCGAGACGGGCTCCCGAGCTGGGCCCACTGGGTCCTCGCGCTCGCCGCGGTGCTCGGCGTGGCCGCGTGGGTGACGCGAGCAGCAGGGCGCCCGTACAAGAGCCCGCAACCACGCTTCGCGCGGCCCGTGCCGCTCGTCGCGCAAGGAGGCGTGGCTGGTCGCTTCGCGCTGCTCTCGGCCCCGTCCTCGCCGCCGGGCCTGCTCCTGCTCGAGCTGAAGAGCGCGCTCGTCGAGGCGCTCTCGCACAAGCTCGGCGCGCCCCTCGATCCGTCGACGGACGCCGTGGTTTCTGCAGCCGAACGCGCGGGAGGCCTTGACGAGCGTGGCCGCTCGGCCTTGAAAGAGGTCCTCGCCGTGATGCAAAAAGCCGAAGCCTCCGTCGTCGCGGGCAGGCCCGTCCGTGTGCCCCGCGCGGCGCTCCGGAACGCGGCCGCCGTCGTGCGAGACGTGCTCGCACGGGCGGGCGCGATCACGTCCGAGCCGCTCGGCCACGCCGACGCTGCCAGAGGCACGACCTCCGATCGCCCGACGGGAACGAGCCCGACGAGCGACCCCTCACGAACCCCGAGCCCGCCCGCACCCGCAGAGGAGAGCGCCACTTGACCCAGGCCGTCGCCATCGAGGAGATCGCCGCCGCCAAAGAGCGGCTGGACGCGCTCCGCCGGGAGATCACGCGCGTCTACATCGGTCCCTCGCGCACCGTGGATCTCATGCTCACCGCGCTGCTCGCGCAGGGCCACGTGCTCCTCGAGGGCGTGCCCGGCGTCGCGAAGACGACGCTCGTGAAGGCGTACGCGTCGGCGCTCGGCGCCTCCGTGCGGCGCATCCAGTTCACGCCGGATCTCCTGCCCGCCGACATCACCGGCACGTACGTGCTCTCGCCGAAGGAGGGCACCTTCTCGCTCAGGCCGGGGCCCATCTTCGCGAACGTCGTGCTCGCCGACGAGATCAACCGCGCGCCCGCGAAGACGCAGTCGGCGCTGCTCGAGGCGATGCAGGAGCGGCAGGTGACGATCGAGGGCGACAGGTTCGAGCTGCCCGCGCCGTTCATGGTGCTCGCGACGCAGAACCCGATCGATCTCGAAGGGACGTACCCGCTGCCCGAGGCGCAGATCGATCGCTTCCTCGTGCGCGTCGCCATCGGCTACCCGAGCGCGAAGGACGAGGTCGCGATGCTCCGCGCGCACAACGCCGAGCCTCCGCGCGCCCGCTCGGTGCTCAGCGTGGACGAGCTGCTCTCACTGCAGAGCATGGCGCGGCGGATCCACGTGGAGGACGATCTCTACGAGTACTGCGTCGGCCTGACCACGTTCACACGCACGCACGCGCGCGTGCTGCTCGGCGCCTCGCCGCGCGCGACGCTCGGCCTCGTGCAGGCCGCGAAGAGCGCGGCCGTGATCGCGGGGCGCCCGTTCGTCACGCCGGACGACGTGCGCGGCGTGGCGACGTCGGTGCTCTCGCACCGACTCGTGCTCGTGCCCGAGGCCGAGGGGGACACGCGCGCGCGGGACGCGGTCATCGAGGACGCCGTGCAGCGCGTGGCCTACCGGCGCGCGGTGCGCCCGGTCTAGCGATGCAGCTCTTCCCCACGCGCACGGCGGCGCACCTCAGCATCGCCGCGATCTCGGTCGCAGGCGTCGGCCTCATCGCGCGCGAGCCTGCCATCGTCGGGTGGGGAGGGGCGATGCTGCTCGCGATGGCGCTCGCCCGCGCCGTCACGCTCGTCTCGGTCTCGCGTATCCGCGCCGCCGGCTTCGAGATGCTCTGGAGCGGGCCGCGCCGCGTCGTGCGCACCGGCCGCGGCAGCACGATCGAGATCGAAGCCGAGGTGCGCAACCGCGACACCCTCGCCGCGCGTTACGTGCGCCTCCGACCCATCGCCTCGTCGCAGCTCCAGATCACGATCGAGCCCTCCGCGGGCGAGGTGATGGCCTCCGGGCGCCTCAAGGTGAAGGTCTGCGTGCACGCGCCTCGCGTGGGGCAACACGGCGTGCACGGGCTCGCGCTCGAGGTCCACGGCGCGCCCGGGCTCTTCGAGGTACCTCTCACCTTCGCCAACCCCTTCGGCGTGGAGGTCCTCCCGCGCCCCTTCGCGGCGTGGCTCCCCTCCCCGCGCGGCGGACGGAGCAAGCTGCTCGCGTCGAGCGGGCGCCCCGGACGCGCCCGCGGCGAGGGCAGCGATCTGCGCGAGCTGCGCGAGCATCGGCCGGGAGATCCGTTCCGCCGCATCGCGTGGAAGGCGAGCGCGCGGCGCGGGAACTTGCTCGTGCGTGACTTCGAGCGCGAGGAGCGTGACGTCGTGTGGGTCGTGCTCGACGCGTCGGTCGAGCTCTGGGCCGGCCCGCTCGGCCGCGCGCCCCTCGATCTCGCGATCGACGAGGCCGCGTCGATCTGCGCGCGGTACCTCTCGCGTGGGGATCGTGTCGGGCTCGCGGTCTACGCGTCGACCGTGCGCGCGTTTGTCCTGCCCGACCAGGGCCCCGCGCATGGGCAGAAGCTCGCGCACCTGCTCGTCACGGCGACGGGCACGCACGACGCCTCGCGCAGCGATCTCGACGAGGCCGACGTGGCCGTCCGCGTCCTCGAGCACCTGCGTCCTCTCGACGCGCGAGGTCTCTCGGATCTGCGCCGCGGCGACCTCGATCGCCTCGCCTCGCGCGCCGACGCGGTTCGCCCTCGCGCGCCCTTCGCGCCGCCCGCGCCCGAGGGCCGGAGCCCGCGCGAGCGAACGCTCCGCCGTTACCTCGCGGCCTACGGCATCGAGTCGCCTGCACGCGCGGAGGCCGAGCGCCACGAGTCCGGCTTCACGCTCGCCGAGGTCCTCGCGCAGATCGTCAAGAGCAAACCCAAGCCGAGCGTCGTGCACGTCGTCGCGCCCGCGCCCTCCGAGATCGCGCAGGAAAAACCCGTCATGGACGCCCTGCGCCGCCTCTCGCGCCACTCGGCGTCCGTCACCTGGTCCATGCCGCAGTTCGATCCGGCCCTGCTTCCGCCGTGGGATCCGCCGACACGCGCGGATGGTTCGCCCTCGGAGGAGGTCGCCGACGGGTCGCGCCGGGCCGCCTGGGAGGAGGCCGCGGGGGTCGCCGCCGAGGCCGTGCTCGTTCGAACGCGCGTGGCCGTCCGCCGCAGCGAGACCGTCCTTCGCCGTCTCGGCGTGCGCGTCACCAAGATCCGCGCCACCACGACGAAGCGCCCCGACGTCGCGGACCCCAACGCGACCTGAGCCCGCACGTCGCCCGTCCGCGCGACGGTTGGAACACCAACGAACGTCTACCGAGATCACGAGCCTGCCATGTCGATCGCCGAACGCCTCCGCTCGCGCGGCCTCTCGCCCAAGAAGCGGTTCGGCCAGAACTTCCTCGTCGACGTCTCCGCGTCACGCGCCATCGCCGAAGCCGCGACGACGCCGCCGGGCGGCACCGTGCTCGAGATCGGGCCGGGGCTCGGCGCGCTCACGCGCCCCTTGCTCGAACGCGCGGCGAAGATCGTGGCGGTCGAGCGTGATCGTGATCTCGTCCCGCTGCTCGCGGCCGAGCTCGAGGCGCCGATCGCGGAGGGACGCCTCTCGATCCTCGAGGCCGACGCGCTCACCGTCGACTGGGCGGCCGAGCTCGTCGGCCCGCGCCCGCACGTGCTCGCGGGCAACCTCCCGTATCAGATCACCGGCGCGCTGCTCGAGCGGGCGACCGGGCTCGCCGATCGCATCGATCGTGCGGTGTTCATGGTGCAGGCCGAGGTCGCCGATCGGCTCCTCGCGCCTCCTGGATCGAAGACGTACGGCGCGCTCTCCGTCTTCGTGCAGGCCGCCTTCGACGTGAAGCGCTTGCTCACGGTGCGCGGCGGCGCGTTTTATCCGCGCCCCGACGTCGACTCGGCGGTCGTCGTGCTCTCGCCGCATCGGCCGCCGCGGGCCAAGGAGACGGAGAGCTTCCGTGAGGCCGTCCGCGCGGCGTTTGGCGCGCGGCGCAAGACGCTGCGCAACGCCTGGCGCTCGCTCTACGGTTGGTCCAAGGACGAACTCGAGGCGCACGCCGCGGAGGCTGGGATCTCGCTCGACGCGCGTGGCGAGACGCTGGCGGTCGAGGATTTCGCCCGAATTGCGGCGAAGAAGCGCTAGAAACCCCTGCTCATCCGCTCCGGACCCCTCGACAGTCCTCGGTCGCCGTGGTAGTGGCGGCGCGCGTTCGTCGTAACGGCGTTTCGCTGGAGGAGCCCCGCCCAATGTCGGTTGGAAAGATTACCCAGGTCATCGGCCCCGTCGTCGACGTCGACTTTCCGGCGGGCCAGCTTCCGAGGATTTTGAACGCGCTCAAGGTGTCGAACCCGAGCATCTCGGGCGAGGCGGACAACCTCACGCTCGAGGTCGCGCAGCACCTCGGCGAGTCGACCGTGCGCGCCATCGCGATGGACACGACGGACGGCCTCGTGCGGGGCATGGATGTCCGTGACACGGGCAAGCCGATCATGATGCCGGTCGGCCCGGCTTGTCTCGGGCGCATCCTGAACGTCGTCGGCGCGCCCGTGGACGAGGCTGGCCCCGTGAACGCGGACAAGTTCGCGCCCATCCACAAGGATCCGCCGAAGTTCGTCGATCAGTCGACGAAGGTCGAGATCTTCGAGACGGGCATCAAGGTCATCGACCTGCTCGCTCCGTACCGCAAAGGCGGCAAGATCGGCCTCTTCGGCGGCGCTGGTGTCGGCAAGACCGTGCTCATCATGGAGCTCATCAACAACGTCGCGAAGGCGCACGGCGGCGTGTCCGTGTTCGCGGGCGTCGGTGAGCGCACGCGCGAGGGCAACGACCTCCTCCTCGAGATGAGCGAGTCGAAGCTCGAGTCCGGCGCGCCCGTCATCTCGAAGGCCGCGCTGATCTACGGCCAGATGAACGAGCCGCCCGGCGCGCGCGCCCGCGTCGCGCTCTCGGCGCTCACGGTCGCGGAGTACTTCCGCGACGAGGAGGGCCAGGACGTGCTCCTCTTCGTCGACAACATCTTCCGCTTCACGCAGGCCGGCTCCGAGGTGTCCGCGCTCCTCGGCCGCATCCCGAGCGCCGTCGGTTACCAGCCCACCCTCGCGACGGAGATGGGCGCGCTCCAGGAGCGCATCACGTCGACCACGAAGGGCTCGGTCACGAGCGTGCAGGCGATCTACGTCCCTGCCGACGACCTCACGGACCCGGCGCCCGCGACGGCCTTCGCCCACCTCGACGCGACGACCGTCCTCTCGCGCGCGATCAGCGAGCTCGGCATCTACCCGGCCGTCGATCCGCTCGACTCGAACTCGACGATGCTCGACCCGCAGATCGTCGGCCAGAAGCACTACTCGGTCGCGCGCCGCGTGCAGCAGACCCTGCAGCGTTACAAGGACCTGCAGGACATCATCGCCATCCTCGGCATGGACGAGCTCAGCGAGGACGACAAACTCGTCGTGCAGCGCGCCCGCAAGATCCAGCAGTTCCTCTCGCAGCCCTTCTTCGTCGCCGCGCAGTTCACCGGCCGTCAGGGCAAGCTCGTGAGCCTCAAGGACACGATCGCGGGCTTCGAGGAGATCATCGACGGCAAGCTCGATCATATCTCCGAGCAGGACTTCTACATGGCGGGCGGCATCGACGAGGTGAAGGCCCGAGCCGAGGGCGGCAAGCGAGCCTGATCATGGCCGACACCATCATGCTGGAGATCGTGACGCCCACGGGCGTCGCGCTGCGCAAGGAGGTCACGGACGTGACCGCGCCGAGCGTGGCGGGTGAGTTCGGCGTGATGCCGGGCCACCTGCCGCTGCTCGCGGCGCTGCGCACCGGCCTCGTCACGTACCACGAGGGTGGCAAGGAGCATCGCCTCGCCGTCGCCCACGGGTTCGTCGAGGTCGTGGGCGACAAGGCCCTTCTCCTCACGGAGAAGTACGTCAACAAGGACGACGTCGACGTCGTCCGGGTTCGCCTGCGCCTGAAGGAGGTCGACGCGGAGCTCGACCACTGGCAAGGCGACCTCACGGATCCGTTGCGTCGTACGCTCATCGAAGAGGAGCAGTGGCTCGCCACGCAGCTCGAGCTCATCGGTGATCCGCCGCTGCCGCTCGTGCGTGAGGACACGCGCTTCATCGCGGAGCACGCCGAAGCGCCGCCCGTCGAGGAGATGGTCGAGGGGCAGACCCCCGACGAGAGCCTGACGGATCACAAGAAGCCCGGTTCGGCCTTCCCCGAGGCCTGAAGAAGCGTCCCATCGCGACGCATCACGTTTGCATCACGTGTACGGACGCGCCGGTTCGTTCTCCGAGACATAGGCTCGGGACGATCGGCGCGTTCGTCGTATCCTGATGCCGTAGACGATGATTCACGCCGACACGATCGCGCGGGTCAAGGAGCGCACGGATCTCGTGTCGCTCGTCGGCGAGACCGTCCGTCTCACGCGACGCGGACGGTCGTTCGTCGGGCTTTGCCCCTTCCACAAGGAAAAATCGCCGAGCTTCCACGTCAACCCGGAGCGCGGCATCTTCCACTGCTTCGGCTGCAAGGAGAGCGGCACGGCCATCGACTTCATCATGAAGGTCGAGGGCATGAACTTCGCCGAGGCGGTGCGCGCCCTCGCCGAGCGGAGCGGCGTGGAGATCGTCGAGACCGCGACGGAGGCCGAGCGGCGCGAGGCGAACGCAGCGCGTCGCGCGCGGGACGATCTCTACGCCGTCAGCCACCTCGCGGCGACGTTCTTCGAGCAGAGCATGCGCGGCCCGAGCGCCCATCCGCTCGCGCACCACGCCCTCGCCGAGCTCGCGCGGCGCGGCCTCGACACGGGCGAGGCGACGGGCCCCATGGCCGACGCGCTGCAAGCGTTTCGCGTGGGATACGCCCCGCCTGGCTGGGACGGCCTCGTGAACTTCCTCAAGCGGCAGGGCGTCTCGCCGGTCGTCGCCGAGAAGGTCGGCTTGCTCGTCGCGCGTGGCACGGGGACGGGGTTTTACGATCGGTTCCGGCACCGGCTCATGTTCGCCGTGACCGACGTGCAGGGCCGCGTCATCGCCTTCAGCGGCCGGAGCCTGCCCGAGCCCACGCCCGACGAGCTGCGGCGCTTGTCCCTCCAACCCTCGACGTCGGGCGAGTCGCCGGCGAAGTACATGAACAGCCCCGAGTCGCCGATCTACACGAAGGGCGAGCACCTCTTCGGGCTGCACCAGGCGCGGCACGCGATCCGGCAAGAGGGCCAGGCGATCCTCGTCGAAGGCAATTTTGATGTCCTCAGCTTGCACGCGCGGGGCGTCTGCAACGTCGTCGCGCCGCTCGGCACCGCGTTCACGACGAACCAGGCGCGGCTCCTCAAGCGCTTCGCGCCGAAGGTCGTCTTCTTGTTCGACGGCGACGCGGCCGGCCGCAAGGCGACGTTCGCGGGTCGCGTGCCCTGCAACGAAGGCGAGCTCGACGCGCTCGCGGCGACGCTGCCGGTGAAGGTCGATCCCGATGACTTCGTGAGGACGAAGGGGCCCGACGCGCTGAAGAACCTCGTGAAGGCGTCGAAGGACCTCTACCAGCACCTCATCGACGACGACATCGACCGGTTCAACGACGCCACCCCGGACGGCACGAACGCCCTCGTCGGTCGCGTCGCGACGCTCATCGCCGAGCTCAAAGATCCGCTCAAGCGCGGCATTTTGAAGAGCCACGCGATGCGCCGCATCCACGCGAAGCTCATCGTCCATGGCGTGGCGCTCGCCGATCCGCAGCAGCTCGAGCGGCGCCTCGCAGCGCCAACACGTTACGACAGCTCGTCGCAGCCCGAAGCTCAGAGCTTGGCCGAGAGCACGGAGCCTCATTACAGAGCACGCTCACGGTCCCAGGCGCACGAGATGCAAGGGCACATCCTGGGCGCGCTGCTCGACCACCCCGGTCTTCTTGAGGATCCAGAGGTGATGGAAGCGCTTGACGTGCTCGATGGTGATCTCGCGCTCGCCGCTGGCGCGGTGCGTCAGTACTTCGGGACGGAAACGCAACTTATTCCCGACGAATTTCTTGCGCAGATCCCGGCGTCGATCCAAGCATTCGCGGCTGGACGGCTCGCATCGCCCGTCTTCGAGACGGCCGATGTGGCGAGGGCAACGCTCTTAAAGAACGCAGGGAAGTTGAGAAGCTTGAGCTTGTCACGCGAGAAAGCCGCGACGGTGGACGAGCTCCAACGAGTCGCGCCGCTGGGGGATGTGGAGCGCGAAGTGGCGCTGCTTCGCGAGGCGGAGCGCAAGGCGAAGGCCAAGTTGGGGCTCGGCTGACGCGGTTTGTCGAACCGTGCGCCATCGAGCATGGCTGCGCGGGCGTGAATCACGGATTTGTTCTCGGTTGGTTCCTTGAAGCACGTGGCCCGACGTGGGCCCGGTGGAGCGAATGGGATGGCGAGCAAGGCCAAGCAGTCTGCGGGTCGGGCAAGCGGATCGGGCGCGGGGAAGAGTGGCGGCGGAGCCGCACACGGCGCTCGGGGGGACCGCGGGACGAGGTCGCAGGCACCGGATGGGGCGGGGAAGTCGGATCCGCGCAAGGCGCTCGAGAAGCTCGTCGATGCGGGCAAGACGAAGGGCTTCCTCACGTATGACGAGGTGAACGACGCGCTGCCCGCGGACGTCTCGCCCGATCAGCTCGACGACGTCGTCGGCGCGCTCGGCGACGAGGACATCGAGATCGTCGACGGCGCGACGCAGGTGAAGATCGCGCCGAAGCGCATCGCGGACGAGGAGGCGAGCGACAAGAAGCTCGTCGTCACGCAGGACCGCGAGGAAGAGGACGTCGACTACTACTCGAAGTCGAACGATCCCGTCCGGATGTACCTGCGCAAGATGGGGAGCGTCTCGCTCCTCACGCGCGAGGGCGAGGTCGAGATCGCCAAGCGCATCGAGAACGGCGAGCTGTCGGTCAACGCCGCCATCCTCGACTCGCCGATCGCGGTGCGCGAGATCATCGACCTCGGCGAGAAGCTCCGGAAGCACAAGATCCGCGTCAAGGAGCTCATCAAGGACGCCGAGAGCGACGACCAGGAGTTCGACGAGGAGGAGGCCGATCGCCGCATCATCCGCCTCATCGACAAGGTCAAGCGCCTCGACAAGAAGAAGGCCGACCTGCTCGAGGAGCGCAAGGAGGTCAAGACCGACGGCCGTCGCAAGCAGCTCGACGCCGAGGTCGTGCTGACCACGGGCGAGCTCGTGACGACGCTCGAGGAGATGCGCCTCAACAAGAAGACGATCGACAAGATCGTGCAGAAGTTGAAGGGCCTCATCTCGAAGGTGGAGAAGGCCGAGGCCGGCGCGACCGAGATCGAGAAGCGCACGGGCATGAGCAAGGCCGAGCTCCGGCGCGAGCTCGTGAAGGTGAAGGGCAACAAGCTCGCCGAGGCGCGGCTCGCCAAGAAGCTGAACGTCTCGCGCGAGGACCTGCTCGACCTCGAGTCCACCCTGAAGAACGCGCAGAAGGGGCTCAAGAAGGTCGAGGAGGAGCTCAACATCGACGTCGAGGCCATCCGCCGCACCTACGAGAGCATCCGCGAGGGCGAGCGCATGGCCGAGCGCGCGAAGGCCGAGCTCGTCGAGGCGAACCTGAGGCTCGTCGTCTCCATCGCGAAGAAGTACACGAACCGCGGCCTGCAGTTCCTCGACCTGATCCAGGAGGGGAACATCGGCCTCATGAAGGCCGTCGACAAGTTCGAGTACAAGCGCGGCTACAAGTTCTCGACGTACGCGACGTGGTGGATCCGGCAGGCCATCACGCGCGCGATCGCCGATCAGGCCCGGACCATCCGCATCCCGGTCCACATGATCGAGACGATCAACAAGCTCATCCGCACCTCGCGTTACCTCGTCCAGGAGTACGGCCGCGAGCCGACGCCCGAGGAGATCGCCGAGAAGATGGAGCTGCCGCTCGACAAGGTCCGCAAGGTCCTGAAGATCGCGAAGGAGCCCATCTCGCTCGAGACCCCGATCGGCGAGGAGGAAGACTCGCATCTCGGCGACTTCATCGAGGACAAGAGCGTGATCTCGCCGGCCGAGGCGGTGATCAACATGAACCTCGCCGAGCAGACCCGGAAGGTGCTGAAGACGCTCACGCCTCGCGAGGAAAAGGTCCTCCGCATGCGCTTCGGCATCGGCGAGAAGAGCGACCACACCCTCGAAGAGGTCGGCCAGGACTTCGAGGTCACGCGCGAGCGCATCCGGCAGATCGAGGCCAAGGCGCTGCGCAAGCTCCGCCACCCGAGCCGCTCGAAGCAGCTCAAGAGCTTCATCGATAGCTGAGCTTGTCCGGTCCGCGCCGCAGCGCGTAGACTGCCAGCATGAACACGAGGGGTGCTCCGAAGCGATCGTTCGCAGGGGGAGCGCCCCTCGTTCTCTTTGTGCTGGCGGGCCTTGTTGGCCTCGCGGCGGGCTGCGCGCGTGACGTGACCGAGGACGACTGCAAGGCCGTGGGCGCGCACCTGCACGAGCTCTGGACCGCAGAAGCCAAGTTCCCCGAGGCGGCGAGCCCGTCGGCGGAGAAGGCCGTCGCCGTCGTGAAGAGCGAGGGGCAGAAGCTCGAGGAGTCGTTCCTCGCCGACTGCAAGCGTGACCTCGTCGGCAAGCCACGCGCGTCAGGCGAGTTCTCGTGCCTCAGACACGCAAAGACGCTCGCGGACGTGCGCACCTGCGCGACGATCCCGGCGCACTAGTTCAAGTAACGCTTGTCCTTCGGCGGCGTCTTCGAGCCACCCTCGATCACGCGCAGCGGAGGCCCCGACGCGCGGCGCGCGCGCGCCGCCGCAGCCGACGCCGCAGCCTCGGCGCGCAGCGAGGCCGTCTGCGCCTGGATCTGCCGCAGGCGAAGCTTCAGGTACAGGCGCCGGAGCGGCGAACGATCCCCGAAGAGCCAGCCGGCCAGCATGCCGCCGAACGGCGTCACGAGCCCCTCGGGCGTGTGCTGGTTCAGCGCGATCACGTTCAGCACGGAGAGCACGAAGATGATCGCGACCATCGTGTATGCCGACACCGGCAGCACGAAGAACATCCGCACCTGCGAGTCGCGGTTCTGCAGCGCCCACGCGACGGCGACGGCCTCGATCATGCCGAGCCCGCCGAACCACACGGCCGCGTTCAGCTTCGGGATGAGCGCGCCCACGGCGACCTGCGTGGCGAAAGCAAAGGCACCCGCGCCGAACAGGAAGATCAGCATCCGCCGCGCGCCCCAGCGCGACTCGAGCGTGGGCGCGAGGAAGTAGAGGCCGAGCAACGTCATCAGGAAGTGCCCGGGCCTCGACGTGTCGTGGAAGAGCGGCGCCGTGAAGAGGCGCCAGATCTGGCCACGGAGCACGCCCGAGGTCGTGCCAGCCATGAACTGGGCGACGCTCGCGCCGACCTCCACCCAGTTGATGCTCAGCGCGAGGCCGACCCACAGGACGGTGATCGCGATCATCATCCCGCTGATGGCCTTGCCAGGCCGAGGCAGGACGAACGGGAGGGGGCTAGGGCGCATCGTCCATGGAGCTACCAACAGGAACGCGGACGAGCAACCGAAGGGCGCGGGAAAGGCGCGTTGCGGCCGTCCGGAGCGGGGGGAAGGTCCGCTCGCGGCGGAGCGCCGCGTCCGATCAGAAGAAGTTGCCGATCGTGAATTCGAAGCGGCTGGGCTGCTCGTAGGGCAGCGGGCTGAAGGGGAAGCCGTACTCGAAGCGCAGCGGGCCGAGCGGCGAGAACCAGCGCAGGCCGACGCCCCAGGAGGTGCGGACGTTGAGCAGCGACGACGGCGTGAAGCAGGGGTTCGTCGCGGAGAACGGCGAGGCCGGGTTCGCCTCGCAGTAGTTCCGCTCGAGGTTCCAGGCGTTGCCGAGGTCGGTGAAGATGACGCCGCGGATGCCGACCTGCTCCAGGATCGTGAACTCGAGCTCGGCGTTCTGGTAGTACATCAGGTTGCCGCCGATGTTCGTCCCGTTGTTGAAGGGACGCGCGTTCGGATCGAGCGTCTGGTTCAACGTCAGGCGCGGGCCGACGCTGCGCAGGAGGAAGCCGCGCAGGTCGAGGATGCCGCCGAGGAAGAAGCGCGCGAAGATGGGCACGCCCTCGGGCGAGGGGCTCGTCACCACGCCGGCCTCGCTGTTCACCTTGAAGACGAGCCAGTCGCGGATCGGGTAGTAGAAGCGCGCCGTGTTGCGGAAGCGGACGAACTGCTGCTCGCTGCCGAGGTACTTCGAGGCGAGCTCGACCGAGCCCTGGATGAAGATACCCGCCGACGGGAAGAGCTGGTTGTTGCGGGTGTCGTAGGTGATCGTCGGCCGGATGCTCGACGTGATGCCGTCGTTGTAGACGTTCGCGAGCGGCACGCTCTGGAAGAAGTTCACCGCGGCCGCGGTGCCGAAGAGCGTCGACGTCGTCTGCGTGGAGATCTGGTTCGACTCGAGGGTGTACGTGAGCGCGACGCGGAGCTCGGGCTGGATGATCGGGTAGCCGAGCGTGAGCGCGCCGCCGAGCGAGGTCTGCGAGAAGTCGTTGTAGACGCGGAGCTGGTCGTACGCGCTGATCGCCGCGGAGAACTGCGTGTCGAAGAGGTACGGCTCGAAGAACCGGACGTCGATGAGCTGCCTGAGGCCCGAGATCTGCGCCTGCAGCGAGAGCGACTGACCGCGGCCGAAGAGGTTCTGCTGCTGGACCTGCGCCGTCGCGATGAAGTTCTCGATGCTGGAGAAGCCCGCGCCGACCTGGAACGTGCCCGTCGGCTTCTCGACGATCTCGACGTTGACGTTGATGTGCTCGGCGTCGTCGCCCTGCTCGGTCGAGATGTCGACGCGCTCGAAGTAGCCGAGCATCGTGATGCGACGCTTGCTGCGCTCGAGCTTCGACTCGCTGAAGAGCTGCTCCTCGAGCACCTCCATCTCGCGGCGGATGACCTTGTCGCGGGTCTTCGTGTTGCCGCGGATCTCGATGCGCCCGATCTTGATCGGCTGGTTGCGCCGGATCGCGACGATGATGTCGACCTCTTGCCGCTCCGGATCGAGGTCGGTCGCGGGCGGGGCCTCCACGTTCGCGTAACCCTCGTCGCGGTACATCGTCTGGATCCGGCCGAGATCCGCGGCGAGCTCGGCGCGGTTGAACCAGTCGCCGCTCTTCGCGCGGACCATCTCGCGCAGGCGCCTGCGCCCGCCGATGGGCTCGATCTCCTTGCCCTCGGCGTCACGCTCGTAGACGCGCATCTGCCGGATGCGGTAGCGCGGACCCTCGTTGATCGTGAGCGTCACCTCGATGCCCGTGCGATCCGGCGTGAGCATCACGCGCGGCGTCGCGATCTGCACCGAGAGGAAGCCGCGATCGTAGTAGAGCGCCGAGAGCACGAGGACGTCGCGCTCGAACGCGTCCTGCCGGAACGCGCCGCCGGTGCCGAAGTCGAAGAAGCTGCCCTGCCCGGTGATCATCACCTCGCGCAGCTCGGCATCCGGGATGTTGTTGTTGCCGATGAACGTGACGCGCCGGACGGTGACTCGCTCGTGCTCCTTGATCTTGAAGCGGAGCAGCACCTCGTTGTCGCGCTGCGGCACCGTCTCGTACGAGACCTCGGCGAGGAAGTAACCCTCCTCCGCGTACTTGTCGCGCAGCTTCTGGATGCCGCGGCGGATCGCGTTGTAGCTGAGGATCGTGCCGGTCTTGACCTCGACGCTGAGCGCCTCCGTCAAGTCCTCGGCGCTGATGTTCTGGTTCCCGTCGAACTCGATCGTCTTGATGTTCGGACGTTCGCGCACGAGGATCCGCAGGTGGACCCCGTCGTCGCGGCGGGTGAGGTCGACCTCGACGTCCTCGAAGAAGCCCGAGTCCCAGAGCTCGCGCACGTCGCGGGACAAACCTTCGGGCGTGAAGGGTTTGCCCACGCGCGCCGTGCCGAGGTAGGCGCGGATGTCGTCCGCGGAGATGCGACGGTTGCCCGCGATGACCACGCGCGCGACAGGCTGCCCGCGAGCGAGCTCGGCCTCGGTGGGCGCGAGCGTGGGCACCGGCTGCGCGGCCTCTTCAGGGCTCGCGCCGGCCGCGGCTGCGCCCTTTCCGTTCGGCGCCGCGGGCGCGTCCGCGTCCCCGTCTTCGCCTTCGTCGCCTTCGTCGCCTTGCGCTGCCGCGGGCGCTTGCGCCGCTGCGGGAGCTTGCGCCGCCGCGGGCTCTTTTGGCGTCCCCGCGGGCGGGCCCCCTTGCGCGAAGGCCACCCGAGGCGAGAGCCCGAGGATCGTGAAGACGACCAAGAGGGCGCGCATCCAGAGGATCCGGAGTCGGCTCGGCAGGCGGCGGGGAGGAACGGGCGTCGTGTACAAGTGGCGGCTCCCCGTACCCCAGCGGGCCAGAGGTCTCAAGGTGGGAGCCGTTGGTTTTCCAGTTCCATGTCCGGACGGCAAGGCGCCCGGGACGCGATCGTCCGTCGGAGGGCCGCCCGACCGACGGGGCAGAGGCGCGGATTCGCCGGTAGAATCCCCTCGGAAGAACGCTTTTCACGGCCGGCGGGCCCGGAGCCGTCCCTGCGCGCCGTGGCTTGACCGATCGGCGCTCCGTGGGTAATGGCATCCCTGCCTGCGGCCACTGAACGCGGGTACACCGTCGATCCCTGGGGGGACGCGCGCTCGCCGTGGCGGCGGCGCGTGGCCTCCCCACCCCTGGAGATAACGCCCGTGCCCCCTGCCCAGCAGGTCCCGTTTCCCCTCGATGGTGAGGGTGGTCAGAAGAGGCCTCGGCGCGCCCCCAAGACACCGGGCGGCAGTGAGCCGCCGCCGCCGCCGCCGGTGCCCGACACGTCGCTCGCGGAAGAGGCGCAACGCAAGTACCTCAACTACGCGCTGAGCGTCATCACGTCCCGCGCCCTGCCCGACGTGCGCGACGGCCTGAAGCCGGTGCAGCGCCGCATCCTCTATGCGATGCAGCACGACCTGCACCTCGCCCCCGACGGGCGCTTCCGCAAGAGCGCGGCCGTGGTCGGTGACGTGATGGGTAAGTACCACCCGCACGGTGACGTCGCGATCTACGACGCGATGGTCCGGCTCGCGCAGGACTTCGTGATGCGCGCGCCGCTCGTCGCGGGTCACGGCAACTTCGGCTCGATCGACGGCGATGCGCCCGCGGCGATGCGTTACACCGAGGCGAAGCTCCGGCCGCTCGCGATGGAGCTGCTCGGCGAGCTCGGCAAGCGCACGGTGGAGTGGCGGCCGAACTACGACGGCACGCGCAGCGAGCCCGTCATCTTGCCGGCGCGTTTCCCGAACCTGCTCGTGAACGGCTCGCAGGGCATCGCGGTCGGCATGGCCACGAGCATCCCGCCGCACAACCTCATGGAGGTGCTCGACGCCTGCATCGAGCTCTCGAACCAGCGGGACCTGCCGGTGAGCCGGCTCTTGAAGAAGATCAAGGGCCCGGACTTCCCGACCGGCGGGCAGCTCCACGCGACGAAGGAGGAGCTCGAGGCCGTCTACACGACGGGCCAGGGCTCGCTGAAGCTGCGCGGCGAGTGGAAGCAGGAGGAGGACGACTCGAAGCGCGGCCCCTCGTTCATCGTGATCACGTCGATCCCGTACGGCGTCGAGCGCAAGGCGATCGTCGAGAAGATCGCCGAGGTGATCATCTCGAAGAAGTTGCCGCCGCTGCTCGACGTGCGTGACGAGTCGACGGACATCGTGCGCATCGTGCTGGAGACGAAGCGCGGGACGGATCCGCAGCTCGTGATGGCGTACCTCTACAAGCACACGCCGCTCGCGGTGCACGTGCCGGTGAACCTCACCTGCCTCGTGCCCACGGACAACCCCGACGTCGCCGCGCCGAAGCGCCTCGGGCTCGACGAGATCCTGAACCAGTTCCTGACGTTCCGGTACTCGACCGTGACGCGGCGGCTCGAGTTCGACCTCGGCGAGCTCAAGGCGCGCATCCACGTCCTCGAGGGCCTGGAGATCGTCTTCGACGCGCTCGACGAGGTGATCGCGATCATCCGCAAGAGCGAAGGCAAGGCGGACGCCGCGGCGAAGCTGATCAAGCGCTTCAACCTCTCGGACGAGCAGACGGACGCGATCCTGGAGCTGCGCCTCTACCGGCTGGCGCGGCTGGAGATCCAGGTCGTGCGCAAGGAGCTCGGGGACAAACGCAAGGAGGCGGGGCGCCTCGAAGGCGTGCTGAAGAGCGACACGAAGCGCTGGGACATCGTGCGCGACGAGCTCGCGCAGATGAAGGAAAAGTACGGCGATCGCCGCCGCACGAAGGTCATGGGCGCGGTCGACGAGCCGGAGTTCCAGGCCGAAGACTTCATCGTCGCGGAGGACGCGAACGTCGTCCTGAGCTCCCAGGGCTGGGTGAAGCGCGTCCGGGAGCTCAAGGATCCGTCGGCGACGCGCCTGCGCGAGGGCGACGGCGTGCTCGCGGCCGTGGCCGGCTCGACGCGCTCGTCCGTCGCGTTCTTCTCGAACCTCGGCGCCTGCTACGTCTGCCGCATCCACGACATCCCGCCCTCGACGGGTTACGGCGATCCGGTCCAGAAGCTCTTCAAGATGGCGGACGGCGAGCGGATGGTGGCGATGATGTCGCTCGATCCGCGCGCCCTCGGCGAGGAGCTCCGCGCCCCGACGGAGGGGGCCGTCGAGCCCGAGCCGCCCTTCGCGCTCGCGCTCACCCGCGGCGGCCTCGGCTTCCGCTTCTCGCTCCGGCAGCACCGCGAGCCGAGCACACGCGCGGGCCGCAAGTTCGCGAAGCTCGGCGAGAACGACGAGGTGCTCGCGGTCCTCTTGCCGCCCTCGCACGGTTTCGTCGCGCTCGTCGCGACGAACGGCTTCGCGCTCGGCGTGCCCGTCGACGAGATCGGCGTCCTCTCCGGCGCGGGCAAGGGCTCGACCGTGATGAAGCTCGACGAGGGCGAGCGCGTGGTGGGCGCGTCGCTCGACGAGCACGTCGAGGTCGAGAGCGAGAAGGGGAAGATCCTCCGTGACAGCGTGGAGAAGATGCGCGGCGCGCGCGGCGAGTTCGGCCGCCAGTGTTTCCCCGCGAAGAAGGACCGCATCGTCCGCGTCGTCCCGCCCCCCGTCGCCACGCCGGTCCTCGGCAAGTCGACCGAAGAGGAGAGCTGAGCCATGGCAACCGCTACCCCGCAGCCTACCTCCGGATCCCGCTACACCGCGAAGGACATCGAGGTCCTCGAGGGCCTCGAGCCCGTGCGCAAGCGCCCCGCGATGTACATCGGCGGGACCGACACGCGCGGCTACCACCACCTGCTCTGGGAGATCGTCGACAACGCGGTCGACGAGGCGATCAACGGCCACGCCAAGCGCATCGAGGTGACGCTCGACGCCGATCATCGCGGCGCGACGATCACCGACGACGGCCGCGGCATCCCGGTCGACGTGCACCCGAAGTACAACCGCCCCGCGCTGGAGCTCATCCTCTGCACGCTGCACGCGGGCGGCAAGTTCGCGAGCTCGAACTACAAGGTCTCCGGCGGCCTGCACGGCGTGGGTTCGAGCGTGGTGAACGCGCTCTCCGTCGAGCTCGAGGTGAAGGTCCTGCGCGACGGTCACGAGCACGTGCAGGCCTTCAGCCGAGGCATCCCCACGGGCAAACTCAAGCGCGGCGCCGCGACCCGCAAGCACGGCACGATCCTGCACTTCCGCCCCGACCCGGAGATCTTCGGCGACAAAGCGTCGTTCGACGCGGACACGGTCAAGGAGCGCCTCGAAGCGAAGGCCTACCTGCACGGCGGCCTGCTCATCGTCTTCAAGGACCAGGCGACGGGCGAGGCGATCGAGCTCGTCCACCCGAACGGCATCGCCGACTACCTGCCGAAGCTCGTCACGCAGCGGGGCAAGCCCGCCGTGCACACGTCGATGTTCCACATCGCGAAGGACGCCGACAACATCCGCCTCGAAGCGGCGCTGCTCTGGACCGAGTCGCCCGACGAGTCGTTGCGCTCCTACGTGAACGGCATCCCGACGCACTCCGGCGGCTCGCACGAGAGCGGCTTCAACACCGCGATCGTCAAGGCCGTACGCGCCTTCATCGAGGCCAAGAAGATCCAGCCGAAGGGCGTGACCCTCACGGCCGAGGACATCCGCGAGGGCATCGTCGGCCTCCTGTCGATCTACATCCAAGAGCCGCAGTTCCAGGGACAAACCAAGGACCGGCTGAACAACCCCGAGGCCGGCCCCGCCGTCGAAGGCATCGTGCGCCCCGCGCTCGAGCAATGGCTGCTCGAGAACGGCACGGCCGGCGAGGCGATCGTGATGCGCGCGATCCTCGCCGCCCGCGCCCGCGAAGCCCGCCGCGAAGCGACGCAGCAGGTCGTCCGCAAGACCGCGATCTCGCACCGCCTGAACCTGCCCGGCAAGCTCGCCGACTGCAGCTCGACCGACCCGAACGAGAGCGAGCTCTTCATCGTCGAGGGCGACAGCGCCGGCGGCTCCGCGAAACAAGGCCGCGACCGGCGCACGCAAGCGATCCTGCCCCTCCGCGGCAAGGTGCTGAACGCCGAGCAAGCCTCGACGTCGAAGGTGCTCTCGAACAAGGAGCTCCAGGACATCGTCAGCGCCCTCGGCTGCGGCTTCGGCAAGGACTTCGACGCCTCGAAGCTACGTTACGGCCGCATCTTCCTCCTGATGGACGCCGACAGCGACGGCCAGCACATCGCCACGCTGCTGCTCACGTTCTTCTACCGCCACCTGCCCGGCCTCATCCGCGGCGGCCACGTCTACCTCGCCCAACCCCCGCTCTACCGGATCGACGCCGGCAAAGAGACCCACTGGGCCCTCGACGAAAAAGAGCGCGACCGCATCCTCGTCAAGCTGCCCAAGGGCCAGAAGCCCGAAATCTCCCGCTTCAAGGGCCTCGGCGAGATGCCCGCCGAAGACCTCAAGGCCACGACCCTCGACCCCCGCCGCCGCCGCGCCCTGCGCGTCGTCATCGAAGGCGAGCTCGAGACCGACCGCATCCTGAACGAGCTGATGGGCAAAGACGCATCGGCACGCTTCCGGTTCATCATGGACCGAGCCCAGACGGCCGAAATCGACGTCTGATCCGCCCCCCACCCCTTCCCCGTCCCCACACATCCCGCGTTCGTCCCCGCGCCATCGTCGTGCGTCCGGGCACACGCGCGCCCCCGCCCCGCACCCCGCATCAGCGCAACCCGATCATCCGGCGCCGAACCTGCGCGAGTTGAGCAGACTCGGCGCAACACGAGATCGAGCCGCTCATACGCAGCCTTAGGGCCCCAGATAGACGGCGCAAGGGTCAGAAGGATGCTCGCCCGCAGCTTCCAAAAACCCAAGGATCCACGAGAACCGCGCAAAATCCCGGCACCAAGGCCATTTCCGCCATCCCGCTGACAGATGCTGAACCCACGGCCCATCGTATGTGCACGAGAGATTGGTACGCCTACATGGTAAATATTGATACCAGTCACGGCCGCACCCACCCTTCGGCCCAAGGGTTGCAAAGGCAGGAAGCGAGATGCCGTCACGGCGCCGCATCAGCGGCGAGATTCCCCGTGGCAAGGAGAGGTTCCCGTGAGCGATGCGCTTCCTTTGACGATGCTGAACGCACCCTCCGCCGCCCTTCACACCTCGGCCTCGCCCATGCCGCCATTTGCGGTCCGCCAGGCCCCCATCACCCAGACGCTGCCCCGCATCCCCGCGCCGCAGCCGTCGCAAATCATCCCGAAGAGCACGCCCGAGCGCATGCGCGTGGCCCGCGAGCGCATCAAAGCCGCCGCAGAAGCCGGCCAACGCATCCGCTCGTACGAAGTCGCCCTGGACCTCGACCTGTCCGAGTTCCACTTCGCACGCCAGTTCCGCGCCGCCTTCGGCCGCTCCCCTCACGTCTTCTACGATGAGGTGCGCGCCCAGAAGGCCCGCGAGCTGCTCACCGAAGGCATGAGCGAAGGCGACGTCGCCCGCCGTATCGGATTCCGCAGGCCCGCCGAGCTGCGCGCTCTGCTGTCGAAGCGGTGAGAGCGCGGGGCGTTGCCCCGCACCCCAGCAGGGGGTTGTCCACCCCCTGCACCCCGGACCAGGCACGGCCTGGACCGAGGGTGGATGAACTGCGCAACGCGCAGTTCATCCAACAGGCCCGTAACAAGACCACGCCCGCGTTGCCATCCCTCCCCCCGCAGCCGAGACGTCAGCCCTGCCGTCTCGACTGGCAAAGTCGTCGCCGGTCTTGACGCGGGCCCGTTGCGAAAGCCGCGCATCGCGCGGTTTTCGCACCCTCGGTCCAGGCCGTGCCTGGTCCGGGTCCAGGGGTGGACAACCCCTGGTCGGGTCTGGGGCGAAGCCCCAGCTCAGCGCTCCCTGCGGAGCACACTCACGCCGGGCCAGGCCTTTCCGTGATCGGTCACTTCCCACTCGTCGAGGCCGAGGAAGCGGCACTTTGCGCCGTCGAACATGCCTCCGCTCGTGCGCAGGGTGAAGCTGTCGCCGGACTCGCCTTCGATGCGGTAGGGCGCGCTCTCGTCGGGGGTCTTCGAGGTTCGTACGCTCTGCGCGTCCTGCTCGAACCGGATGCGGAGTGACTCGAAGAGGTCCGCCATCAAGGGCATCGCCTCGTTCGGGATCGGGTGGTCCGACGTGTAGCGGACGATCTCCCACGTCCCCTGGAGCTTCTTCTTTGCGCCCGTGAGCTCGGGCTCGGCGGGGTTGTTTGCGTCGAGGGACGGCTTCTCTGGCCCCTCTGCGACGGGCGGACCACTGCCACCGGCGCAACCTGCGAGCAGCGCCGCGAACACGACCCCGAGGCGAGAACGTCCCACGATCCGGGAAGGTACGCCGACTCCGGGAGTCACCTCAAGCTTTGCGCGACGCCGCGCCGATCCTCTGGTGCTGGAGCGACGGCAAGCTCGCGCGGACTTGCTCGAGGTAGCGCGGATCGAGCGTGGCCACGACGACCCCTTCCCCCTCCGATGCTTGCGCCACGACCTCGCCCCACGGGTCCACGATGCACGACTTCCCGTAGGTCCTGCGCCCCTTCGGGTGGATGCCCCACTGCGCCGCTGCGATCACGTAACACTGCGATTCGATCGCCCTCGCTCGAAGCAGCACGTGCCAGTGATCCTTGCCTGTCGCGAGCGTGAACGCTGCCGGCACGATGAGCGCCTCGGCGCCGCGCGAGACGAGCTCGCGGTAGAGCTCCGGGAAGCGCAGGTCGTAGCAGATCGACAGGCCGATCCGCGCCCCTCGTGCCTCGACGACGACGGGCTGCTCGCCGGGCATACACGACGCCGACTCGCGGTAGCGCTGGCCGTCGCCGACCTCGACGTCGAACATGTGGATCTTGCGGTAGCGCGCGACGATCTCGCCTGACGGCGCGACGACGGCGCAGGTGTTGTGGACGCGCTTCGGATCGGGCGAGCGCTCGGGCAGGCCACCTGCGAGGATCCAGAGGCCGTGCTTCGTGGCGTTCTCCGCGAGGAAGCTGCGGATCCGGCCTCCCTCGTGGGCGTCGAGATCCTCGGCGACGCGGAGCCGCTCGTCGTCGTCCCCGCCCATGAAGGCGAAGTTCTCGGGCAGGACCACGATCTGCGCGCCGCGGGCGGCGGCCTCGGCCACGAGGCGCTCGGCGCGGCCGAGGTTCTCGGCGAGGTCCGCCTGGCTGTTCATCTGCACGGCAGCGACGACGACAGGCTCACGCATGCGGGGAAGGCTAGCCTACCCTTCCCGCGTGGTCCGCGTGCGTGTCGACCTCGCGGATCGTCCACAGAAATCGACGGGGGCGTGGAGCATGCCCCTTCCCGACCTCGGACGGGTCGCTATTCTGCGCGCCGCATGGGGCCCCTCTCGTACCTGCCGCGGTCGGTTCTCGGCGTGGCGCAAGAGATCGTGCGGCACCTCCTCAAGCGGCCCGTGGTCGGCGTGGCCGTGGCCGCCCGGACGGAGGACGGCAGGTGGCTGCTCATCCGGCGCGCCGACACGGGGACCTGGGCGCTGCCCGGAGGCACGGTCGAGTGGGGCGAGACACTGCGAACGACGGTCGTGCGCGAGCTCGACGAGGAAGCGGGCGTCGACGACGTCACGATCGGCGAGATCGTCGGCGTGTTCTCGCGGCCGGATCGCGACCTTCGGTTCCACGCCGTGACGATCGTGGTCTCGGCGCGTGTGGGCGAGCCGAAGAAGCCGCCGAAGAACCGGCTGGAGATCCGCGAGGCGCGGCTGTTCGTGGACGACGAGCTGCCCGCGCCGCTCGCGATGGGGATGGACGACATACTCGCCGCCGCGCGCCGCGGCGAGGTGGTGTTCGAGTGACGATTCGAGGGAGGACACGAGGATGACGCACCTGCACCACGGCTGGGACAAACAGCCGGATCCGGCCGTGCGAGCGCGGATCGACGAGCTCGCCGAGCGCATCGAGCGTTACCGCGCGAGTTATTACGCCGGCAAACCCGACATCTCGGACGCCGCCTACGACGCGCTCGAGGACGAGCTGCGCGACCTCGACCCGACGCACCCGGCGCTGGCCCGCGTCGGCGCCCCCGTGACCGTGACCGAGTGGGAAAAAGCTCGGCACGAGATCCCCATGGGCTCGCTGAACAAGGTCGTGAACGAGGCCGAGCTCGAGGCCTGGGCCGCGCGCTGCGACGAGCTCGTGGTGAAGGAAGGCGGCGAGGCGATCTCGGACGACCTCTTCGTCGCGGAGAAGCTCGACGGGATCTCGATCGAGGTGATCTACCGCGACGGCAAGTACGCCGACGCGATCACGCGCGGCGACGGGATCATGGGCGAGCGCATCTCGCCGAACGTGGCCCGCATGCGCGGCGTGCCGCAGAGGCTGAAGGAGAAGCTCACGCTGAGCGTGCGCGGCGAGATCATCCTCAAGCTGTCGGACATGAAGAAGTCGTTCCCGGGCGTGGCGAACCCGCGCAACGCCGCCGCAGGGACGTCGAAGCGCTTCGACGGCCAGGGCTGCGAGCACCTCACGGTGCTGTTCTACGACGTGGCCGATCACCTCGACGTCACGACCGAAGAGCAGAAGATCACGTTCCTGCGCAAGCAGGGCTTCGGCACGCCGTGGACCGCGAAGGGCACGCTGAAGGACGTGCTCGGGTTCTACCGGAAGTACTCGTCGGAGATCCGCGCGGGGCTCGACTACGAGATCGACGGGCTCGTGGTGCGGGCGAACTCGACGGCCTCGCAGACGTTGCTCGGCGAGGTGAACCGGCGGCCGCGCGGGGCGATCGCGTTCAAGTTCGCGTCGCAGGCGAAGGTGTCGAAGGTGGTGGAGATCCTCTGGGACACGGGGCCGAGCGGGCGCGTGACGCCCGTCGCGATCGTGGAGCCGGTGGAGCTCGCGGGCGCGGTCGTGCAGCGCGCGAGCCTGCACAACATGAGCAACGTGCGCGCGCTCGGGATCGGCGTGGGCGACGAGGTGCTGGTGTCGCGCCGGAACGACGTGATCCCGTACGTCGAAGAGGTGGTCGAGAAGGGCGGCAAGACGGAGCAACCTCCGACGAAATGCCGTCGCTGCGCGGCGGAGCTCGTGACGAGCGGCGAGTACCTGCTCTGCAGGAACCAGGAGTGCCCCGCCCTCGTCGAGGGCCGGATCCACAACTGGATCGACGCGATCGGCGCGCTCGAGTGGGGCGACAAGCTGATCGAGCAGCTCGTCGAGGCGAAGCTCGTGAAGGAGCCGGGGGATCTGTACAAGCTGAAGCCGAAGCAGATCGCGGACCTCGAGCGGCGCGGCGACAAGATCGCGAAGAAGGTGCTCGACGAGCTCACGAGCCGCCTGCCGCTGACGCTGCCCGTGTTCCTGGCCGCGCTCGGCATCGAGGGGTTCGCCATCCAGACGGCGCGCCTGCTCGTGTCGGCGGGGTACACGACGATCGAGAAGTTGCTCGCGGCGACGGAGGCGGACCTCGCGGGGATCTCGGGGCTCGGTCCGATCAAGGCGGGCATGATCGTGCGCGGGCTGCAGGGCCGCAAAGCCGAGATCGAGCGGCTGATCGCGCAGGGCATCGTGCCCGTGACGCAGGAGCAGGAGGGGCCGCTCGCGGGGATGTCGTTCTGCTTCACGGGCGCGCTCAGCCGTCCGCGCGGCGAGATGACGAACCTCGTCGAGTCGAACGGCGGGCGCGTGCTCTCGGGCGTGACGAAGGAGCTTCAGTACCTCGTCAGCGCCGAGGCCGACTCGGGATCGAGCAAGGCGCAGAAGGCGAAGAAATACGGGACGGTGCTCCTCGACGAGGCCGGCTTCGTGAAGCTCCTGCAAGACAAGGGCGTGAAGGTCTCCTGACCTCTCACCAGTACGTGTCCTGATCCTCGGTGACGCCCGCGAGCCGCTCGATCGTGATCGGCTCGCGGCCCGGGACCAGGATCCGCCCCGAGAACTCGCCCGCGAGCTGGAGGAAACGCGAGCGGACGATGCCGAGGTCGTGGCGCTCGGCGTGGAGGCCGCTCGGTGAGAAGCGCAGATCGACGCCCTCGTCGGGCGCGCGGACCTGCCAGTCGGACAGAGGTCGTTCGCGGTCGAAGGAAAAACGGACGGCGGAGAGCGGCACGATCTCGCCGTCGATCCACGCGACACACTCGCGATCACCGACGAACCCTTCGGTGAGGTTCAAGGCGATGGGCTTGCCGTCCGACGTGCGGCCGAGGCCGAAGCCCCAGCGCCACGCGGTGTGCCGCTCGAGCAGCCCCGCCGTGAAGTCGTAGCCGGCGAGCGCGTGCTCGAGCGTGTACCTGCGGCCTCCGGCGACGAGGGTTCCGTCGACCGAGAGGAGCGCGCGTTTCTCCGTGGTCGAGAACAGGTCCTCGCGAAGCGCCGCGACGACGCCGAGCGCAGGCGGAGCGTTCGTGGTGCCGAGCCGCGCCTGGAGCTCGAAATTTTGCATTCGTACATCGACAACGTAATCGCTCTGTCCGATCGGCCGCGAGACGGAGAGGTGGCTGCTGCCGAGGTGGTAGGAGGCGAGGCAGCCCTCGCCGCCGCTGTCGCCGATGAAGGCCGTAAAAGGCGGGCCCATGGTGGTCTCGTCGCAGACGGCGCGGCCCTCGCGACGATCGACGACGAAGGCGAAGGCGTTGGAGGCGTAGCCGAGGCGGATGATGGCGACGGCGCAGATGAGCTCGTCCGAGGCGAGGGTCACGTAAAACCAGCGCTTTTCGCGGCGCAGGCGGGTGAACGGGTTCTTCGCGGCGGCCCCGAAGGCGACGGGCGGCAGGCCCCCGGCGTACGTGCCGAACCGGGGCCTCTGGGTGGTCGGGTCGAGGATCGCTTCGGGCGGAGCACGGTGGATCTGCATTCCCTGGAGAATAGCGAGCTCCGGGAAGACGGCACGAACCGACGCACGGCGCGGAAGCGCCATCGCGGATCCGAGTGGTAGACTCGCGCGCCATGCAGGCCGCGATCGTGAACACGCCCCTTCCCGTCAACGAGCCGGTGCGTTCGTACGCTCCAGGTACGCCCGAGCGCGCGGATCTCAAGGCCGCACTCGCGCGCATGTCCGGCGAGACGATCGAGATCCCGATGGTGATCGGCGGTCGCGAGGTCCGCACGGGCAACTTGGTCGACGTGCGCGCGCCGCACAAGCGGAGCCTCCTGCTCGCGCGGGCGCACGAGGGAGGGCGCGAGCACGTGGCGCAGGCGATCGACGCCGCGCTCGCCACGCAGAAGGTCTGGGGCGAGATGCCGTGGACGGCGCGCGCGGCGGTGTTCCTGCGCGCGGCGGAGCTGCTCGCGACGCGCTACCGGCCGCTGCTCAACGCGGCGACGATGCTCGGACAGAGCAAGACCGCGTATCAGGCGGAGATCGACGCGGCCTGCGAGCTCATCGACTTCCTGCGCTTCAACGTGGCCTACGCGCGTCAGATCGCGACGGAGCAACCCCAGAGCTCGCCCGGGACGTGGAACGTGATGGAGCCGCGGCCGCTCGAAGGGTTCGTCTTCGCGGCGACGCCGTTCAACTTCACGGCCATCGCGGCGAACCTGCCCACGGCGCCGGCGATCATGGGCAACACCGTGGTGTGGAAGCCGTCGGCGAACGCGCTGCTCTCGGCGCACTGGATCATGACGCTGCTCCGCGAGGCGGGCCTGCCCGACGGCGTGATAAACCTCGTGATGGGCGATCCGGCCGAGGTGACGACGCAGTGTTTCGAGCACCCGAGCCTCGCGGGCGTGCACTTCACGGGCTCGACGCCGGTGTTCCGGTGGATGTGGCGGAAGGTCGGCGAGAACATCGATCGGTACCGGACGTACCCGCGCCTCGTGGGCGAGACGGGCGGCAAGGATTTCGTCTTCGCGCACGCGAGCGCGGATCCGACGGCGCTCGCCGTCGCGCTCGTGCGAGGCGCGTTCGAGTACCAGGGGCAGAAGTGTTCGGCGGCGTCACGCGCGTACGTGCCGAAGTCGATGTGGCCGGCGCTGAAGGAGCGGATCGTCGAGCTCACGCGGATGATCCGCGTCGGCGACGTCGCGGACTTCCGGAACTTCATGGGCGCCGTGATCGACGGCAAGGCCTACACGCGGATCACGAGCGCGGTGGAAGACGCGCGCCGAGGCGGCCACGCGCGGCTGATCTGCGGCGGCGAGTGGAGCGACGCGGAGGGCTTCTTCATCGAGCCGACGGTGATGGAGACGGACGATCCGAAGCACACGCTCATGGAGACGGAGCTCTTCGGCCCGGTGCTCACGGTGTGGCCCTACGAGGACGGCAAGGAAGACGAGGCGCTCGCGCTCTGCGACGAGACGAGCCCGTACGGGCTGACGGGCGCGGTCTTCGCGCGGGATCGAGTGTTCGTCGAGAAGGCGAGCAACGCGCTCCGCCGCGCAGCCGGCAACTTCTACGTGAACGACAAACCCACGGGCGCAGTGGTCGGGCAGCAGCCGTTCGGCGGCGGGCGCGCATCGGGGACGAACGACAAGGCGGGCAGCGTGCTGAACCTGCTGCGCTGGACGTCGCCGCGCGTGATCAAAGAGAACTTCGAGCCGCCGCGCGCCGTGCCGTATCCGTTCCAGTCCGAGCCGTGACGAGCGCGCCGAATCACTCCGGCGTGGCCTGGCAGGCGCCGCCTTCGAGGGCGAGACAGACGCCCTTCTCGTCCTCGTAGTAGTCGGCTTGTTCCTCGTAACAGTCGGCCTGGCGGGAGATGGACGTGGCGTAGGACGCGTCGTCTTTCGCGAGGTCGATGCAGGTGGACGTGCAGACCGCCTCGCTCGAGCCGGGCTGGCAGAGGGCGCTTTTTTCGCAGATGACGGCGCAGCTATCCTCGGGCGAACGATCGCCGCAGGCGGAGAGCGCGAAGGTCGAGAGAAGCACGAAGAGAGTCGAAAGGCGCATGCGTCGAGGATAACGCAGGCGGGCCGCGGCAGTGGTATACGGGCGCTCGATGCGCACCCCGAGCTTTCCCCTGGTCTCGCTGGCACTCGTCCTCCTCGCCTGCGGTGGCTCGACGCCGGAAGCCGTGACGCCCCCGAACGCGGACGTCGTCGCGGCTGACAAGGCCGTCGAAACGCCGGCAAAAACCGCGGATACGCCGCCCGCCCCCGCGCCGAAGCCGGAGTTCGATCCGGTCGCCGTCGGGATGACGCCGGACGGCGCACGCAAGCTCTGCGACGAGCACCTCGCGAAGGCGAAGTCACTCGCGGAAGAGATCAAGGCGCAGAAGGGCGCGCCAGCGGAAAAACTCACGTTCGCGTCGACGGTGGGCCGCTTCGACGACGTGATCCTCGAGCTCATGAGCGCGGGCGAGTTCCCGTATCTGATGGGCGTGGCGCACCCGGACGCGGCGGTGCGCGAGGCGGCGAAGGCGTGCGAGCCGAAGACGGACGCGTTCCAGACGTCGCTCTGGCTCGACGCGGACGTGGCCTCGGTGATCCAGGCCTACGCGAAGAAGGGCGAGAAGCTCGAAGGCGAGCGCGCGCGGCTGCTCGCGGACGTGCTGCGTGATTTCCGGCGCAACGGGCTGGAGCTCGCGGCGGACAAGCAGGCGCGGCTGCGCGAGCTCAACGCGCAGATCACCAAGAAGGGCCAGGAGTTCATGTCGAACATCGGCGCTTCGACCGAGTGGATCGAGGTCGATCCGAAGGAGCTCGAGGGCCTGCCGAAGGAGTACGTCGCGAGCCACAAGGCGAACGACAAGAAGAAGGTCCGCATCTCGACGGACTACCCGGACTACTTCCCGTTCATCACGTACGCGAAGAACCGCAAGCTCGCGCTCGAGCTCTACGTGAAGTTCACGAACCGCGGCGGCAAGCAGAACGTGCGCCTGCTCGAGGAGCTGCTCGCGCTGCGGACCGAGAAGGCGAAGCTGCTCGGCTACGAGACCTGGGCGGACTACGCGATCGAGCCGCGCATGGCGAAGAGCCGGAAGAACGTGCGCGAGTTCCTCGACAACCTCTCGGCCGCGCTGAAGGACCCGGTGAAGTCGGAGCTCGAGGAGCTCAAGAAGGAGCACGTGCGGCTCGGCGGGAAGAAGACGGACGTCCTCTACCCGGGCGATCGGTACTACCTCGAGGACAAGGTCCGGAAGGCCAAGTACAACTTCGACTCGCAAGCGCTCAGCGAGTACTTCGAGATCGGCGCGGTGAAGAAGGGCCTGATGGACATCACCGCGCGCATGTACGGGCTCGAGTACCGCGAGGTACCGGCGAACGCGTGGCACCCGGACGTGACCGCGTACGAGGTGTGGTCGAAGGGCGAGAAGATCGGGAAGTTCTACCTCGATCTGTATGCGCGGGCCGACAAGTACAAGCACGCGGCGATGTTCGGCGTGCGCACGGCGAAGCGCCTGTCCGACGGGACGTGGCAGCAGCCGATGGCGGCGCTCGTGTGCAACTTCCCGAAGACGACGGGTGATCAGCCGGGGCTGATGTCGCACGACGAGGTGACGACGTTCTTCCACGAGTTCGGCCACGTGTTGCACCAGCTCCTCACGCGCTCGGAGCTCGCGACGTACTCGGGCTCGAACGCGGTGCGCGACTTCGTGGAGGCGCCGTCGCAGATGTTCGAGGAGTGGGCGTGGTCGCGCGAGGTGCTCGACACGTTCGCGAAGCACTACAAGACGGGCGAGAAGATCCCGGACGCGATCTTCACGTCGATGACGAAGGCGCGCACGTTCGGGCTCGCGCTCGCGACGCAGCGGCAGCTCTTCCTGGCGTCGCTCGATCAGGAGATGCACGCGCGCAAGGCGCCGTTCGACACGACGAAGGTGGTGGAGGAGGTGCAGAGCAAGGTGGACGTGTTCCCGTACGTGAAGGGGACGCACTTCCAGTCGAGCTTCGGGCACCTCATCGGCTACGACGCGGGCTACTACGGCTACCAGTGGGCCCTGAGCCTCTCGCGCGACGTGCTCACGCGCTTCCGCAAGGAAGGCCTGCTCAACACGGCGACGGCCGCCGCCTGGAGGACCGAGGTGCTCTCGAAGGGCGGCGGCGAGGACGAGCGGACGATGATCACGCGCTTCCTCGGCCGCGCGCCGAGCCACGACGCGTACTTCGCCTACCTCAAGGGCAAAGAGTGATCTCGGCAGGGGGCGCGGCTCGCGCCCCCGCCTTCCTCAAGGCTGCACGGAGATTCCCATCGCCTCGCGCAA
This sequence comes from Polyangium spumosum, assembly GCF_009649845.1. Lineage (NCBI taxonomy): Bacteria > Pseudomonadati > Myxococcota > Polyangiales > Polyangiaceae > Polyangium > Polyangium spumosum. The sequence continues at coordinate 951,698 of NZ_WJIE01000001.1, forward strand.
CGTCCCGTGTGCCTCGGAGACGGTGAACCCGATCAGATCGACGATCTTCGTCTCCGCGTCGAGCGTGCCTCGCGGCTCCGCGCGGAGCAGCGTCGAGGCGACCTCCAGGCTCCCGCAGAGCATGTAACCCGCGCGCGTCGCGCAGCGCTCCACGGCCGCGGCCCAGCGGGGTAGGTCCGGACGAACGTTTGCCCCGGCGAACGCCGAGACGGCTTGCTCCAGCGCCGCGCGTCGCTCCTCGTCGAGGTGCGCTTCGAAGAGCGGCTTGTACGCGAGCACCACGTCGCGCACCTTCGCCGGGATCGGCTCGTCCGGCAGGGCGATCGCGATCGCGCTGACGAAACACGCGCTGAGCTCCTCCAGCGACGGGTAGAAGAGCAGCAGGCGGTGATGGCCCACGTGATACGTGAGGTGCCGACCCACGAGGAACGCGAGCTCCGCGAGCGTACGACCACGCAGCGCGTGCTGACCCGCGAGCACGGTCGCCTCCTCGGCGGGGATCGCCACGAGGCTCACGGCCGCGTCCTCGCGCACGTACACGGCGGGCGGCATCACGCCGAGGAAATGGCTGCCCCACGCGAACGAACGCACGATCGAGATCGTGCTGCGTTGAAGGTCCTGCTTCTGGGATGGATCCAGCGCCGGCAACCTCCCTTCGCTGGCGAGCTGCTCGAGCCGGGCTGCGATCGCCGCGCTCGCGATCGCCTCGAGCACGCCCTCGGTGAGCGTGTCCCTCCGCTCGTCGCGCAAGAGGTCCCAGCCCTCGGCGGGCATCGCGCTCAGGAAACGCGGGACGCCGTTCGGCTTGTGCTCGTCGTGGAGGAACCGCTCGCGGGACTCGGCCACGCCGAGGTGCGTGGTCACGACGGCGGCCGCGTACGCGGCGTCCGGCTGGCGGAGCTTCTGCGCCACGTCGAAGAGATCGTGGAACGACTGGGCGCGCTGCGGATCGAGCTTCGCCGCGTCACGCAGGTGCACGAGCGCGCGCTCGTGGCGGCCGAGCGTGCGGGCGAGATCCGCGACGACGAGGTGGCCGCCGAGATCCTCGGGCCGCTCGTCGACGGAGCGCTCGAAGTAGGCGAGCGCCACGGTCGGATCCTCGAGGTGATCACGGAAGAGCAGGCCGAGCCGCCGCCCGATCTCCCAGGCCGCGCGGCGCCGCGCTTCGCCCTGCGGGAGCCTGTCGAGGCGCGAGAGCGCGCGCCGGTAGATCGCCTCGAGCTGGCTCCACTCCTGCCGCTCCGAGAGGATCCGCGCGAGCGTGTCGAGCGGCTCGAGCATGCTGGAGTCGCTGTCGATCGCGAGCTCGAGCATCTCGATCGCCAGCTCCTCGCGGTCGATGTCCTGGCAATACGTCGCGAGCTCGAGGTAGGTCGCGGCGCGATCACGCGGGACCGGCGTGAGCTCGGCGATGCGGCGGCGGGTCTCGATGGCCTTGTCGATCTCGCTCGCGTGCTCGTAGAGGCGGCGGAGCTTGCCGAGCACCAGGAGATCCTCGGGGCGGATGTCGCGGGCGCGCTCGAACGAGGTCCGCGCGCGGCCGGGATCCGAGCCGATGCTCTCCCAGCGCTCGCCGAACTCCATCAGGTGCTCGAAGCGCTCGGTCTCGCTCGTGAGGGTCGCGAGCAGGCGCTCCTCGGCGGCGTGGACGGCGCGGAAATCGCGCTCGGCCACGTTCAGCACGACCAGCGCTTCGAGCGCGGGGCGGTACTCGGGGCGCAGGGTCAGCGCCTTGTCGAGGTTGCTGATCGCCTCCTTGCGTTTCTCCTGTCCCCACTTCGCGGTCGCGAGGCGAACGTAGAGCTCGGCGCGCTCCTCCGTATCCCCGGGCGCGAGGTGGCCGAGCGCCTTGCGGTACTCGCCGAGCGCGCCCTCGTGATCCTTGGAGGCGAGCATCGCGTCGCCCACGTCGCGGTGGCGCACGGCCGGCGATGTCTCCACCGCCGGCGGCGTCTCGGGCGACGCGACGGGCTCGGGAGGCGGCGAGGACGCGCGAGGCGACGCGGAGGGCGCCGAGGGCTCGGCCGGCACCACGCTGATCCGCGGCGCGGGCGCGGAGACGATACCTTCGACTTGCGGGCTCGGGGTCGTCGCCGGCGCGACGGACGGAGGCGCGGGCTCGTGGATGATCACCCGCGGCACGGACTCTTCTTGCCGCGTGAACGATCGATCCTCGGGCAACGTCGCCTCTGCGTAGGCCGCGGGTGGATCGCTCCGCAGCTCGATCGGCGCGGCCTCGGGCGAGACCTCCGGCAGAGGTTCGGGCCTCGTGGGCTCGGGCGTCGTGGGCTCGGGCGAAGCCGAGCTCGGCATGATACGCGAGCGTAACGTCGTGGCGGGCCCGCCCTCGCCGAACGCGGCGTCGTCGAGCACGACATCCACGCTCGGCGGCGACATCTCCGACGCGTGGGCGCCGAGCGGCGGCGCATCGACGGCCTCGACACGCGTGAGCGGCTTGCCGAGGCCCCCGAGCAGCGCCTCGGCCGCCTCCGATTCGAGCGTCACCTCTTCGAGCCGCTCGCCCAGGCCGAGCGCCTCCGCGTCGAGCGTCGAGGGCGCGTCGGCGAGCGCGAGCACGCCCGCGTCCTTCCAGATCGGCGATCCGACGGGCACGGGGATCAACGCGAACGGCGTCCAGCCGCGCGCGTGGGCGAAGCACGGCACCGCGCCGACGATCCCTTCCTTGATGCGCTCGTAGAGCATCCGCGCGAGCAGCCCGCGCTCGATGTCCGCGTCGTCGAGCGCGCCGATGAGCGCGCGCGTGAACGGCGACGGCCTCTCCTCCACGCCGTGCGACAGAGGGCGCGCGGCGATGAGCAGCTCGATCCCGCTGCGCGACGGGTTCACCGCGTCCTTCGCGGCGGCGACCACGGTCGCGCTGCGGAACGGATCGGCCGGCGCAGGCGCGTGACGACACTCGAGCACGAAGAGCACCGGCCCCGAGACGTGATCCTGAAAGACCGCGACCACGTCGGCGAGCGCGTCGCCCGTCTGCGGGTTCTCGGGATCGAGGCAGAGAAAAAACTCGCCGTCGACCGAGACCGCGACGGGGCTCGAGACGTAGAAGAGGATCTCGTCCTCCGGGCCCGGCTTGCGCGCCTCGAAGAGCGTGTCGAGCTGCTCGGCGAGATCCACGAGCGGATCGATGTCCACCACCTCGAACGCCGTGTCGTCCGAGGGGAGACGTGATCGGAGGATGTCGCCGTCGAGCGCGCCAGGCGGCGCGCGCATGTCGGAGAGGGGCGAGGGCGTCGCGACGATCGCCAAGCGCATCAGGCTGCTCCCGGGCCGCGGGCCTTCATCGAAGAGGGCAATCTACCAGGCCTCGGGCGCGGAGAGCGCGGCGAACGACAAGCCCCCCGCGCTCCCGGTATCCTGGGCCGCAATCCGCGCGCCGGCGCTCACGGGCCCTTCGTTCGCGCCGTGGGCAGCCGCCCTACCAGCTCGGCGCCGTTCGCCGGGCGCCGATCGTCCGGGCCGATGCACACGTCGGCGAACGCCCGGAAGCGCAAAGCCTCGTCCGAGGCGAGCCCTCGCTCCCCGAGCCGGTGGAGCACGTCTTCGAGCACGCGGCCGTAGCCGTACACGTCGTCCCGCGGGTCACAAGGCCGGCCGGCGATACGCTCGGGGGAGACGTACCCGGCGCTGCCCCCCTCGCCGCGGGCGCCGAGCGGACGCGCGATGCCGAAGTCGCCGAGCAAGGGCTCGCCGGTGTCCCGGAGGAGCACGTTCGCCGGCTTGACGTCCGCGTGGACGAACCCCGCCGCGTGGAGCCGCGCGAGCGCCCGGGCGAGCGGGAGCGCCCAGCGCTCCATCGGGAGCAGCGCCTCGAGATCACCCCGCGCGAGCACGTCGCGCACCGAGCCACGCGGCAACCACTCGAGCGCGAGCCAGCCCTCCTCCGGATCGGCGTCGAGCACGCGGATCACGCCGGGACCGCGCATCCGATCGGCGAGCCGCGCCTCGCGCTCGAGGTGCTCTCGATCGCGCCCGCGCCGATGGTAAACCTTGAACGCGAGGCGCCGGCCGAGCAGCTCGTCCTCCGCCTCGTAGACCGTCCCTGCGCCTCCACGCGCCACCTCGCGTAGCAGGCGGAACGGCGCGCGCGCGCCTGCGTCCGTCACCACCGTGGCCTCGTCGAGCCGCCGCGCGGGGCCGGGCGCCGCGCCGAGCGCCGCGCGCCACCGCGTGTGCCGCTCCCGCGCGCCCGGCGTGTCGATGCTCCGCGCGAGCACGCGCTCGATCGTGCCGAGCGCCCGCGGGAGCTGGCCGAGCGAGGCGTGCAGATCCGCCGCGAGCAGCAGCGCCGGCGTGCTCGACGCGTTCGCCAGGGCTTCGAGCGCGCCCCGCTCGTCTCCACGCGCCGCGAGGATGTCCGCGCACGCGAGCCGCACGGCCTCGGGCACGGGGCGCGCTTCCGCGGCTTCCCGCACCCGCGCCGCGGCCTCGGCCTCCCGCACCGTCCCGCGCGCCTTGCGCAGGAGCAGGATCGCGGCTTCTTCGCTCGGCCCGTCCGGCGCGCCCACCCGCGCGAGCTGCGCGAGCTCGGCGGAGGCTTCATCGACGGCGGCAGGCGCGGGCGCGTCGCGTGGCTCTCCCACCTTCGCGCTCGCGCGTTCGTCCGCGTCGCTCGGGGCCTGCTCGGCCGCGGCGAGGTCGCCCTCGCCGAAGAGCCTCCCCTTGATCTTCCGCCACAAACTCACGCGAAGCTCCCGCTCCCTTCGCGGCCCCCTCCGGCCACGCGTAACACCACGGGCCCGCCGCGGCGCGCGCGGATCTCGTCGCCCTGGCAGAGCTCCACCTCGGCGGCGAGCTCGAACTCGCCCAGGATCGGCCGCGGCGCCCCGCTCGGCGTCCGCAGCACCACGAACCCGCTCTCGCCGTGCGCGACGTGATCGACACGGAGCGCGCCCACCACGAGCGCGCCGAGCGGCGCGAGGAGACGTGTTCCGGCCACGGTCACGATCACGCCCTCCGGCGCGAGCTCTCCTTCGGGCGACGACGTCGGCCGCTCGATCACGCACGGCACCTCGCCGCCGAGCTCGAGGCGGATCCCCTGGCCCACCGGGATCGCTCCCTCGATCCGCGCCCCGGCCAGCATCGTCCCGTTCCGCGTGTCGAGATCCTCCACGAAGACCTCGCTCCCTTCGCGGCGGATGCGCAGGTGCGTGCGGCTCACGGCCCGCGCGCCCACGAGGATCGTCGCTTCGCCGCGGCCGATCGTCACCTCCTCGCCGAGCGCGACGTGGTGCAGCTTTCCGCCGATCTCCAGATCGACCTGCGGGCCCGTCGCGAGGCGAGCTCGGATCGCGCGCGCCGCGTCGGCGACGACGTCGTCGTCTCGCTCGGCGAGCGCGGCCCGCGCGACCTCCAGCGCGGCGCGGCGCTCGGCGGTCCGATCGAGATCGGCCACGCGCCTGCGCACGTCCGTCACTTCGCGGACCTTGCGAGACTCCGCGTGGGACGCCTTGAGGCGCTCTTCGAGCTTCTCGATCGCGCCCATCTCCGTGAGCACCCGGATCTCCGACTCGGCGTCCCCGAGCTCGGCGTAGACCTCGGCGGCTCGTTCGAGTTGCCCCGCGCTCTCGAGCTCGCGGGCGACGCGGGCGAGCTCGCTCTTCAGCGACGAGCCGCCGCGGGTGCGGATCACGTCGAGCGTCAGATGCGCCTTCCGACCGAGCGCTCGCTTCTGGAGCTCCTCGCTCTTTGCGGTGCGCGCGGCGACGTCGCAGAACGCGATACGTTGCTCGGCCGATCCTTCGGCGTCGGCGCGGAGCAGGAGCACGCGCGCAGCGTCGTCCGGCAGCTCGGCCTCGACGTACAGCGTGGCCGCGGAAGCGAGGTCACCGGCGAGCTCCCGGGCGCGCGCCTCCTTGGCTCGTCGGCCCTCGCCCCAGCGCAGGAAGCGATCGAAGAGACCCACTGGGCGGCATGGTAGCGCGCCTCGGAAGCGCTCGGCGAGACCTGTTGACTCTCCCCTTCCCTCCGCGGACCATCGCAGGCTCGATGTCCAACTTCACGACCGGTCAGACCCGCCTGGGCGAGCTGCTCGTCCGCGAGAAGCTCATCAGCTTGCAGCAGCTCCGCCAGGCGCAGGAAGAGCAACGGAAGAGCGGAACCAACCTGGGCCAGGTGCTGACGAAGCTCGGCTACCTGTCCGACGACGACATCGCGAGCTTCCTCGCCACCCAGTACGGCGTCCCCGTCGCCGACCTCGAGAGCGCCGAGTTCGATCCCGAAGTCTTGAAGCTCGTACCGCGCGACGTCTGCGAGAAGCAGAAGATCTTCCCGCTGTTCCGGTCGGGCACCTCGCTCGTCGTGGCGATGGCGGATCCCACGAACCTCCACGCCATCGACGACATCAAGTTCCTCACGGGCTCCATCGTCGAGCCTCGTGTCGCCTCCGAGGGCGCGATCACCCAGGCCATCGAGCGCGCCTACTCGGCCGGCCCCTCGTACGACGAGATGCTCGCCGAGTTCGGCGACGAGCAGGTCGACTTCACGGTCGAGACCGACGACGTCAACCTCCTCGAGCTCGAGAAGGCGGCCGAGGGCGCGCCGGTCGTGAGGCTCGTCAACGCGATCCTCCTCAACGCGATCAAGAAGGGCGCGAGCGACATCCACATCGAGCCTTACGAGAAGAAGCTCCGCGTCCGGTATCGCATCGACGGCGTGCTCGTGGAGGAGATGCAGCCTCCGATGAAGCTCAAGAACGCGATCGCGAGCCGGCTCAAGATCATGAGCTCGCTCGACATCGCGGAGCGCCGCCTCCCGCAGGACGGCCGCATCAAGCTCAAGCTCGGCAAGGGCAAGGAGATGGACTTCCGCGTCTCCGTCTGCCCGACGATCTGGGGCGAGAAGATCGTCATGCGCCTGCTCGACAAGTCGAACCTCCAGCTCGACATGACGAAGCTCGGCTTCGACAAGAAGCCCCTCGAGGACTTCCAGTGGGCGATCAACCAGCCCTGGGGCATGGTCCTCGTCACGGGCCCGACGGGCTCCGGCAAGACCACGACGCTCTACTCCGCGCTCTCCGAGCTCAACCAGGTCGAGACCAACATCAGCACCGCGGAGGATCCCGTCGAGTACAACCTCCACGGCATCAACCAGGTGCAGATGCAGGACTCCATCGGCCTGAACTTCGCGGCCTCGTTGCGCTCCTTTTTGCGCCAGGACCCGGACATCATCATGGTCGGCGAGATCCGCGACTTCGAGACCGCCGAGATCGCGGTCAAGGCTGCGCTCACGGGCCACATGGTCCTCTCCACGCTGCACACGAACGACGCGCCCTCGACGATCTCGCGCCTGCTCAACATGGGCATCGAGACCTTCCTGATCACCGCCAGCGTGAACCTCGTGCTCGCGCAGCGCCTCGCGCGGAAGAACTGCGCCGACTGCAGACAGCCCTACAAGGCCGACCCGCGCTTCCTCGCCGACTTCGGCTTCACGCCCGAGCAGATCAAGAGCGCGAAGCTCATGAAGGGCGCGGGCTGCAAGACGTGTAACGGCTCGGGCTACAAGGGCCGCGTCGCGCTCTACGAGGTCATGCGCTTCTCGGACAACCTGAAGGAGCTCGTCCTGCAGGGCGCCTCGACCGCCGAGCTCAAGACGGCCGCGATCAAGAACGGGATGATGACCCTGCGCATGGCGGGCATCGAGAAGGTGATGCAGGGCATGACGACGACCGAGGAGGTCGGACGCGTCACGATGGGAGACTAGCCATGACCGCGGAGACGCCGGGGCGCGAGCCGCTCCGTTACACGATCCAGCAGCTCCTCAAGGTCATGGTCGACAAGGGGGCGAGCGACATGCACATCACGCGGAACTCGCCTCCGCTCTTGCGCATCGACGGCTCGGTCGTCCCGCTCAAGCTCCCGCCGCTCAACGACGAGGACACGAAGGAGCTCTGCTACTCGGTCCTCAGCGAGGATCAGAGGATCACCTTCGAGAAGAAGAACGAGCTCGACCTCTCCTTCGGCCTTTCGAATGTCTCCCGCTTCCGCGCCAACATCTTCATGCAGCGCGGCGCCGTCGCGGGCGCGTTCCGCCAGATCCCCTTCAAGATCCTGACCTTCGAAGACCTCGGCTTGCCGCCCGTCGCCGCCGAGATCGCCAACAAGCCCCGCGGCCTCGTGCTCGTCACCGGCCCGACCGGCTCCGGCAAGAGCACCACGCTCGCGAGCATCATCGACAAGATCAACTCCGAGCAGCGCCTGCACATCATCACGGTCGAGGACCCGATCGAGTACATCCACAACCACAAGCTCTCGGTCGTGAACCAGCGCGAGGTCGGCGCCGACACGGCCTCGTTCAAGGACGCGCTCAAGTACATCCTCCGCCAGGATCCGGACGCCGTGCTCGTCGGCGAGATGCGCGACCTCGAGACCATCGAGGCGGCGCTCACGATCGCCGAGACGGGCCACCTCGTCTTCGCCACGCTGCACACGAACAGCGCGGTCTCCTCGATCAACCGCATCATCGACGTCTTCCCCGCGCATCAGCAGTCGCAGGTCCGCGCGCAGCTCAGCTTCACGCTCGCGGCGGTCATGACGCAGCAGCTCGTCCCGAAGGTCGGCGGAGGCCGCGCGCTCGCGGTGGAGATCATGGTGCCGAACGCGGCCATCCGGAACCTCATCCGCGAGGACAAACTCCACCAGATCTACTCGCAGATGCAGGTCGGCCAGGCGGGCAGCGGCATGCAGACGATGAACCAGTGCCTCTACGGCCTCTACCAGCGCCGCTTGATCTCGCTCGAAGACGCGCTCGCGCACGCGGGTGACATCGAGGAGCTGCGCGCCATGATCGAAGGGCGCGCCGTCCGCCGAGGCCCCGCTACCTAGCGAGCCCGCGGATCCAGCCTCGCGCGTCCCCTCCCCGGATCCTCCCGTAAGAAACAAAGCAGGAGTTTTGACACCCCCCCGCCCGTTCAGTAGGGTAGGCGCTGCGATGCAAGGCCTCACCGAGCGCCAACAGCAGGTTCTGCACTACATCCGCCAGTCCATCAACGAGCGGGGATATCCGCCCACGTTGCGGGAGATCGGCGCACACATGGGCATTCGCTCCACGAACGGGGTGAACGATCACCTGCGTGCGCTCGAGCGGAAGGGGTACTTGACGCGGGAGGACATGAAGAGCCGGGCCTTGCGTCCGAAGGACATGTCCGCCGCGAACACACGAGCGGACGAGCCGATCTCGCTGCCCGCCGAGGCGCCCGAGGACGACTTGCTCGAGGTCCCGGTCGTCGGCCGGATCGCCGCGGGTTTGCCGCTGCTCGCCGAGGAGCACCTGATCGACACGGTCCGCATCGATCGGATGATGGTCCGTGGCAACCGCGAGGTCTTCGGCTTGAAGGTGACCGGCGACTCGATGATCGAGGCTGGCATCTTGAACGGCGACTACATCTTCGTCCGGCGCCAGCCCACGGCGCAGCGCGGCGAGATCGTGGTGGCGCTCATCGGGGACGAAGCGACGGTCAAGTATTACTTCCCCGAGAAGGACTACGTCCGGTTCCAGCCGGCGAACTCGAAGATGGCCCCGATCCTCGTGCGGGCCACGGACTTCAAGCCGACGATGCTGCTCGGCGTCGTGGTCGGCGTCTTCCGCAGACTTTGAGAGCGGCCTCTGCCGCACACCGTTGACGCGCGGCGCGTACGCTTGGTAGCGTCCGGGGCACGGATGGGAGCGACGGATCGGTTCCGTCGTCGCTCCAGAAAGAACGCGAATCGTGAAGGCGCACGTGCGTGGAGCTTGGGTGCTTGCGGCGATGGGAGGTCTCCTCCTCACCGGCGCGACCGGCTGTGGTGGCTCGATCTACGCGATCACCTCGAGCAGCGCTTCCTCGAAGCTCGAGACGGCGGAGGCGCTCGGCGCCGAGCGCTACGCGCCTTACGAGTTCTGGTACGCGAAGTTGCACCTTCACAAGGCCATGGAAGAGGCCTCGACGGCCGACTACGGCGACGCGATCAAGTTCGCGGGCACGGCTGAAGAGTACGCCGAGAAAGCCATCGTCCTCGCGAAACAAGCGCACGAGGGATCGGGCCGATGAAGAGCAAGATGCAGAAGGCGGCGCGTCCTCGCGGGCGTTTTGTGCTGCCCGCGCTCGTGATCGTGGCGCTCGGTCAGGCCTCGTGCTCGCAGGTGTCGGGCATGCGCGGCGACATCGAGGGCCTGACGAAGATCGCGGGCCAGGCCGAGCGCAACGGCGCGATCCGCTGCGCGCCGCGTGAGCTCGCGACGGCGAAGAGCCACCTCACGTTCGCGGAGACGGAGCTCGATCAGGGCTTCTTGTTCAAGGCGAAGGCGCACCTCGACATCGCGCGCGCGAACGCGCACGCGGCCTACGACCTCTCGCCGCCGCAGAAGTGCGCCGAGCGTGGCTTCATCGAGGAAGAGACGCCGCCGCCGCCGCCCCCGCCGCCGCCCCCGCCGCCTCCTGGAGATTGCGACGGCGACGGCTACCTCGATCCGCAGGACACGAAGTGCCCGTGCGAGGCCGAGACGTGGAACGGCGTCCAGGACGAGGACGGCTGCCCCGACGATCCGGACACGGACGGCGACGGCTTGCCGGACTCGAAGGATAGCTGCGTCCTCTTGCCCGAGGACAAGGACGGCTACCTCGACGACGACGGCTGCCCGGAGCTCGACAACGACCTCGACACGATCCTCGACGACGCGGACAAGGATCCTTCGACGGGCAAGAGCTGCGCGAACGATCCCGAGGATCCGGACGGCTACGAGGACGCCGACGGCTGCCCCGAGCCGGACAACGACAAGGACACGGTCGTCGACCTCGAGGACCAGTGCCCGAACGAGCCGGGCGTGGCCGGCGGCGACAAACCTGGGTGCCCGAAGAAGCCCTCTCTCGTCGTCGTGACGGAGAAGGAGATCAAGATCACCCAGCAGATCCACTTCGAGTTCGACAAGGACAAGATCCGCCCGGAGAGCTTCCCGATCCTCGACGCGGTCGCGCAAGTTCTTCAGGACAACCCGAAGATCAAGATCGAGATCCAGGGCCACACGGACAACAAGGGTTCGGCCGTGTACAACAAGAAGCTCTCGGATCGCCGCGCTGCGGCCGTCTTGAAGTACCTCGTGGCGAAGGGCATCGAGCCGGGCCGGCTCACGTCGCACGGCTACGGTATGGAAGTCCCCCTCGTCCCGAACACGACCGATCAGAATCGCGCGCTCAATCGACGCGTGCAATTTGTCCGGACCGAAGGTCAGAAGTAAAACCTCGGTACCGACCAGCCTCCCCTCATCGCTCCTCCCGGAGGACAGACCGCCGTGTATCTTCGTCCGTTTGGGTCGCTCGCTGCCTTTGCGCTCTCTGCTTTCGTCGTGGGTGGCCTTTGTGGTTACCCGGGCGCGGCCTACGCCGCCGGAGAGAAGGACAAAGAGGCCCTCAAGCTCCACGACCAGGCGATGGACGAGGACTACCTCGCCGTCGAGTTCGACAAGGCCGAGAAGAAGCTCAAGGACGCGCTCAAGAAGTGCGGCGACGATGGTTGTAGTCCCAAGGTCGTGGCCAAGCTGCACATCGCGCTCGGCACGGTCCACGGCGGCTCGAACAAGCTCGACAAGTCGAAGGAAGAGTTCATCGAGGCCCTCAAGGCCGATCCGAACGCCGCGCTGCTCGAGGCGTTCACCACGCCCGAGCTGAGCAAGGCCTTCGAAGAGGCCAAGAAGCAAGCGAAGCCCAGCAAGGCTCCGCCGAAGCCGAGCGGCGGCGGGGACGACGGCGGCGACGGCGGCGACGATGGGCCCGGCGGCGACCTCGAGCACTCGCCGATCGCGGAGCAGGCGGTCAACACGCCCGTGCCCGTCTACATCGAGATCGGCGACGACATCACCGTCGAGAAGGCGATGCTCCGGTACAAGCCCTTCGGCGCATCGAAGTGGACGTCGCTCGAGATGCAGCGCGTCGGCAAGGGCTGGGGCGCGGAGATCCCGTGCGCGGACGTCACCACGACCGGCGACGTCAAGTACTACATCGTCGCCACGGACGACCAGGGCGAGCAGCTCAAGGCGGGCTCGCAGAAGGATCCGTACCGCGTCCCGATCAAGCGCGAGCTCGAGGGCGACGAGCCCTCGCTCCCCGGCAAGAAGCCGCCGAAGCAGTGCGCGGCGAAGGAAGACTGCCCGCCCGGCCTGCCGGGCTGCGCGAGCGGCAAGGGCGAGAAGCGCGGCGAGAAGGGCTGGGGCGCGACCTGCGAGGCCGATCAGGAGTGCCAGGCCGGTCTCATCTGCCAGAACGGCGCGTGCGAAGAGGGCAAGCGCGAGGGCGGCGACGACGGCCCGCAGCCTGCCGGCAAGGGCAAGAAGAACATCGTCGGCCTCGGCGGTCAGCTCGACCTGATGTACGTCAGCAGCGCCGAGAACGTCTGCTCCGGCGACAGCGACACGTACTACTGCTTCTACCCCGGCGGCACCGATCGCTTCTTCGGTGATCCCATCGCGGCGCAGGGCACGAACGGCATCCAGGGCGGCTTCGCGCCGGCCGGCGGGCGCGTCTTCGCGTCGTACGATCGCGAGATCGCCAAGATCGGCCCGGGCACGATCGGCGCGGGCGTTCGCTTCGGCATCGCGTTCGGCGGGCACCCCACGAGCGAGGAGCAGCCGCCGAACGGGATCCACCCGCAGATGGTCAACTTCCCGCCGATCCACGGCGAGCTGCGCGGCTGGTACTCGTTCATGGGCAGCCAGTTCGAGCAGGGCAAGGTCCGGCCGTACGGCTTCCTCGGCGTGGGCCTCGGGAAGGTCTCGGCGTCCGTGCCCGTCACGGTCTGCGACAAGCTCCAGAGGAACGGCACGGAAGAGATCGATCCCGCCGACGACAGCTGCCCCGGCAGCCCGGCGGCGGTCAGCCGCGACCTCGACGCCTACCAGATCTCGGGCCTCAACTTCATCTCGTTCGGCGCCGGCGCCACCTACGCCTTCACGCCGAACTTCGGCGTCACTGGCGAGCTGAAGTTCATGTACATGATCACCACGACCGCCCTGGTCATCGCGCCGGCCGTCGGCCCCGTCTTCGCGTTTTAGGCGCGCGCCCCGGTCGCGCTGCGTGCGGCCCGTCCCATCCACGAAAATCGTCCGTACACCAACGATCTCGACGCGCTGCGCCTCCGTCTCGCGAGCGCTAGAGATCGCGGGTGAGCTACGAGCGTTTCCAGGTCGAGGTGATCGAGCTCGGCAGCCGCGGTGTGCCGCTCACCGTGGCCAACGTGGTCGCGCACTTGCGGACGCCGCCCGATCGCGTGCAGCGGGGGCTCGACAGGATGGCCCGCGAGGGCCTGCTCGAGCTCGAGGTCGACGAGGCCGAGGGGGTCGTGGTCTACCGCGTCCGCGGCCTGTCCACGGTGAAGCCCGCGCCGCTCGTGCGCCTGCGCGAGGTACGTCCGCTGCGAGCTCTCCGCTCCACGCCCGTGACGTTTACGCGACGAAGCGCGACGCCGGCCGCGCAGAAGAGCGTGACGCTCGGCGTCTTGCTCGGCGCGCTCGTCCCCGGGATCGGTCTCGCGTACGCCGCGCCGATGCGCGTGGTGCTCGCGGCGTCGCTGATCGTGCTGGTGTTCGGCAAGCTCTTCGGCGCGAGCATGATCTTCGGCCCCTTGTTCTGGGTCTTCGCGATCGGCGCCTCCGCGCTCTTCGGCGGCCTCTACGCCGTCCGTTACAACCAGGAAGGGCACCGCGCGCGGCTGCTCGCCTGAAGCGCGCGCTTCTACGAGAGGATCTGGAAGAGCGACAGCAGCGTGCCTGCGTCGTGGTGTTCGAAGCGGATGCCGGCGCGGGTGCGGCGTCCGCCGGGCGTGCCGCGGCGGATCCAGGCGACGGTCCCGTTCAAGCGGAGCGGATCCCAGAGCGACGGCGTCGTCACCTCCAGGGTGACGGACGTATCGGGGGTGAGCTCGTCCCCAGCACTGCCGGAAATGTCACGGTCGAGGATCTCCAGTCCGGCGCCGCCGAGCCCGAGATCGCGGATGGTCACGCCGCGGGCGCGGCCCTCCTGGTCGAGGAGGGTGGCCTCGAGCTCCATGCGCTTTCGTCCGTGCGCGCGGAAGTGGTCCCGTGCGGACATGCGGAAATGATATCTCTATCCTGGAGGCGACGCGCGCGCGGCGCGCTCGATCGGCGGGATCGACGAGCGGGCTCGGGCGTACGACGTCTCCGGGCGAACGAGGACGCGAAAAGAATCCCGCCGCAGGCGGTTACAACGTAGTTGGGTTTGTGCGCGACCTCAAGGTAACATCCGCGCCGCTGCTCGCGCCGGGGCAACCCGGAGCGACCCTTCGTTGATCGAGATGGGAGCTCTACCCTGATGGCTGAGGACACTCGTAAGGACCCGCGGGCGAAGGTGCTCTCGATGACCGTGCGCTACAAGAGCGCCACCGTCGACGAGTTCATCGAGAACCATTCACATGACGTGAGCAAGGGCGGCATCTTCATCAAGACGTCGTCGCCCTTCCCCCCCGGGACGCTGCTCAAGTTCGAGATCCGCATCCAGGAGGAGAAGTCCGTGCTCAGCGGCGTGGGCCGCGTCGTCTGGAAGCGCGATACGGATCAGGCGAGCGACGAGTCGCCTGCCGGCATGGGCGTGAAGTTCATCAAGATCGACGACGACTCGAAGGCGATGATCCAGCGCCTCGTCGACAACCAGAAGGGCGGCCCGAACGCATACGACGCGGGCAACCCCAGCGGCGCGAGCGACGAAGGTGATGGAGCGGCCACGCCCGCGCCCGCCGCGGCGAAGACCGGACCGCGCGCGTCGACGATGCTCGGCCTCGGCGCAGTCGGCGCAGCGGCCAAGGCCGCGGGCAAGCCGACGACGACGGCGCCCGCCGAGGAGAAGAAGGCCGACGCAGGTGGTGGCGGATTCTTCCCGTCCACGACGCCCGAGCAGGACATGCCGCCGCCGGAGGAGCGCACCGTGATGCGCCAGGCCGCGGAGCTCCTGAAGCAAGCCCTCGCGGGCACGGGCAGCTCGCTCGACGACGTGAACGGCGGCAAGATCGAGCTCGCGAAAGAAGAGCCCAAGGCCGAGGAGAAGAAGGCCGAGGAGAAGAAGGCCGAGCCCAAGGTCGAGGAGAAGGCCGAAGAGCCCAAGGCCGAAGCAAAGGCCGAGGAGCCCAAGGCCGAAGAGCCCAAGGCCGAGGAGGCAAAAGCCGAGGAGCCCAAGGCCGAGGAAGCAAAGGCCGAGGAGCCCAAGGCCGAAGCAAAGGCCGAGGAGAGCGAGCCCGAAGAGAAGAAGGCCGACTCCGAGAAGAAGGTCGAGTCGAAGAAGGCCGCGACCACCACGAAGAAGAGCAACGGCGAAGACCGTCGCGAGGCCAAGACCGTCGACGTCCGCGGCACGAAAGCGAAGGAAGGCGAAGGCAAGAGCACCAAGCCCAAGGCCGCCGCAGCAAAAGCCGCGCCCCCGCCCCCCGAGCCCGCCGAGGAGAGCGGCGGCGGCGGTCGCGTGCTGACGATCCTGCTCATCGCAGCGGCGATCGGCGGCGGCCTGTTCCTCGCGCTCGGCCAGGGCAAAAACGAGACGCCGCCCGCGCCCACCCCGCAGGTCGCGCCGTCGGTCAAGCCCGAGGTCAAGCCCGCCCCGACGCCCGCCCCGACCCCGGAGGTCGTGCCCGCAGCCTCGACGAGCGCAGCAGCGCCCGATCCCTCGTCCTCGGCAAGCGCAGCGCCCCCCGCGTCGGCCGCGCCGGCCGTGGAGCCCCCGAAGACCGAGGCCCCGAAGACCGAGGCCCCGAAGGTCGAGGCCCCGAAGGTCGAGGCCCCGAAGGTCGAAGCCCCGAAGGTCGAGGCCCCGAAGGTCGAAGCCCCGAAGGTCGAAGCCCCGAAGGTCGAAGCCCCGAAGGTCGAGACCCCGAAGCCGCCCCCGCCCGCGCCGAAGCCCCCCGCGGGCGGCGACGAATACGAGTGATCCATCGCGGGCGGCCGCCCTCCGGCCGCTCGCGCGTCCCTCCCCACCCCCCCTCCCGCTCCCTCATGTCCGCCCGCGCCTCGCAGCCCGGGCGGACACAGACACGCGTGTTCGTGCAGCATCACGTCGACCCGCATGGTGCGAGCCCCGCGTCACCCGTATCATGCGGGGCTGAATGAGCGGCGCCGGGTCGTCCTCGAGTTCGGGGCAAGACACAACGCGCGGCGGCCTCGCCGAAGCAGCGACGGTGTACGCGCCGGCGTTACCCGGACAAACGCCACGCGTGGTACCTCGGCCGACCACCAGCCGAGGCGCGCGCATCGTCGCCCTCGCAGGCCTCGGGCTCGTCTCCGTCGTGGGAATCGTAGCGCTCGCGATCATGTTACGCGGCACAGGTCCCATCGACGCACTCGAGCAGAATGTGTCCGTGGTGGAGCCCGCCGACGCAGGTTCGTCGGAGGACGCAGCCGCAGGGGTCGCAGCGTCAGCAGAGGTCGCGACGAAGGATCCGCCGCCAGAGCCGACACGCGCGGCGGCGGAGGAGCTCGACGAGGCACGCGCGAAGGGCCCGACGGCACTCGCGGAGCTCGCAGAGAAGTACGGCGACGATCCCGCAGTGCTCGAGGCGCTCGTCGTCGCATACACGCGCGACAAGGCGAACTACGGCAAGGCCATGACGGCCGTGCGCAAGCTCCTCACCGTCGCGCCGGAGATGGCGCGAGACCCGGACATCAAGCAGGCGCTCCTCCTCGTGGCAAACGGGCCGGTGAACGTCGCAGCGACCGCGCTCGACATCATGGCGACCGGCATGGGCCCGCGTGGCCCCGAGCTGCTCTACGAGCTCCTGAGCGCATCGGGCCTCGGCAAGTTTCCAAAGGAGCGCGCGTCGAAGCTCCTCAAGGATCCCAAGGTCGTCGAGCTCGCCGGACCCGCGCTCATCGTGGCAAACGATCTCCGCGCAGCGAGCGGCTGCAACCGCAAGAAGCTCTTCGCCCGCGCAGCAAAAGACGGCGACGAGCGCGCACTCGCACACCTGAAACCCCTGCTCGCGACGAAGGGCTGTAGCTGGCACCGTCAAGCGGACTGCTTCGTTTGCCTCGGTGACCGCAAGGATCTCCGCGCGACGATCGACGCCATCACGAAGCGCCTGGAGCAGAAGCAGGCGGACTGAGCGCAGCGCCGCAGGCAGAGAGAGGCGCCGCCCGGGGTTTCACCCCGGACCCCGACCAGGGGTTGTCCACCCCTGGACCCGGACCAGGCACGGCCTGGACCGAGGGTGGATGAACTGCGCAACGCGCAGTTCATCCAGCGGGCCGAAGGCAAGACCAGCGGCGGTGTTGCCAGTCAAGGCGGCAGGGTCGGCGATCGTGGCCTCGCGAGGGCTCCTGGTGGAGCAAGGTCAACGAGGTCGGGTGCGGGGTGGGCGCAACAGGATTTGAACCTGTGACTTCATCCGTGTGAAGGATGCACTCTACCGCTGAGTTATGCGCCCATTCGAGTTTGGCGGCTCGCGCCGCGGCTCGACGACGGCGACATGACTAGCGCAAGCCATGTCGCCAGACAAGTGTTTTGATGATGGGGACGCTCGGAAGTTTTTCAGCCAGCTCCACGGGCAGCCGTGACGACCGCACAGATGGCCTCGATCCCCCCGTCGATGTCGCCCTCGGAGCAAGCGTACGAGAACCGCACGTAACCCGGCGCGCCGAAGGGCGTGCCCGCCACGCTCGCCACGTGCGCCGACTCGAGCAACCACATCGCGACGTCGAGATCACTCTGAATCGTGCCGTTTTTGTAGGGGATGCCGTAAAGCCCCCGGACGTCGGCGAACGCGTAGAACGCGCCCTCGGGCATCCGACAGCGCACGCCCGGGATGCTGCGCAGGCCCTCGACCATGCGCGTGCGGCGCTTCGCGAACGCATCACGCATCTCACGCACGGCATCCTGCGACCCCGAGAGCGCAGCAGCAGCCGCGACCTGCGCCACCGCAGTCGCGTTCGTGGTGCTCTGGCTCTGCACGACGTCGAGCACCTTGGAGAGCTCCGGCGGCGTGACGCTCCAGCCGATACGCCAGCCCGTCATCGCATACGTCTTGCTCACGCCCGAGATCACGATCGTACGGCTCCGTAGATCCTCCGCGATCGCAGGCACCGAGACATGGCGGAAGCCGTCGTAGGTGAGGTCGGCGTAGATCTCGTCGACGACGAGCCAGACGTCGTGGCGGCGCACGACGTCGAGCAAGGCGCGAAGCTCGCCCTCCGAATAGGCCGATCCCGTGGGGTTCGAAGGCGTGCAGAGGATGATCGCCTTCGTCCGCTCGGTGATCGCGCGCTCGAGCGACGCGGCATCCATGCGGAAGCCGTTTTCCTCGCGTGTCTCGACGATCACGGGCGTGGCGCCGACGATGCGGACCTGCTCGGGGTAACTCACCCAGTAAGGCGCGGGGATGATGACCTCGTCGCCTGGGTCGTAGAGGCCGAGGGCCACGTTGAAGAGCGCGTGCTTCGCGCCGCACGAGACCGTGATCTCTGCAGGCGTGGGGCGATACCCGCGATCGCGCTCGGTCGCCGCGCAGATCGCGGCCTTGAGATCGGCCGTGCCGGTGACGGCCGTGTAGTGCGAGACGACGCCCTTGTCGATCGCGGCCTTCGCAGCGTCGAGCACGTGGCGCGGCGGCTCGAAGTCCGGCTCGCCGACGCTGAAGGAGTACACCTTGTGGCCCTGGCTTCGCAGGCGAGCGGCCTGAGCGGCCATCGCGAGGGTGGCGCTCGGGGCCACGGCGGAGAGACGATCAGCGAGCTTACGAGGCATCTCTGAGACCCTTCTTTTACCTGCACTACGTGCCTTTCCTGCCCGACGCAAGCGGGCAGGCGGCCTCACGGCTCATGTCCGTTCCGCACGAGGATCATCTCGTGGATCTCGCGCCCCTCCGTCCGCTGCACATGCCGCGTCCGGAAGCCGAACGGCTCGTAGAACCTCGTTGCATCACGCGTACGCAAAAGCACCGTCTCCACGCCGCGCACCGCGGGTGATCGAGCAAGAGCCGCACGAGCGCGCGGCCGAGCCCGCGACCTCGCCACGCGTCCGCGACGATCACGTCGTACATCCAGGCACGCCGCGCGCCGTCCGCGAGCGCCCGCGCCGTCCCCACGAGCGCGCCTGATCGATCTCGCGCGCCGACCCAGGCGGACGAGCCAAGCAACCCCACGCGAATACGCGCAGGCATCGCGCCTTCACACCAGTACGTGCCGACGAGCATGGCGGCCGCCTCGTCCGCTTCCGCCTCCCCCAGCGCACACGCGAGCTCTGCGCCCTCGGGTGCTTCGAGGAACGACGGCGCCGGGGCGGACGGGTTCGCCGCGCGCAGGAGATCCACCGCCGCGACGTCGCCCGGCGCGCCGCGCGCCCAGAGGAGCTCCATCATCCGCGTGATCTCCGCGGGCGCGCGGTTCTGCGCGAGCTTCGCCTTCCCGTCGATCCGCTCGAGCGAAACGCCGAGCACGAGCACGCCACGGACGGCCTTCTTGTAGAGCGGATGCTCGGCGTCGATCGGCACGTACCCTCCCTCGGGCTGGTACTTCTGCATCAGCGCCGCGAGCATCGTGGCCTTCACGCGTGGCGCCTCGATACGCTCGATCGTGCCGTGCACCTGCGTGCTCCGGTAGAGCGTGGTCGCAGGGCACGCGCGCTCGGGATCGACGAAATAGCTCGGGATCGAGGCCACGATCTCCTCGGCCGAGACCACGGCGGGCCTGCCGACGAGCTCCATCTTCTCGCCGGCCGGCGCGCCGTGAAAGAGCAGGTGATCCCCCACCACCACGCCATGCACCACGCGGAGCACGGGCTCGCCTTCGGGCGTCGTCGACGCGACGTGCACCACGGGCGCCCGCGCGAGGAGCGCGATCGCGTCCGCACGATCCATCCGGAAAATCTCCCTACGCATGCGCGGAAGGTGGTCCCGATCTGGTACCCCGAGAAGGACCAGTTCGGAGAAATCGGGTAGACCAGTTCCGTGCGAAAACATCCCCTCGCGCTCGTCCTCGACCCCTCCCCCGACGTCCCGCTCTTCGTGCAGATCACGCGCGCGGTGATCGAGGACATCCGCCGCGGCAGGCTCGAGCCCGGCGCCGCGCTCCCGGGCAGCCGCGCCCTCGCGCGATCCATCGGCGTGCATCGCAACACCGTCGTCGCCGCGTACCGCGAGCTCGCCGCGCAAGGCTGGGTCGAGACCCGCTCCGCCACGATGACCTACGTCTCCCCCACGATGCCCGACGTCCCGCGGCGGCGCGCCTCGCCGCCGATGCTCGGCACGATCGCGGCGCGCGCGGGCTTCGATCTGCCGGCGCGTGGATCCGCGGAGCGCTGGTCCAGCGAAGCTCCACCCGGCGCGATCGTGTTCTCGGGAGGCACGCCGGATCTGCGGCTCCTGCCCACGGAGGTCCTCGCGCGAGCGTACCGGCGCGTGCTCCGCGGCGCGGGACGACGGCTCTTCGAGTACGGCGACGCGCGCGGGGACGAGCAGCTCCGCGCGGCGCTCGCCGACATGCTCGCGGCCGTACGAGGCCTCGGCGCTTCACAGGGCGACGTGCTCGTCACGCGTGGCAGCCAGATGGCGCTCGATCTCTGCGCACGCGCGCTGCTCGGACCCGGCGACGTGGTCGCGGTCGAGGCGCTCGGATACCGCCCCGCGTGGGAGGCGCTCGCGCAGACGGGCGCGCGCCTCGCTCCTCTGCCCGTCGACGCGGAGGGGCTCTCGGTCGACGCCCTCGCCGCGCTCGTCACGCGTGAGCCCGTGCGCGCCGTCTACGTCACGCCGCACCACCAGTATCCGTCGACGGCCCTGCTCTCGCCTGCGCGCCGCATCCGCCTGCTCGATCTCGCGCGCGCGAACCGCATCGCGATCCTCGAGGACGACTACGATCACGAGTTCCACTACGACGGCCGCCCGGTCTTGCCGCTCGCGAGCGCCGATCGCGCAGGCGTCGTCGTCTACATCGGCACGCTCTCGAAGATCCTCGCGCCGGGCCTGCGCATCGGCTTCGTCGTCGCGCCCGCGCCGCTCGTGGAGCGCCTCGCCGCGATCCGCACGTTCGTCGACAGGCAAGGCGACCTCGCGCTCGAGCGCGCCGTGGCCGAGCTGCTCGAGGACGGCGAGGTGCAACGCCACGCGCGCCGCATGCGCCGCGTCTACCAGGCCCGTCGCGACGTCCTCGCGGAGGCCTTGCGCGAGAACCTCGGCGACGCCGTCGACTTCTCTCCGCCCTCGGGCGGCATGGCCATGTGGATCCGCGTCGCGCCGGGCCTCGACGTCGACGCCTGGGCCGAGCGCGCCCTTCGAGCCGGCGTCGTCATTCACCCTGCGCGTCGCTACGCCTTCGACGGCCGCTCGCGCCCGTTCTTCCGGGCCGGCTTCGCCGCGCTCGACGAGCGCGAGATCCACGAGGGCGCCCGGCGCCTCCGCGCGGCCCTGCCCATGAAGGGCGCCGCGCGGGCCGCTTCATGAAGCGCTTATTTGTTCTGCGCCGCCGGCTCTTCTTTGCCCGGCGTCACCTCGACGCCCGGCTTCTTCTCGTCGTGCTTGATCGAGTACCGCACGAGCGCGCGCAGGATGTCGTTGCGGCTCACGTTGCCGACGATCGCCTTGACGTCCTCGTAGATCGAGGGATCGACGAGCAGCGCGCCCACGGTGCCCTTGCCCTTGCGGACGTCGGCCACGATGGCGCGCAGGTCCGCGGTCATCGCCGTGACGTTGGCGAGCGCCTCGGCGCCGTTGCCCTTGCCACCGTAGAGGGCGTCATGCGCGAAGCTGTCGCTCTCGCGGATGCCCTTCAGCGTCGAAGCGACCTCCCCCGCGGCCGCGCCGAACTGCGCGATCTCCTTCTGCGGACCGTCGCCGTAGATCATGTCGTGCGCGAAGCCGGGCCCCGACTTCACGCGCGTCACCACGCCGCGCACCTCGGCCAGCGTGAGCGCGAGCTCGGAGCTCGCGCGATCGAGGTTCTGCAACGTCCGCGAGATCCGCTCGGCTTCCTCTTTGTCCGTGAGGAACTTCCTCGGGTACCCCTCGCCCTCGGCGACGTCCTTGAGCAGCTTGTTCATCGACGACACGCTGCCGCGCAGATCCTGGTGCAGCCGCTCGTCCGCGAGGGTCTCGCTCATCTTCGAGATGTTGCCGAGCGCCGTGTCTGCCTTCGCCGTCATGCCCTGCGCGATGCCCATCAGATCCGTGGGCTCCTCGCTGAGGATCGCGCCGCCCGGGGGCACGGCCTCCGGCGACGTGCCCTTCGAGATCTCGATCATCTTGTCGCCGAGCAGGCCCTTCGCGGCGACACGCGCGATGCTGTCCTTGCGGATGCGCTCGGCCTCGGCCTTCACGACGTCGAGCTCGACGTAGACGACGGCCTCCGCCGCGCCCGGCCGGTAGCCGACCTTCTTCACGTTGCCGATGTCGATGCCGCCCATGCGCACCGGCGCGCCGGGCTTGAGGCCCTGCACGTCCGCGAACGTCGTCGTGAACTTCACCGACGAGCTGAAGAAGCGCCGCTCATCGCCGATCAAGAAGATCACGAGCGCGGAGAAGAGCAGCCCCGCCAGCACGAAGAGCCCGACCTTGACGTCGCGCGACCTGTTCATCTGCACACCCATGATGGTCGAAGACGAGCGGCTCGTCACGCGCGCAGAAGCGTCTCGACGTCCTCGTTGACCGGGGCGATCCCCTCGATGAAGTTCTTCACACGCGGGTCGGTCGACCGCTGAAACTCCTCGACCCGCCCGGACAGGATGATCTCGCCCGCCTGTACCATGGCCATGCGGTCGGAAATCGAGAACGCGCTCTTCATGTCGTGCGTGACCACGATGCTGGTCACGTCGAGCGCCTTCTTGAGCCCGCGAATCAGGTGGTTGATGCGCTCGGTGTTGATCGGGTCGAGCCCGGTCGTCGGCTCGTCGTAGAGCAGCACCTCGGGCTGCACCGCGATCGCCCGCGCGAGCCCCACGCGCTTCTTCATGCCACCCGAGAGATCCGAGGGCCGCATCGCCTCGATGCCCGGCAGCCCCACGAGCGAGAGCGCCCAGTCGACGCGCTCGGCGATCTGCACCTCGGTCATCTCGTCCCGGTAGTGCTCGTGCAGGCCATACGCGACGTTTTCGCCCACCGAGATCGAGTCGAACAACGCCGCGCCCTGGAAGAGCATCGCGATCCGCCGGCGGATGAGGCGCGCCTTCGCCTCCTTCATCTTCGTGATGTCCTCGCCGTGGAACGTGATCGCCCCGGCGTCGGCCTCGAGCAGGCGGATCAAGAGCTTCAGCATCACGCTCTTGCCCACGCCCGAGCCGCCGATCACCGTGAGCGTCTCCCCCGCGAACACCTCGAGGTTCAAGCCGCGATAGATGACCTTCGGGCCAAAGGCCTTGCGCACGTCGCGGAAGCGGATGATCGGCTCCTTCACGCGAATCTCTCCTAGCTCGTCCGCTCCACGCGATCGATGCGGATCTCGACCGCGCTGCCGCCCCGGAACGTGTCGCGCCGCAGCCGACCGACGATGTCCACGCGCCCACCCGAGAGGCCGTTCGCCAAGGATCCGAGCTCGTAGCCGAACGCGCCGATCACGTGCCGCTTGAGCGCGATCTCCAGCTTGAGGTGCCCCTTGATCACACGCGACACGCGCACCGGCACGTTCCGCACGAGCACACGCGGCGCGCGGTTGCCCTGCCCGCAAGGCTCGAGCCGCTCGAGATCCCGCGCCACCACCGCCGGCTCGTCCCGATCGTCGAGGCGCACGTCCGCTTCGCCCTCCGTCGGGCCGAGCTTGCCCGCCCCGAGCGCGATCGCCGCGTCGCACCAGAGCGCGCGCAGCGCATCGACACGATCGGCCCGCACCTCGACGCCCGCCGCCGCCTGATGCCCGCCGAACCCGACGAGCCCCGCGCGCGAGAGCACGAGCGCGTCGTGCAGCGGAAAGCCCATCGGCCCACGCACCGATCCGCGCCCCGCTCCGCCCTCGAGCGCCACCACGATCGTGGGCTTGCCGAACTTCGAGGCCACGCGGCCCGCCACGATCCCCACGATCCCCGGGTGCCACCCCTCGCGCGCGAGCACGATGCCCGGCTCCTTCGCCCAGCCGTTCGCCTCGATCTCGCGTAACGCCTGCCCGATCATCTCCTCCTGGATCGCACGCCGCTGCGCCGTCAGTTGCTCGATCGTCGCGGCGATCCCGGCCGCGCGCGTGCTGTCCCGCTCGAGCAGGAGCGCGAGCGACAGATCCGGATCCTCGAGCCTGCCCGGCGCGTTGAGCCGCGGCGCGATGCGGTACGCGACGTCGTCCGCGCTCACGCCGTGCCCGAGATCCAGCCGCGCGAGCTCGGCCAGCGCTCGCAGGCCCGGCCGCGCGCCCTGGCCGAGCACCATGAGCCCGGCCCGCACGAGGGCGCGGTTGTCGCCGACGAGCGGTGCCACGTCGGCCACGGTCCCGATCGCCACGAGATCGAGCCACTGCCGCATGTCGAGGTTCGAGCCGAGCGCGCGCCGCACCGCCGCGCCGAGCGAGAGCGCGAGCCCACACGACGCGAGCCCCTTGAACGGAAAGCCGCACTCGGGCCGGTGCGGGTTCAAGAACGCGAGCGCGGGCAAGGGCTCGGCGGGCACGAGGTGGTGATCGATCACCAGGGTCTCGATGCCGTACGTGCGCGCCGTCGCGAGCCGCTCGTGATCACTCGACCCGCAGTCGCACGTCACGAGCAGCGTCGCGCCCGTCTTTCGTACGCGCTCGAGCGCCTTCGCGTTGAAGCCGTAGCTCCCGTCCTTGCGTGTCGCGAGCAGCGGCACCACGTCTCCGCCGAGCGTGCGCAGCACCTCCGTGACGATCGCGCACGACGTGATGCCATCGCAGTCGTAGTCGCCGAAGACCGCGACCTTTTCGCGCGCGCGGATGGCCCGCGCGAGGCGATCCGCGCTGAGATCACGATCCACCATCGCGTCGGGCGGCGTGAGGTGCGAGAGCTTCGGCTCGAGGAAGAGGCGCGTCTCGGCGTCGGCGCCGCGCCCTGCGCGGAAGAGCGCGTCGGCGACCGTGATCGACAGCCCCAGCGCCCGCGAGAGCTCCATCGCCTCGACGGACGCCTCCCCGGGATCTCGGATCACCTCCGCGCGGGTAGGAGCGGAGTTCGCCGCGACGGACGGAACGACGAGCCCACGAGCCTCGGGATCCGGCGCCTGTGTCCACGCGGCGTCGCTCAGCATCGGTGGGGTCCACGCGTAGCGCAGCCCCCGTCCGGAGTCCATGCCGGTCGGAAAACCGCCGCGATCCGACGTTGGTTCCTGGAAAAACGAAACGCCCCGCGGTGGGACACACCACGGGGCGTTTTTCGTTGCGAGACGGAGAAGGGGTCAGACCACCGCGTCGGCGCGCTTGACGGCCTTCGTGCGGGTGACCTTCTTCTGGTTCGTCGTCTGACCGCCGAAGAACGTGCGGTCGATCCACTCGGTGAACGGCGCCGCGATGTAGATCGACGAGTACGTGCCGACGAGGATGCCTATCAACAGGGCGAACGCGAAGTCCTTGATCACGCCCGTGCCCCAGATGAGGAAGCAGACCATCGTGAGCCCCGTCGTCAGCGACGTCATGATGGTGCGTCCGAGCATCTCGGAGACCGAGAGGTTGACGATGGCCGGGAACGACAGGTTCCGGTGCCTCGCCAGGTTCTCGCGGACGCGGTCGTACACGACGACCGTGTCCGTGATCGAGTAGCCGACGATCGTGAGCAACGCGGCGATCGTGGAGAGCGTGATCTCGCGGTGCGTGAGGATCATGGCCCCGAGCGCGATGCCCACGTCGTGCACGAGGGCGACGATGCCGCCGGGCGCGAACCGGAGATCGAACCGGAACGCGATGTAGGCCATGATGAACACGATCGAGATCGCGATGCTGCGGATGGCCGCGTCGCGGAGCTGGGCGCCTGCCTTCGGGCCGATCCACTCGACGCGAAGGGCGCGCTCCGGCACGCGGTCCGCGCCGAGCTTCTGGCGCAGGCCGTCGAGGAGCTGATCGCCGCGCGACTTGAGCTGCGCCTCGACCTTGTGGTCACGCGCGCTCACCACGACGGGGTTGTTCTCGCCCGCGCGGAGCTCGATGCCCGTGATGCCCGTGAGCTGCGCCTTGATGGCCGCGAGATCGGGCTCCGTCTCGTAACGCATCGAGATCTTGTCGCCGCCGGGGCTGAACTTGATCTCGCTCGCGCGCGCGTTCGCGGGGCAACGCGCCTCGAAGTCCGGGCTCACCGCGCCGTCCTCGGGCAGGACGCAGGCCTTCTGCCGGATCGCCTCCTTCTGCTCGTCGCTGAGAGCGCTGACCTCCTGCACGCGGATGAGGAAGCGGTGCGCGTTCTCGGCCCCGCTGTCCTTCACGCGGATGACGTCGGGCGCGTTGAAGCCGAGCGACTCGACGGCGCTGCGGATCTCGCCGGCGTCCGTCGGCTGAAGGAAGGCGACCTCGAGCTCCGTGCCGCCCTTGAAGTCCGTGCCGAGCTGGGGACCAGGCTTGAAGAAGGCGATGATCGACACGAGCAACAGCGCCGCGCTGATCCCGAGGGCAATCCAGCGCTTGCCCATGAAGTCGAACTGTCGCCCAGGCTTGATGAATTCCATGTGCAGCGCCTCAGCCGAGGTGGAGCTTCTTGACCTTGCGAGCCCGCACCGCCCAGTCGAACATCAGGCGGGTGCAGACGACGCCGGTGAACAGGCTGACCGCGATGCCCACGATGAGCGTGATCGCGAAGCCCTTGATGGGACCCGAACCGTACTGCGCCAGGATGAGGCCCGAGATCAGCGTGGTCACGTGCCCGTCGAGGATGGCGCTGAAGGCCTTGTCGTAGCCGATGTCCACCGCCGCCCGCGGGCTCTTGCCGGCGTGCAGCTCCTCGCGGATGCGCTCGTTGATGAGCACGTTCGCGTCGACGGAGATGCCGATCGTCAGCGCGAGGCCCGCGATCCCCGGCAGCGTCATCGACGCGCCGAACATCGCGAGGATCGCCACCTGGAGCACCAGGTTGAAGAGGACGGCGATGTTCGCGATCATGCCGGCGCGGTTGTAGTAGCCGACCATGAGCAGGAGCACGAGGCCCGCGCCCGCCGCGGCGCCCTTCATGCCCTCCACGATCGCGTCCTGACCGAGCGAGGCGCCGATCCGCTGCTCGTTCGAGGGCGAGATCGGCGCGGGCAGCGCGCCCGAACGCAGCACGAGCTCGAGCTTGCGCGCGTCGTCGATCTGCTGATCCGGGTTCGCCGAGCCCATCGTGATCGTCGCGACGCCGCCCGGGATCTTCGTCTGGATGACGGGCGCGCTCTCGACCTTCTGGTCGAGGATGATCGCGAAGCGGCGCTTCACGTTCTTCTCGGTGATGTCCTCGAAGCGATCGCCGCCGACGCTCGTCATCTTCATCTGCACGAGCCAGCCGCCGAGGCCACGATCACTCGGATCGGGCATCGCCTGCGCGTCGCTGATCATGTCGCCGGTGATCTCGGCCTTGCTGAAGAGGTAGTAGGTCCGCCAGCCGACGTCCTCGACCGTCTCCGTCTCCTCGTCGTACGCCTGGTACTTGCCGAAGCCGATCTCGTGATCGTCCGGCACCTGCAGCGTCGACGCCCACTCCTGCAGCCGCGCGAGCGCCTGGCGAAGGTCCTCGCCCTCCATGCGCTCGAGCACCGCGTAGTAGTTGACCTTCTGCTTGCCCGGGCCGACCGAGACCTGCTCCTGCTGGAAACGCAGGCCCTTCACTTCCTGGTTCTTCGGGTTCCGGACCTCGGCCTCGAAGAAGTTCACGTCGTCGTCGAGCAGCTTGAACTCGAGGCGCGCCGTCTGGCTGACGATGTCGCGGATCTCGGCGAACGTCTGGTCGTTGTCGCCGGGGACCTCGATGATGATGTCCTCGTCGCGCGTCGTGACGCCGGCCTCCTTGAGGCCCATGCTGTCGACGCGGCGGTTCACCGTCTCCTTCGCCTGCGTCACGGCCTTCGAGCGGATCTCCGTCTCGACGTCGCTCTTGATGCGCAGCGTGACGCGCTTGCGATCCGCGGAGAACTGCCGCTGCATCTCCGAGAACGGACGCATGAACTCGTCGGTGATCTTGTCCGCGTCCGCCGCGTCCTCGAAGTTGATGTAGAGCGTGCTCGCGTTGTCGCGCGACTTCTCGACGCGCACCTTGCCGACGAGCTTCTTCAGGTCCTCGACCGACGCCTGCTGCTCCGCCCCCACGATCCCGAAGGCCCGCGCGAGCGCCTGCCGCACCTCGTCGTAGTAACGGTCTCGCTTGTCCTTGATCGCCTCGTCGACGTCGACCGTGTAGACGAGCCGCAGGCCGCCCTTCAGGTCGAGGCCGCGCACGAGGCGGAAGTCGATGTTCGAGAGCAGCCACTCGCGCACGCCGCGGTTGCCCACGCGCGCGTCCTCTTCGATCTTCACGCTCTCCTCGGGGCCGAGCCCCGAGCGGTCGATGCGGCCGTACCGCTCGTCCGAGTACGTCGGGTAGATGGCGAGCCAAGAGCCGAGCGCGAGGAACAGGACGAACCCGGCCTTCGCGCGCCACGCGAGATCGATCGTGTTCAGCGCGCAGACGAGGGCCCACGGCACGCAGAGCCCGAAGAACGCGGTCGCCCAGAACACGTGGTAGTGCGCGGCGATCGCAGCGCAAAACGACGCGATCGCCGACATGAGGAAGACGCCGCGCTTCGACCTCTGCCACACGCCGAGCCCGAGGGACAGCGCGCCGAGGCCGGCGAATGCGTACTGGAGGATGTTGTAGATCATGGGAGGGTCGACTCGGGGGGGCGGTCGCGAGCCCTTCTTAGCCGAAGCGCGCGCGCTATGCTTTCTTTTCCTGCGCCTTGTCCTTCGCCTCGGCGGCGGGCTTCGGCTCGCCGTCGACGCCCTGGATGGCCGTCTTCAGCACCTGCACGTTCACGCCGGGCGCGATCTCCAGCTTGACCGTCCTGTCCCCGACCTCGATGAGCTTGCCGATGAGCCCCGCCTGGGTGACGACCTTGTCGCCCGGCTTCAAGGCCGCTTCGAGCTCCTTCTGTTTCTTCGACTGGCTCCGGGTCATCAGGAACACGAAGAGCAGCGGCAGCAGGAAGAAGAGGATGGTCATCCCGCCGAAGGGCTGCCCGCCGCCGCCACCACCTTCGGGCGCCGCGGGGGCACCCTGGGAAGGCTGGGCGGGCGCAGGCGGAGCGCCTTGGCCAGGGGAGACGGTGGTCGGCTGAGACAAAAACAGCATGGTCACGAGGCGGTAACCTCCACGGGGACGAAGCTCGGCTCCCCGAATGCGAGCCCCCGATACACTCGGAAAGCGGCCGTCCATACCCACGATCGAGGTTCCACGCAAGGAACCGCCGGAGAGCCTGGAACAAATGGTCCGAACCCCGGGCCGGCCCCCCTTCCCCACCTTCCCGTCCCCCTCGTTTCGTTTTTTTTCTTGACCAGAGCCGAGCCGCCTGGTACCGATGCGCCTCCCTTCGACGACGCACATCGCGGCGCCGGAGGAAGCGGTACAGGCGCGTAGCTCAGTGGTAGAGCACTACCTTGACACGGTAGGGGTCGCCGGTTCGAACCCGGCCGCGCCTACAAAGATTCGTTACGAGGACCTTTCTGCAGGTTCCCGCCTCCTGGCGGACGTCGCCTGCCCGTCCTCGTGAGGACCTTTGGGGTCACCCAGAACGGAACCGCGGCGCACGCCGGGCGAGCGGCTCACGTCGTGCACGCGATGTGGAGCGTGCAAAGGCCGCCCGCGCACGCAGGACGTTTCGCCTCCCCGTGCCAAGCGGAGAGCCCCGAGCGCGGCACACGCCGCCGGGGTGCCCCCGCGCGCGCCCTCCCATGGTGGAGATCGAGCGCCGCGCGTAACTTCGGCCCCGGAGACAGCTTGCGCCCGTTGATAACGCGGCCCATCCGGGCGAGATTGTGTAGGCCCTGCGGCACCCGTCATCCCGACGGGCGAACGGGGCCGACCGTGAATCGTCGGTAGATCAAGAGAAGGAGACAGCGAGACCACACATGAGCATGCGACGCTTCGACCCTCGGCAGGCCCAGCGAGGACCTCAGATCCGAATCAACCAGCGAATCCGGGTTCCGGAGATCCGGGTCATCGGGGAAGAGGGCGAGATGCTCGGCATCATGCCGACCCACGAGGCCCTGCGGCGCGCCCAGGAGCGAGGCCTCGATCTGGTGGAGGTCAACCCCAAGGCCGATCCGCCCGTCTGCAAGATCCTCGACTTCGGCAAGTACAAGTACGACGAGAAGAAGAAGGCGCGCGAGGCGAAGCGCAAGCAGAGCGTGGTCGAGATCAAGGAGATCAAGCTCCGCCCGAAGACGGACGATCACGACCTCGCCTTCAAGTCGCGCGCGGCGCTGCGCTTCATCGAGGCCGGTCACAAGGTCAAGTTCACCGTGCGCTTCCGCGGCCGCGAGATCACGCACCCCGAGAAGGCGCAGGAGCAGCTCGACTGGATCGTGCAGCAGTGCGAGGAGCTCGCGAACGTCGAGGTCCGACCCGCCATGGAGCAACGCACGATGACGTTGCTCATCGCGCCCAAGCCCGCCGTGATGCAGAAGGTCGCGCAGGCCCGCGCCGCGGCCGAGAAGGCGCGGCAGAAGGCGCTCCAGGAGGGCCGCACCGCGCCCGCCGCCACCGAACAAGAGGAGGCGCTGCGCAAGCTCGAGGAGCAGCTCGACGAAGAGGATGACGACGAGGATGACGACGAGGAAGAGGGCTGAAGAGCTCTCTGCTTCGAACGTCCGCGGTGAGCGGCGAGCGGCTCCCTCCGCTCGCTTGCTCGCCGCGCTCCTGATCGTCCTGCCGCTCGTCACCCTCCCTCTCGCCTCGCGTGTGCTCGTCGACCGCGGCGCCGCTTCCCTCGGCGCCGCGCTCGCCGACGTGCTCGATCGCGCGTTCGCCTTTCGCAACGCAGGCGACCTCGACGCACCCGCGCCGGGCGCGACCTCCCTCGATCTCGGCCTCGACCTGCCACACGTCCCCGGGCTCGAGGTCTTGCAGCCGCACGAAGGCCCGAAGGCCCACACGCGTGGCCCTGCGACGAAGGGTTCGGCCGCACGAACGCCGGCGCCACGCGGCGGCATTCACGTGCGCGCCGACGTCGTGGCGCGGGCGGTGCGGAGCGGCGTCGTCCCCTCGGGCGTGCCCGTGCCCGCGAGCGGCCCGAGGCCCGCGGGGATCACGCTCCAGGGCGTGGGCGGCTTCGGGGCCGGGCTCCGCGACGGCGACGTGCTCACGCGTATCAGCGGCGCGCCCGCGACCTCGGTCGGCGTCGTCGTCGGCGCCGTCGCCGGCGCGCTCCGGCAAGACGCCAAGGTGATCACGGGTGAGGTCTGGCGCGGCGATCAGCGGCTCAGCGTGGCCGTCGAGATCCCGCGGATGGGCCGGCAAGCGCTCCCCGAGGGCGCGCGCCCGAAGACGCGCCACCCCAGGAAGCGCGCTCAGGGCGTGAACAACCCGCCGTAATACGCGCTCGCCGCGAGCAGGAGCAGCGCCGCGGCGACGTAGAGCCACATCACGTGGTTCTGCACCGGCGCGGCGGGCTTCGCGACGTTCGTCTTCTTCGCGACCACGGCCGTGCTCTCCTGGCTGAGCTTCGCCTCGGCGCGCTTCTTCCCCTTCGCGCCCGACTTCCCCGCCTTCGTGGTCTTGCCCGCGGCGTCCTTCTTCTGCGTCGGGATCGGCGTCCTCATCGCGACCGGCGCGCTCTCGATGGGCCCGTCGTCCGCCTTCGCCAGCGGCGTCTCCTTCACCGTCTCGGCCGGCTCGCTCACGACGGAGCCCTCGTCCGCCTTCGCCAGCGGCGTCTCCTTCACCGTCGCGGCCGGCAGGCTCTCGGCGGGTGCGTTCTCGTCCGACTTCGCTTGCGGCGTCTCCTTCACCGTCGTGGCGGGCAGGCTCTCGGCGGGCTCGTTCTCGGCGGGCTTGCTCTCGGCGGGCGCTGCGCTCCGCACGGACGCGGGCTTCACGGATGCGGGCTTGGCGGACGCGGGGCCGAAGCGGGCCGAGCGCGCCTCGCTGCTCAGGGGCGCGAGGTCCATTTCTTCGGCCCATTTGCCGATGTCCTCGAAGTGGGACACCCGCCCGCGCCGCTCCTCGGCGGGCGGCGGTGGCGGCGGGGCAATCTCGGGCTTCGACTTCTCCCGCGGCGCGCCGGGGCGCGGCTCGTCGTGCAGCGAATCGAACTCGAGCAGCGCGGCCTCGATGAGCTTGTGCAGCGTCGAGTCTTTCTCCTGGGACGTGGTCTTTCTCAGCGCCACGGTGCCGCTGACGAGCTCGGCGACGTCGTGGGTACCGACGGGCCTTCCATACTTGAACAGGAAGCCGTTCAGGGCGCGGCCGAGCTCGCGCGCGCTCTGGTACCGCTTCTCCGGGTCGCGGGCGAGCGCGCGGTTGATGATCTTCTCGAGCTCCTGCGGCACGTCCTTGTTGTGGGGCGCGAGCGGCGGCACGAGGGCCTCGCGGACCATCATCACGGTCTGCAGATCGTTTTCGCCGAGGAAGAGGCGCTTCTGCGCGAGGATCTCCCACAGGATGATCCCCACGGCGAAGACGTCGGTGCGCGCGTCGACCTCGCTGCCCTGCGTCGACTCGGGCGAGAGGTAGCCGAACTTCCCTTTCACGATGCCCGGCTCGCTCTTCTCGAGCTGGCTCGTGGCTTTGGCGAGGCCGAAATCGACGATCTTGATCTCGCCGTATTTCGTGATGAGCACGTTCGCGGGCGAGACGTCGCGGTGCACGATGCGGAGCGGCAGGCCCTCGGCGTTTTTCGCCTCGTGCGCGTAGGCGAGGCCGTCGCAGATCTTCTCGGCGATGTAGACGGCGACCTCCACCGGGAAGGGCCGCTTCGTCTTGCGCATGAATTCGATGATGGCCTTCAGGTCCGAGCCATCGACGTACTCCATCACGATGAAGTACGCGTTATCGCCGACGCCGATGTCGAATACCTGCGCGACATTCGAATGGCTGAGCTGCGCCGACAGGCGCGCCTCGTCGAGGAACATCGCGATGAAGCGCTTCTTCTCGGACAGGTGGGGCAAGACCTTCTTGATCGCCACCCGCTTCTTGAATCCCTCGATGCCCGCGCTCTCCGCGAGGAACACCTCGGCCATGCCGCCCGCCGCGAGGCGATCGAGGACGCGGTACCGCTGCTGCTGATGCCCCTGCTTCATGCCTGACGAGGACTACCCTCTCCTCGGCCGCCGGTCGAGCCCGCGCGCCGGGATCCAGCATCCTACCACGACCCCACCCCGAGGCGGGTGCCCGAACGAGGCCGCCCCCTACGTTCTTCCTTGCACCGCGAGCCTCAACGTTCGTACGCTGGCTCTCATGCTTCGACCTCGATCGAATTGGGGAATCTTTCTGGTATCGGCCTTCCTCGTGGCCACGCTGCCCGCGGCCTGCGGCAGCGAGGTCGAGGGCGGCGGAAACGGCGGCGCGGGCGGCGGCAGCGGAGGCGGCGGCGCGGGCGGCGCCCCGCAATTCGGCGCCTGCACGGGCCCCGGGCAGTGCACGCTGGCGCCGAATACCTGCTGCGCGTGCGGCGAGCCCACGCTCGCGGACGTCGAGCCCGTGCACGCGGATCTCGCCGACGATTACGTGAGCTCCATGTGCCCCGCCGAATTGCCGCCCTGCCCTCCGTGCGCGCCCCTGCCGAACCCGGACCTCTTCGCCTATTGCGAGGCCGGGGGCTGCGCGGCCGCCGACGTCACGCAGCACGGATTCAGCGAATGCACGACGGCGGCCGATTGCAGGCTCAGGCTTGGAATGGGGTGCTGCGAGCCCTGCGCGGGCGACGGCGCCGGTCTCGTCGCGATCGCGGCGAGCGCCACCTCGGCGGTCTACGAGCTCCTCTGCCCGCCCGATACGGGGTGTCCGGCCTGCGCGCCCGTGTATCCGACGGAGTGGAAGGCCGATTGCGTCGCCGGCCATTGCGCGGTCGTCCCGGCCATGCCCTGAGGCCCTGACCGGGGCGCACGCGCGCGAATCGCTCAGAGGCCCGCGCGCTCGCCGGGCGTGAATTCGGGACGAACCTCGCCCGGGGAGGGCGCCTTTTCGGCGGGCGCCTCGCCCTTCACCGCCGCCACGATCGTCACGGGGAAGGTCTTCTGCAGGCCTCCCGCCTCCACGACGATCGACGCATTCCCGGCGGCGAGGGGCTTGAAGCTCGCGCACATGGCGTCGACGGGCTCCACTTCGATCTTCGTATCCCCCGAATAAGCCCAGGAGAGGCCGGCCACCACGCGCGCCCCCGAGAGGCCTCGAAAGCACACGCTGTTCGCCTTGCCCACGGTGAGCGGCTGGGTCAGATCCGTGCTGAACAGGCTCTTCGTCGCGACGATATCGTCGATCTCGCTCACGACGGGGAACGTCACGTCGACCGGCTCGCCCGCCCCCGCCTTCACGCTCACGTTCACGCTCCCCGACGCGCCCACCGTCACGCGGCGCCGATCCCACGACGATACCTCGCCGCTGTCGGTCGCGTCCCCCGTGATCACGATCGTCGTGCTGTCATCGACGAGCTGCACCGGGCCCTGGCCGTTCGGAGCTTCGCCGAACAAGAGGAGGCCGAGCTCCACGTTTGTCCCGGCGAACAACGCCAGCTCGTCCTTCTGCGCGCCCTCGGCGTCGAGCACCGCCATCGTCGCGTCGGTGACGCGGACCGAGCTGATCGGCAGGACCTGGAGCGAGATCCGGTCGTGCAGCGCGCCGTCGTCCGGATCGAGGATCCGTAAAAAGCCCGACCCTGCCGCCGCGCCGCGCACCTTGACGCTCGGGGCCTCGACCTCGGCGATCTCGAGCGGCGCCTCGGCGTCGGCGGTGAACGGGGAGAAGGGTTTCGTGCCGTTCGCGTCGCGGAAGACGGAGATCGTTTGCGTGCCGCCCTCGGCGATGGGGTGGGGGCCGCCGCCCCCGAAGAGGGTGCCGACGAGCGAATCACTCCCGAAAAAGAGGCCATTCGGCGTATCGGGCGAGCACGTCTCGCCCTCGGGACAGACCACCTCGCACGGCGGCGTCGCGCACGTATTGAGGGAAGCGCGGTCCCCGGGCGCCGCGAACTGGCAGCCTGACACGAGGATCATGGTCGAGAAGGCAAGAATGGCGGATTGGTAGGTCATGGGCACGCGCTTGGCAAGGTGTGTGCCGCGCTCGCGCCCGACCTTCACCCTTGCGGCCGAGTCCTCCTCCCCTGTAGCCTTGTCGTTTATGTTGAATCGTCGATCTCGCTTGGGAATCTTTCTCGTGACGGCCCTCGGCGGAGCGGTGCTCGCGGCTGCCTGCGGAGGCGGCAGCTCCTCCTCCGGAGCCGGGGGCAACCCATCGAGCGGCTCGGGGGGCTCGAACAGCGGCGGAAACGGCGGCCTCGGCGGGGACGGCGGCGACATCTTCGTCGGGCCCGCGTCGGGCGTGGGCGGCGGCGGAGGCCAGGTGCAGGGCCTCGACGTCCAGCCGAGTTTGCCGCAGGAGATCACGGTCGTCGCGGGTCAGAACACCCCCACGGTCACGTACTCCTCGTTCCTCGATGGAAACCCCATCGGCGCGGGCTGGAGCGTCGACCGCGGCGAGATCGGCAGCGTCACGCCCGGGCCCGCGACCACGGCGACGTTCACGCCGAAGGGCGCGGTGGGCGGCGTCGTCCGCGTCCGCGCCGGCCTCAACGGAGAGGTCGTCGAGCGCAACCTCCTCGTGAAGCTCACGGGCCAGCAGAATGGAGCGGACCCGAGCAACCCCGCCCAGGCCGGCCAGATCGCCACGACGATCCCCGAGCTCACGGCGGGCGGCGGCGTCGGCGGCGTCGGCGGCGAGGGGCTCGGCGTCGGGGTCGAGAGCCCAGCCGTGATCGCGGCCCTCGATACGCCGGCCAGCAATGGCCAGGGCGAGGGGCTGAAATTCCTCTATCCCTACGACCGCACGGTCTGGCCGCGCGGCATGACGGCGCCCTTGCTCCAGTGGGAATCGACGCTCGGCGACGTCGACGCCATCAAGATCGAGCTCACGACCACGAGCGGCTCGTTCTCCTGGAAGGGCACGTTCGGCAAGCCGCAGATCCTCGCGCAGACGGGTGGTCCTTTCCTTCGCCACCCGATCCCGCAGGACGTCTGGGCCATGGCCACGAATACGGCCGGCGGAAAGACGCTCGACGGCTCGCCCGACCAGCTCGTCGTCCGTCTCACGGTGGCGAAGGGCGAAATGGGGTATGGCCCGATCACGGAGACGTGGACCGTCGCGCCGGGCCGTCTCTCGGGCGCCATTTATTACACCTCGTATGGCACGAACCTCGCCAAGAACCTCGGCGGCGCCGTGGGCGGCGACGGCATGTTCGGCGGCGCGGTGCTCTCGATCAAGGTCGGGGACACGGGGCCCAAGCTCGCCGCGGGCCAGAGCGGCGACTCCACGCAATGCCGCGTCTGCCACTCCGTCGCGGCGAACGGATCGCGCCTCGTGGCGACGACGAACGGCGGCGCCCAGCGGTTCGTCTACGATATCAGCCCGAATGCTATCACGCAGACGTCGCTCCCGAATGGCAGCGCGTTCCCGGGCATCACCCCGGACGGCGCGCTCGCGCTCACGACGGGGGCGACGCTCGTCTCGCTCGCCGACGGCACGGTCCAGCCGAGCTCCGGGCTCACGGGCACCGCCACGAACGTCGGCACGCCCTCGTTCTCGCCGGATGGCAAACGTGTCGTCTTCAACCCCATGGCGAGCGCGTCGATCACGAACCCGCAGCAGAAGCTCGTCCTCATGGACTTCGATCCGGCGACGAACACCTTCGCGAACCCGCTCGTCCTCGTGGACAACACGGGCGCGCCCGCCGAGACGCGGCCCGGCTGGCCGGCGTTTTTCCCGGACGGCAAGGCCGTCGTGTATCACCAGCAGATCGCGGCCGGCGTCGACGGCAACAACCTCGGCGACATGCGCACGCGCAAGGGCGCCAAGGCCTACCTCGCGATGGCCCGCGCCGACGGCGGCGCGCCCGTCCCGCTCGACAACCTCAATGGCAAGGACGGCGGCAACGTGTACCTGCCGAAGCTCGCCCAGCCCGTCTCGATGACCTGCACGGGCGACGGCTCGCAGGTCGGCGGCCTCGACGCCGACCACGGCGACGACGTGAACATGAACTACGAGCCGACGGTGAACCCCATCGCCTCGGGCGGGTATGCCTGGGTCGTCTTCACGAGCCGCCGCATGTACGGCAGCGTCGCGACGATCCCGCCGTATTGCAGTGATCCTCGCGGCGTCAACCTCATCACGAACATCACGCCGAAGAAGCTCTGGGTCGCGGCCGTCGACCTCAACTCCCCGGCGGGCGTGGACGGCAGCCACCCGGCGTTTTACCTGCCCGCGCAGGAGCTGCTCGCCGGCAATACGCGTGGCTTCTGGGTGCAGGAGCCCTGCCGCGCCGACGGCTCGGGCTGCGACTCCGGCGATCAATGCTGCAATGGTTATTGCTCGCCCGACCCGATGAACGCGGATGTCCTCGTCTGCGGCGACACGCCTCCGAACGGCATGTGCTCGAACGAAGGCGACAAGTGCACGACGCAGACCGATTGCTGCGACCCGGAGCTCATCTGCCTGAACGGGTTCTGCACGCTCGACGGCCCGAAATGACGATCCCGTGAGCCTTGGGGCGGGGGCGGCGGCGCTCCCGCCCCCGGACTCAGGGCATCCGGTACATGCGTCGATAACACGTGTTCACGCAGTCACGCATCGACCTGAAATTGTTCTCGTTCCCCTGACAGCCCCCATACGTGAAGGGCACGCACCGCCCGACGGCCGCGTTGTACGCGAACCTCTGGAACGCGGCGCGACACGGTCCGGTGACGATGGGCTGGCGGCAGATCCGGAACGCTTGCGCGTCGAGGCCCTGCACGTCCTCCGCGACCTCTGCGTTTTCCTCCGCGCGCTCGGCCGCGTACGCGGGCAGGACGAAGAACATCGATACGGCGACGAATACGGACGCGAGACCTCTTCGCATGGCGCACCTCCCCCTCGCGGCGGGCGCCCCTTCGGACGAGCCCGCCTGGCGGAGAACATAAGGCGCACGCCCGCGACGTCGCGGGGAGCGAGCGAGGTCAGACGTTGAAGTGGAAATGCATCACGTCGCCGTCCTTGACGACGTAGGCTTTCCCTTCCTTGCGCAATTTGCCGGCCTGCGCCGCGGCGCTCTCGCCGCCGAATTTGACGAAATCGTCGTAGGCGATGGTCTCGGCGCAGATGAAGCCCTTCTCGAAATCCGTGTGGATCACGCCCGCGCCCTCGGGCGCGGTCGCGCCGATCGGGATCGTCCAGGCGCGCGCCTCCTTCGGGCCGACCGTGAAGTACGTCTGCAGCCCGAGGAGCGCATACGCCTCGCGGATGAGTCGATTCAGGCCGGGCTCGACGAGCCCCAACGTCTCGAGGAACTCGGCGCGCTCGGCGGGCCCGAGCTGGGCGATTTCAGCCTCGATCTGCGCCGAGATCACCACGGACTTCGCGCCGTCCTTCGCCGCGCGCTCGAACACCTTCGCCGAGAGCGCGTTGCCCGTCGCGGCCGCGGCCTCGTCGACGTTGCACACGTAAAGCGCGGGCTTCGCGGTGAGCAATTGCAGCATGCGCCACGCCTTCTGGTCCTCCGGCTCGACCTTGGCCGTGAACGCCGGCCTGCCTGCGTGGAGCTGCTCGAGGGCGAGCTTCAGCAGGCGCAGCGTGGTCGCGCCCTCCTTGTCGCCGCCGCGGATCCGCTTCTCCAGGTTGGGGATCCGCTTCTCCAGGCTGTCGATGTCCGCCAGCATCAGCTCGGTCTCGATGATGTCCAGGTCGGCGAGCGGGTCGACGCGCCCCTCGACGTGGGTCACGTCGTCGTTCTGGAAGCAGCGGGCGACGAAGGCGACGGCGTCGCAGTCGCGGATGTTCGCGAGGAACTGGTTGCCCAGGCCCTCGCCCTTCGACGCGCCGCGCACGAGGCCCGCCACGTCGACGAAGTTGATCCGGGCCGGGATGATCTCCTTCGATCCGGCCAGCGTCGCCAGCTTGTCGAGCCGCGGCTCGGGCACGGCCACGTCGCCGACGTTTGGCTCGATGGTGCAGAACGGGTAGTTGGCCGCCTGCGCGGCCGCCGTCTGGGTGAGGGCGTTGAAGAGGGTGGACTTGCCGACGTTGGGCAGACCGACGATCGCGACTTTGAGGGCCATGGCGCAGTTCGGGGGGGAAAGAGGGCGGCGCGACCTAGCATGTCCGAGGCGGACGCACCAGGCCCTCCGGGCGGGCTTGGCGGGCGGGCGCCCTCAGGCCGCGTCCTTGTCGTGCAACCGATGGCTCCAGAACCCGAAGACCGGCTTGCGCGCGATGGTCCCGTTGTGGGCGCGGCATATCTCCGCGACCTCTTCGGCCTGGGCCATGTTCTCGACCTCGACCGTCAGGAGCACCTTGCCGGCCTTCACCTCTCGCTCGACGTCGTCGATCACCGGGTCGGGTTTGCCTGCGCCGGTGAGCCCTCCGCCGAGCGCGCCCGCCGCGCCTCCGCCGAGCATCCCGAACAGCGTCGCGGCGAGTGGCCCGGCCGCGATGTAGCCGAGCGGCCCGAGCACGAGCCCGCCCAGGAGGCCACCCGCCACCGAGCCGACGAGCGCGCCCGTGGTGATGCCCTCGCGCGCGCTCGTCTCGCCGAGCGGCAAATCGTTCCGGTTCACCTTGTCGTGGTGCACGAGCACGGAGCACGGCCTGGGCAGGCCGGGCAGCGCGAGGACCGCGCGCAAAGAGCTCGCGGCGTCGTGATCGTGGTCGAACAAGGCGAAAAGCGCGTGTCGCATGGCATCCTCCTCGGCGGGAGCATCGGACCGCCGTGCCGGTTCGGCAAGCCGTCCCCAGGCGTCGTAATGGCTCGGCCGGGCCGCCTGGCCTTGACGCCCGCGCGCCGCCGTTCAATCAAGGGCGCTCGTGAGAGACGACCCCCTCTGGACTGGCGCGTTGCTCCTCTTTCCCCGGCGTATCTCCGAGAACCTCGCGCGTGTGGAGGCGTCCGGCCTCGTCCCGCGCGCGCCGAACCTCGTGCAGCTCTCGCTCGGCGTGATCCGCATGTGGGTGCGCCTCGTCACGCGCCCCGAGACGATCGGCACCTGCCGCGAGCATCGGGTCCGCCCCACCCTGCGCGCGCGGCTGCTCGCATACCGCCCGCTCCGCTTCCCCTTCCTCGTGCGGGAGCGGGCGATCGCGCCGCTCGATTTCTCCGGCCTCGCGTCCTCGCGCGAGCGCGTCCTCCGGCACCTGCTCGGCGCGCATCACGACGGCAATCAGTTCGCCTACGACCTCGAGCTGCTTGGCATCCACCCCGGCGCGCTCGAAGAGCTCCACGAGCGGGCGGCGCGTGTCGTCTCGGGCGAGGATCCGCGCGCTGAATGGTTACGTGACCTCGTGGTGTTCGAGGGATACCACGAGAGCTTGCTCGCGGCGGTGGAGCGCGCGCGCACGGATGGCGTGCGCCTCGCGCCGCGCGAGGCCGACGATCCCGACATCTCGTTCAGCGGCTACCTGCGCTGGTGCGCGCGAATGCCTGCCACCTGGCGCGAGGCGCTCCCGGCGCTCCTCTGCGGCGAGATCGATCTCGGCGCTTTTTGCCCCGAACCGGTGACGGCATGAACACGAAAGACTTCCTCTCGCTCTCGCGCTCCGAGCTCCGTTCCCTCCTGGAGAATGGCCACCCGATCGATCCGGGCGCGCTCGACGACAGCGAATACCGCGGCGTCTCGCTCGGGCTGCCCGCGCCGATCGTCGCGATGACGTGGCTCACCTTCCGCAAGACCTTCCGCCGCGATCCGACGACGGGCGCGCTGCGCGGGTGGAACGTGCGTATGCAGCAGGCCGGGCTCGACGGCCCACGCGAGCCCATGTGCGACGCGCGCGGCAAGCCGCGGTGCTTCGGTTTTTACGAGGTGCGCGACGGCCGCGCGTACGACATGCCCGTCGCTGCGCGGCACGGGCTCGTGATCGATTACAACCTCGCCGGTGAGAATGGGCGGCTCGACCCGATTCGCCTGGGGCGGGATCCCCTGGTCTCGCTCGACGAGGGCCGCGTGGACCGCCTGCTCGGGTGGACGTACCTCGATCTCGGGCTCGCGCGGGTGGGCACGCCGAGTTATTTCCTGCTCGAACGAGAGGGGCCGCTTTCGTACGTGCCGTGAACACGAGGATGTCACGCCCGTCCTGGATTGGCCTCGCCGTGCTCCTCGGGGCCTTCGCCGCCGCGTTGTTTCTCCTCCGCCGACAGCCCCCGCCCTCCCCTCGCCTGCCTGCGTCCACCCCGGCGCCGCCCCCTCCGGCGCCGCCGCCCATTGCCTATCCGACCCCCTTCTCGGTCCCCGTCGAATCTCTCCCGCCCCGCGAGGCGCTCCCGCCGGGCACGCTCCGCCTCCTCGTCCTCGGCGATTCGGTGGCGAGTTTCCTCGGCCTGGCCTTGCGATATCGTCAGGACGAGGCCGGCGCGTTCGTCTCCGTGCGTGGCGTGGGCAGTTGCTCGATCTTCGAGGCGAAGACGTGGATCGAAGACGGCAAACCCGTGAAAGGCACGAGCTGCGCGGAGCGCTGGGCCCTGGACGTCGCCGAGCTCCGCCCCGACATGACGCTCCTCGTGCTCGGCGGCGCCTTCCTCAATGAAAGCGCCTGCGAAGAGGCCTGGCTCGCCTCCTACGAAGCGCGTCTCTTCGAGCTCGCCGACGCCATGGGCCCGAGCGCCGGCCGGATCGTGCTCACGCGTGTCCCTTATCCCATGGGCGCGTGGCGCCGCGGCACCGTCCCTGCCCGCGTCGATTGTTACAACCGCATGCTCGAAGGCGCCGCGCGGAAGCGCAACTGGCACCTGCTCGATTTGATGGGCCACGTCTGCCCGACGCCGGCGTGCCGCGTCGAGAGTGACGGAAAACCCATCCGGCCCGACGGCTTGCATTTCGACGGCGTGGGTACCGAGGAGACGGCCCGGTGGGTCCTCGGCGAGCTCGGGCGATTCGCGCAGGGCGGCGGCTGAGAGGCGCCCCCGTCTACGCCTCCCCCTCCACCGGATCCTCATCCATCTCCGGCACCAGGAACAACCCTCCGAGCGGCGGCAACGTCAGCACGATCGACTGCTCGAACCCGTGCGAAGCCACCGCCTCGCACGCCACGCTCCCCAGGTTCCCCACCCCGCTCCCCCCGTAGCTCCGCGCGTCCGTGTTCAGCACCTCCAGGTACCGACACCGCCGCGGCACACCCACGCGGTATCCATATCGCAGCAGCGGCGTGAAATTCCCGACGAAGACCACGAAGATCCCCTTCGGGATCCTCTTCGGACACGGCTCCTCCGATCCGTCCGGCTGCCGCGGGAATCGCACGAACGAGGCCACGCTCTGGATCGCGTCATTCGCGTCGATCCACGTGAACCCCGCCGGGCTCTCGTCGAGCTCCCACAGCGCCTCGTACCTCCGGTAAAGCCCGTTCAGATCCCGCACGAGCCGCGACAACCCCGCGTGATCTTCCTCCTCCAGGAGCCCCCAGTCGAGCGCGCGGTCGTGGTCCCACTCCCGCCATTGCCCGAG
Source organism: Polyangium spumosum (assembly GCF_009649845.1). Taxonomy (NCBI): domain Bacteria; kingdom Pseudomonadati; phylum Myxococcota; order Polyangiales; family Polyangiaceae; genus Polyangium; species Polyangium spumosum. The sequence goes on from NZ_WJIE01000001.1 coordinate 994,199, forward strand.
CTCGCCGCCCATGAACAGCAGCTTCTTCCCCGGGTGCGCCCACATCATCGCGTAGAGCGACCGCAGGTTCGCGTGTTGCTTCCACCGATCCCCCGGCATCTTCGAGAGCAGCGCCCGCTTCAGGTGCACCACCTCGTCGTGCGACAGCGGAAGCAGGAACCGCTCCGAGAACGCGTACATCAAGCCGAACGTGATCTTCGTGTGGTGGAACGCGCGGAAGATCGGGTCGAGCGCGAAGTAATCGAGCGTGTCGTGCATCCACCCCATGTTCCACTTGAAATCGAAGCCGAGCCCGCCCACGTACGTCGGTCGCGTCACGCCCGGCCACGTCGTCGACTCCTCCGCGCAGAGCAAAACCCCCGGCAACTCCCGGTGCACCACGTCCGAGAGCTCGCGCAAGAAGAGCACGGCGTCGAGGTTCTCCCGGCCGCCGAACTCGTTCGGCTCCCATTCGTCCGCGTGCTTCGCCCCGTAATCGAGGTAGAGCATCGAAGCCACCGCGTCCACGCGTAACCCGTCGACGTGGAACGCCTCGAGCCAGTGGAGCGCGCTCGCGACGAGGAAGTTGCGCACCTCTTTTTTGCCGTAATCGAAGACGAACGTCCGCCACTCCCGGTGCTCGCCCCGGCGCGGATCTTCGTGCTCGTAGAGCGGCCCGCCGTCGAAGCGGCCGAGCGCGAACGCGTCCTTCGGGAAATGCGCCGGCGCCCAGTCGAGCAACACCCCGAGGCCCGCCGCGTGGCAGCGGTCCACGAAGTAACGAAAATCGTCCGGCGCCCCGAAGCGCGAGGTCGGCGCGAAATACCCCGTCACCTGGTACCCCCACGAGCCGTCGAACGGGTGCTCCATCACCGGCAAGAGCTCCACGTGCGTGAAGCCGAGCGAGACCACGTACGCCACGAGCTCGTCCGCCAGCTCGCGATACGTGAGCCACGCGCCCGCCCCCTCGGCCTTGCCCGCCGCCCGCTTGCGCCGCCACGAGCCGAGGTGCACCTCGTAAATGCTCATCGGCCGCGCGTGGGGATCCGCGCCTCGCCGCGCCTCCATCCATTCGGCGTCGCTCCACGTGAACGACGACGCCGCCACCTTCGACGCGTGGCTCGGCCGCAGCTCCGCCGCGAACGCCACCGGATCACTCTTCATCAAGACGAGCCCGCTCGCCGTCTTGATCTCGTACTTGTACGTCGCCCCCGCCCGCACCTCGGGCACGAAGATCTCCCAGATCCCGTGCCTCGTCCGGCGCATCGCGTGCCGCCGGCCGTCCCAGCGATTGAAATCGCCGACCACGCTCACCCGCCGCGCCCCGGGCGCCCACACGGCGAACGCCGTCCCCACGACGCCCCCCGCCTCGCCCACGTGCGCCCCGAGCCGCCGCGGGTATTCACGCGCTACCCCGTCCGCCGCCGGATCGAGCTCCCCCTCCCCGAGCGACGCCGGAAAGGCATACGCGTCCCGCCCCACCGTCGTCCCGCGTGACGACCGCACCTCCAGCCGATACGGAAAACCCCGCTCCACCCCCTCGAACGACGCCTGGAAGATCCCGCCCGGATGCACCCGCGCCATCACGCGTGGCTTCAACCCCGGATCGTCCGGCCGCAATACGACCGACATCGCCTCCGGCCGGAACACGCGCACGACCAGCCGGCCCTCCTCGACATGAGGACCGAGCACACCGTGCGGGTCCGCCGCATCCACGGCGGCGATTCGATCGAAGGCGTCCGCGCTCATCGACTCATCGCGGCCTCGACCGCTGCTCCACCAGCCGCCGCACGACCTCCAGGTTGAGCGGCTTCACCTCGTGCGCGTCGAAGCCTGCCTCGTGCGACAGCCGCCGATCCTCGTCCTGCCCGTATCCCGTCATCGCCACGATGAGCGCGTCCGTCAGCCCGGCCTTTCGCATCGCCCGGCACGCCTCGTACCCGTTCAGCCCGGGCAACCCGATATCGAGCAGGATCACCTCCGGCCGCTCGCGCAGCGCCATCTCCACGGCCGCCTGACCGTCGTGGGCCGTGTGCACCTCGTGGCCGTCGAACTCGAGCACCATCGCCATGCTCTCCGCCGCGTCCACGTTGTCGTCCACCACCAGCACCCGCGTCCCCGCGGTCGCGCTCTCTGCCATGGCTTCCTTCTCCTCGACTTCCGCCTTCGTCGTCTCCCGCAGGCTCGGCAGGCGCACGACGAACTCGCTCCCCGTCCCTCGCCCCTGGCTGTACGCATGCACCGTACCGCCGTGCATCTGGATCAGGGTGCGGACCAGGGACAACCCAATGCCGAGCCCGCCCTCGGAGCGATCGAGGTTCCGATCCACCTGATAAAACAGATCGAAGAGGTGCGGCAGCGCCGCAGGATCGATCCCTCGCCCCGTGTCGCGGACGCGGATCAACACGAACCTCGGATCGCCCGGATCCCGCTCCACGACGAGCCGGACCGTGCCCCCCTCGTCCGTGTACTTGGCGGCGTTGTTCAGCAAATTGCTCACCACCTGGCCGAGCCGCGTCAGGTCGCCGTCCACCCGGATCGGCTCGCTCGGCAGGATCCTCTGCAGCTCGTGCCGCCGGGCCGCGAGCAGCGGCCCGCTCGTTTCGAGCGCCTGCCGCACCACCGCGCCCACCTCGATCGGCGCCTTCTGGAGCTGGACCTTGCCGAGCGTGATCCGCGAGACGTCGAGCAGGTCGTCGACGAGCCGGACCATGTGCGCCACCTGCCGCGCGATCATGTCGCGCGCGTTCGTCAGGCTCGGCTCCTCGGGCCCGAGCCGCTTCAGGATCTCCACCGCGTTCGAGATGGGCGCGAGCGGGTTCCGGAGCTCGTGCGCCAGCGTGGCGAGGAACTCGTCCTTGCGCCGATCCGCCTCGCGTAGCGCCTCCTCGGCCCGCTTGCGCTCGGTGATGTCGAGCATGCTCACGATCGTGCGCTCGCCGCGCTCGCCCCCGAAGACCACCGTGAAGAGCACCGGCAAGAGCCGGCCCCCGAGCGTGCGCTTGACGGTCTCGGCCTGCAGGAAGCTCCGGCCCTCCCAGAGCGTGACGAGCTGCTCGACGAAGACGCGCTCGCTCTCGGGCGTGTGCACGCGGCGGAGCGAGCGGAGCAGCTCCGGCTCGTCCTTCGCCTCGTACACGCGGACGGCGAAGGGGTTCGCGCTGACGTGGCGCACGAGGCCGAGCGCCTCCTTCACCACGGCGGGGTGCTCGGTCAGGTGCGCGCGCAGGTCCTTGACGCCTTCGCTCCGCAGCCGCTCGAGCAGCGCCGAGACCGCGGAGAAATCGTCCTCCCGGACCCCCACGCCGGCCCCGTCGAGGATGCCCCGGACCCGCGCCTCGTTCTCGCGTAGCGCCGCCTCGGCCTCCTTGCCCGCCGTCACGTCGGTGAACGTCACGACCACGCCCTCGGCCTCGCCCGCCCGGTTGCGGTACGGCAACACGCGCCGGAGGTACGTCGCGCCGCTCTGCGCCTCGATCTCGGCCTCGATCGGCCCGGACGCGCGCGTGACCTCGTCGAGCCCGGGCAGCGGCGGCATCGACTTCATCAGGTGCGTGAAGTGGACGAGCGGCCGACCCACGTCCGCGGGCGTGACGTTGTAGATGTCGGCGATCGCCGGCGTGACGCGCTGGACGCGCCCGCCCTCGTCGAGGAAAAGCGTGGCGATCCGCGTGCTCGTGAAGAGGTTCTCGAGGTCGGTGTGGGCCCGCGTGAGCGCCTCGTGCGCGGCCTGCACCTCCTCCTTCGACGTCTCGAGCTCCTCGTTGGCCGACTGGAGCTCCTCGTTCATCGAGAGCAGCTCCTCGTTGCTCGACTTCAGCTCCTCGTTGGCGACCTCGAGCTCCTGCACGGTCTTCTCGAGGTCCGCGCGTGTCGTGACGAGCTCCTGCTCGACCTGCTCGAGCAGGGCCGCGGCGTCCTCGGCGGCCCTCGTCTTCGACTCTTCCCGCGCCACCGGCAGGCCGACGTCCTGGAAGACGACGAGGAACAGGGCCGACTGCTCGCCGAGCTGGGGCATCGGCTGCACGGTGAGCATCACGCGTTGCATGCCCGAAGCGACGCGGACCGAGAGGCCCTCGTGGACGACCTTGCGCCGCTCCTTGACCGCGAGCGCGAGCGAGGCGCGTAGCCCGACGGCGAGCCCATCGCGGACCAGCCGGACGAGGTTGTTGTGGAACGCGCCGGCCGAGATGGTCAGGTACTTCTCGAGGTTGCCCGAGGCCGAGACGATCTGCCCCTCCTCGTCGACGACGACGGCCTTCGGCGCGAACTCGTCGAGCACGATCCGCTGCATGACCAGGTAGACATCGGTCTCGCCCGCGGACGGCGCGTTCGGCGGCCTGACCGTGACGGGCGGGCCGTCGCGTCCGGGGAGCACGCCGGGCATGTTCACGGCGGTCGGCAGGCGCTGGGAGATCCGGTGCCGCGGGTCGATCGGCCGGAAGAGCTCGCGGTGCGCCGAGAGGCTCTCCGAGGGCCCGAGGAAGACGTACCCGTTTGGCCGGAGCGCGTAATGGAAGAGCGGGATCAGCTTCTTCTGCAGGTGCGAGCCGAGGTAGATGAGCAGGTTGCGGCAGGAGATCAGGTCGAGCCGGGAGAACGGCGGATCGTTGATCAGGTTGTGGATCGAGAAGAGGACGAGGTCCCGGATCTCCTTGCGCACGTGGTAGTGCTGCCCGTTGCGGACGAAGAAACGCGCGAGCCTCTCGGGTGAGACCTCGTCGGCGATGCCGAGCGGATACGCGCCGAGCCGCGCCGTCGCGAGGGCCTGCTCGTCGATGTCCGTGGCGAAGATCTGGACGATGGGCTTGGTGTCCACGCCGTCGAGCGCCTCGCGCACGAGCATGGCGAGGGTGTACGCCTCTTCGCCGGTCGCGCAGCCCGGGACCCAGATCCGCACGGCCTGCTCGGCGGAGCGATCGCAGACGAGCTTGGGGAGGACCTCACGCGCGAGGACCTCGAAGGCCTCGGGGTCGCGGAAGAAGGCGGTGACGCCGATCAAGAGGTCCTTGAACAGCTCATTGGCCTCGACCCGATCGGCGCGCAGGCGCTTCAGGTATTCGTGCGCCTTGTCGATGCGGAGGACCTGGAGGCGGCGCAGGGTGCGCCGGAGGAGGGTGCTGGTCTTGTAGTGCTTGAAATTGTGTCCGCTGACCTGGAGGAGGACGTCGCAGATCGCGGGCAACGCATCGGCGATGTCCCTGCGGAGCGAGTCCTCGTCGCCGACGGTCTTCTGCCGATGTCGCGCGTGGGCGACGATCTCGGCGGCGAGCTCGTCGGGTGGCCTGATGCAATCGACGGCGCCGGTCATGAGGGCGCTCTGCGGCATGCTGTCGTGGCGCGCGGTGACGGGGTCCTGGACCATCGTCAAGCCGCCGGCCTCGCCGACGGCCCGGAGCCCGAGCGCGCCGTCGCTGCCGGCGCCGGAGAGGATGACGGCGACGGCGGACTCGCCGAACTCGCGCGCGAGGGAGTGGAGGAGGTGATCGATCGGCGCGTGTCGCTCCGCGGCGCTCCGGACGGGGGCGACGTGGATGACGTGATCACGCACGGTCAAGAGGGAGCGGCTCGGCGTGACGTAGACGTGCTCCGGCTCGAGCGTCAGGCCCTCCTCTGCCTCGACGACGGGCAGGACGGTGGACTTGGCGAGCAGCTCGGAGAGCAGGCTCCCGGCGGAGGGCTCGGCGTGGAGCAAGACGATGACCGCGAGCCCGGCCCCCTCCGGGATGCCCCGGAGAAACTCCTGCAACGCCGGGATCCCTCCCGCGGAAGCGCCGACCCCGACGACCAAACCACATCCAGGCGACGACGAGCCACGATGGCCGGGGGAGGAGCGCGTCATGGTGGGCTGTTGTTATCCCCAGGGATGGCCGCGCGGAAGGGGAAAACGAAATCCAGTGTACCCGGCGAGGGGGCAGACAGAGGGGCGGGACACGGACGGGTGAAGGTGGAGGGAGGCGGGCGCACGGAGAGGGTTGAGCTCGCGGCTTCGCTTGGTCGGACGCGCGCGGAGGCTCCTCGCGAGGCGCCGGACGCGTGTAGAGCGCGCGTGAAGGTGCCTTCGACATCACCTGACGCGTGCAGAGCGCGCGCGGAGGGCAGCTCGGCGCGATCTTGCACGTGTCGGATGGGCGCGAAGGTTCGCTCGGACGCGCTCGACGCGTGTCGGATGGGCGCGAAGGCTCGCTCGGACGCGCTCGACGCGTGTCGGGTGCGCGCGAAGGACGGTTCTGCGTCGCCCGACACGTGTCAGACGCCCGCGAAGGGTCGTTCGGGCGCGTTCTACGCGATCAGGTGCGTGGTTTCTTACCCTTCCGGGGCTCCCGGCGGGGGTTGAAGAAGCGGGCGGTGGAGTTGTCCGGGTGCTGGAACCTGGTGCACAAGCGGAAAGGCGCCCGCTCACCGCCGCGGGGGGGACGAGGCGTGGCTGCGCTCACCGAAGGGGGGCTGCCCATGATTCGCCGTGTCTTCGTCGCGTGTTTGCTGCTGATCCTCTTCGTCCTGTGCGCGTCGACGGCGCGGGCGGCGGATCCCAAGCCGCGGCGGACCATCGGGATCTGCTTCCATCCGCACGGGCCGCAGCATCACCGGTGGTCGTATCTGCCGGGCGGGTCGCTGGTGACGGGGAAGGATTTGAAGCTCGCTCTGGAGCTGGTCCCCGAGATGCCGCTTTATTACTTCGATCCTCGTGCGTCGCCCGAGAATCAGAAGCTTCTGCGCAAGCTGGACCCGAGAAAGCCGTGCGAACCGGCGCCGCCGGTGAAAGCGCCGGCTCCGCCGCCCGTGGCGAAGTCGAAGCCGCCGCCGCCGAAGAAGAAAGAGGTGGAGGAGGGAGGCGGAGACAGCGGCGGAAGCGGGGACAAGGCCGCCAGCATCGAGGAGCGCGTCGAGAAGAAGCGGATCCGGAGTGAGGACCCGCCGGAGGAGGCGAGGCGATCGCCACCGCCGCCGCAGGGGGTGCTATCGAAGGAGCCGCAGTTGCCGCGGGAGTCGGGGATCCTGAGCAAGGAAGGCGTTTTGCCCTCGCGCGACGAGGTGCGTCCGCCGAGATGCGTGGATGAGCAATGCGCGATGGTGGATCGCGGCGGTGCATTGCCGGAGATCCAGCATCGGCAGGGGCGACCGCTCGTGAGTGTGGTGCCGTGCGGGCAGACGAAGGAGGGGTGCAAGGGCGAAGCTGCGGGCGACGGGACGGGCAAGGCGAAGCCCCTGACGCCGCTCGAACGGATGGTCCGCGAGCTGTCGATCGCCTCCGCGATGCTGAACGGCGAGTTCAATCACGACCTCGCACGCAAGGACGGCAAGCGGTTCGGCATCATCGGCGGGAGCAGCGAGGACGGCGTCGACAGCGCCATCGTCCAGGCCGCGGCGGCGATTGCGCAGGTCGCCTCGGGGGTGCTCGTCGGGCAGGCGGAGACGTTCGCGAAGAAGCTGGAGGAGGCTTGCGCGAAGAAGGCGCCGCTCATCATCGAGGGGGCCGAGGAGCTGTCCAAGGAGACGGCGGAGCTCCTGGCGAAGCAGTACGGGGAGGACATCGCGCACGGGCTGGAGCAGAACGGCGCGATCGGGGCATACGAGGTGATGCGCGAGTTCACCCGGGGGTTAGAAGGTTCGTATCAGGCGCATCACATCCTCGAGAAGGCGATGGGACGGGAGTTCGGGCTCACGAAGAAGCAGCTCGACAAATTACCGTCCGTGATCTTGACGGAGGCGCAGCACAAAAGGATAACGAATGCGCTCAATGAAGCCAGGAAGAGGCTGCCCCCCACGAGCAAGGAAAACGTCTGGAAGGTATACGAGGAGGTATACGCCCCTCATCAACACTGGCTCGATGCCATCAAGCCGTACTTTGGCAAGTAACCCGTGCCATTGGTGTGCGAAATGAAGACGGAAGTCCGAATTCTATTCAGAAGCGACCGCATCCCAGAGGGATCCCGTGCGCTGCTCGATACGGCGCGCTGCGGTCCCGACGTAGCGGAACTGGAGGAGGGTGCGATTTTCACCATCGTCACCCTCGACGAAAGGGACGAGCGCCTGCCGCGCCTCCTGCATCTCCTCACGGAGCGTGGTGCTTCCTGGTTGGAACGGCGCTACGACAGCTTCACCGACGAGGAGCTCGAATCCGCGCGCTTGCTCTTCATGTGGTACGACGTCAACTCCACGGTCTTCGGCGGCCCGCGCATGGGCACGACCTACGACATGTCCGATGCCTGCAATCGGTGCGGCGCCGGGGCCCGGCAGACGTCCGCGATGTTCATCGAGGGCGAAGACCTCCCCAAGCTCGAAGGCCGGCGCGCGGCAGCGACTTGTTATGATGACATTCTCGTCGACGAAAAGCTGGCCCGTGCGCTCGCAGAGAGCGGCGCGACAGGGCTCTCGTTCCGGGACGTCTTCGCCGGGTTCGAGGAGCGGAGTTTCCAGATCCCGTGGCGGCAGATGTGCGCCACGCATACCTTGCCCCCCATGTCTCCGCGATCGACGAGCATCTACCCCTACACGCCATGTACGTGCGGGCGAAGTAGCTTCTCCTGGAAGGCGGAGATCCCTCTCCGCCTCGCCTACCGCGCCGCGGACCTCGCCGATATCAGCGACGTGAACGTGACATGGGAATGGTTTGGCGAGGTGAAGTTCGACGGCGACGTGAGCGAAGCCCTCTTCCCGTATCCCCTCTTCCTCGTCACCCCGAAGGTCTGGCGCATCTTCCGCGACGCAGGCGTCACCGGCTTCGACTGGCTCCCGATCCGCGTCGAAGAGGCCTAGTCCTCGGGGCCTCCCCCGCTCGCGTACCGGGCTCCCCTACACCGGAAGCCGGGACGGTCCGATTCCGCCCGGGCCATCGCTCGCCCACCATACACTGCATTTTCATCGAGCCGGAGCGAGAAGGAGCGGCGATGGGCGAGCGACGAGAAGACACGGAGGGCCCTTTTGGGCAGGGGGAGGACGGCGCGGAGATCCAGATTCCAACACCGAAGATCCTGATCGTCGACGACACGGCCGCGAACCTGCTCGCGTTCGAGGCCGCGCTCGAGCCGCTCGGTTACGAGATCGTGAAGGCCGTGTCCGGCCGCGCGGCCTTGCGGCACCTGCTCCGCCACGACTTTTCCCTCGTCCTCATGGACGTCCAGATGCCGGACATGAACGGCATCGAGACCGTCAAGCTCATCAAGCGCAGCAAGCGCCACCGCTACATCCCGATCCTCTTCATCACCGCGGTCCATCGCAGCATGTCCTTCATCCTCGAAGGGTACGAGACCGGCGCCGTCGATTACGTCCTCAAGCCCTGCCAGCCGAGCATCCTCCGTTCGAAGGTGACGGTGCTCGTCGAGCTCTTCCGGCAGAAGGAGATCGTCAAGCGCCAGGCCGCGCTCCTGCGCGAGCGCGAGCGCGAGGCGATGGAGCGCCGGGCCGAGCGCCGTTATCAGGGCATCATCGAGGCCATGCCCATCTGCGTGTGGACCACCCACGGCAATGGCGCGTTTCACGACGCGAACGACGCCTGGTCCCGGTACGCGGGCGTCCGGGGCCGGAAGGACGTGGGAAGAGCCCTGCTCGCGGCCCTGCACCCGGAGGACCGCAAGCAGGTGCTCGCCCTGTGGCGAAAGGCGCTCCGGCGCAGGATCGGCGTGGAGGTGCAGGCGCGGCTCCGGCGCGCGGACGGGGTGTATCGCTGGCACCTCGCGCGCGCGGTGCCGCAGCGGGACGAGGGGCACGTGCGGGGGTGGATCCTCACGGCGACCGACATCGACGAGCAAAAACGCGCCGAGGAGGCGGCGCACCGGGCGCGCAAGGAGGCCGAGTCCGCGAATTTCGAGATCATGAAAGACGAGTTCCTCGCCACGATCTCGCACGAGCTGAACACGCCGCTCACGGCGATCGTGGGCTGGTCGAGCCTGCTCGCCACGGGCGCGCTCGACGGGGCGAGCGCCGAGCGAGGGCTCGATACGATCGCGCGCAGCGCCAGGGCCGAGCAGCGGGTGATCGAGGACATCCTCGACGCCTCGCGTATCGCCACGGGGCGCCTGCAGGTGCACCTCTCGCCGCTCGATCCGACGGCGATCGTGCACGAGGCGGTCGACGCCCTGCGCCCGCTCGCGCGCGCGAAGGGCGTGACGTTCGAATGCGAGGTGGATTCGAGCGGGGCCTCGATGATGGCGGATCCGGACCGGCTCTGGCAGATCACCTGGAAGCTCGTCTTCAACGCGATCAAATTCACGCCCTCGGGCGGCCGCGTGGACGTGCGGTTCGAGCACCTCGGCAAGCGATTCTTGCTCACGGTCTCCGACACGGGCGAAGGGATCACGCACGGCCGGCTCCCGCAGGTGTTTCGTTCTTTCAGCCAGGAAGACGCCTCGACGAAGCGCAAGCACGGCGGGCTCGGGCTGGGCCTGTCGATCGTGCAAAAGCTGGTGGAGCTGCACGGAGGCACGGTGAGCGCGGCGAGCGCCGGCAAGGGGTCGGGCGCGACGTTCACGGTGTCGCTCCCCTCGCAGGAGGGGCCGGAGCAGGGAGCGCCGGCGACACGCGTGGCGAGGTACGACCGGAGGATCCTGGAGGGAACGCGGGTGCTCTTGGTGACGCCGGACGTGGAGGCGAGGGCGCTCTGCGCGGACGTGCTGCAACGGCGCGGCGCGGCGGTCTTTTCGGTGTCGTCGGCGGAGGAGGCGGTGGCCTTCGTGGCAGAATCGGCGCCGCCGGACGTGGTGGTGAGTGACCTCGTGACACGCGGCGGGGACGACGCGGCGTTCCTGGAGAGGTTGCGATCGCGGGACGGGCAGCACCTGCCGTCGATCGCGGTGCTCGAGGCGGCCGAGGTGGATCAGACGTGGCAGGCGCTGTCGGCCGGGTTTCGCGGGTCCATCGCGAAGCCCATCCATCCGGCGCACCTGGTGGCGGCGATCGCGAGCGTCGGGCCCGGGAGCGGGGGCTGAGCGGGGGGCTGAGAGGGAGGCGCGCGGGGGGTAGCGGAGTTCCGCTCGGCACGTACGCCTTCCCAGGCGCGGGCGGGGCGTGTTATCTGCCAGGAGGATGCCTCCCGACCTCTCGACGCCCCTTCACGAGGCCGACGGCTTTTGCCGCGCGGGTCGTCACACGTATCGTTGCGAGAGCGCGGGCATCGTCTTCATCCGGCTCGGCGGGGATCTCTTCGAGGACGACGTGACCGCCTTTTTTGATGCGTTCGCCGGGCTCTGCGATACGAGCGAGCGCGGGCACGTGTTCTGGCTCGTCGATCTCGGGCGGCTCGGCGTCATCACGCCGGGCGCGCGCACGCGCGCCGCGAAGACGCCGGTGCGGCGTGAGAACAAGGGCATGGTGCTCTTCAATGGCACCTTCCGGCAACGCATGGCCGTGACCCTCGTCGACAAGGCCACGTCGCTGCTCCAGCCCCAGGCCCCGCCGCTCGTGAGCGTGAGCTCGGAGGCGGAGGCGCGCGCCTGGATCGACAAGCGCAGGCGCGAGCTCGAGGCGCGCCCCCTCAGCGCTTGAACGAGAGGAGCACCGGCCCGACGGCGGCCTCCGCGCAGGTCGCCGTGGCGCCGTCGCAGGCCGAGATGTTCACGTCGACGACGACCTCCCGGCTCCGGCGGAAATGTTCTTTGTTGCTCGGCAAGACGAGCATCATCGTCTCCTTCGGCTCCCCGTCGCATTCGAGGACGTCCTCGAAGCCGAGGCCCTCCACCACATCTTTTCCGGACGCCTGGGACGCTTGCATCGAAATGGCCGGGGACGTGGCGCCCTGCGGACACGAATACACGATCGGGATGCCGATCAACGCGCCGTGGATGAACTGGCCCTTGCTGCCGATGTACACCACGAGGTCATCCATCGCATGCGCCGTCCCCGGCATCACGGGCAGCGCCGCCCCCGCGAGCAAAAGAGCCGTCCCGATCGTGCGAAGCATCTGTTTCATATTCGATTCCCCCGGCACGATGTATTCGGATGAACGCCAAGCACCGCAAGTCGCCTACACGAAATTCGGCAGCGCCCTCCTGTCCGGAGCGGCCCCGGGGCAGGGACGCCCTCGCTGCCCAGGCGCCTTCGTTCCGGACGCTGCCCTCCCCGCCCGTCCGAGGTGCGAGTTCTCCGATTGAAGCACGCCGCCCCTTTGGCTACGTTTGCCGACGCCCGCGCCGGCCCACGCCAGCGCGGACGAGCACGATGCGCCGGGCCTGCCGCTCGGCTTTCATGCGAGGGAGGACGAGATGGGCCAGGTGGTGATGGACCGAGGGGCGGGCAACGTTGCGGGGAGCGGTCCGGGCGCCAATGGGCACGCCGCGACGAAGATCCGGAGCTACGCGCCCGCGACGGGCGAGCTCATCGGCGAGGTGAAGGTCACCTCCGCCGACGAGGTGAAGCGCGCCGTCGAGCGCGCCCGCCGCGCGCAGGAGGCCTGGGGCGCGTTGCCCGTCGAGGAGCGCTGCGAGCGCGTGCTGCGCTTCCGCGACGCCATCGTCGACCGCGCCGACGAGATCGTCGACCTGCTCGTGCGCGAGTGCGGCAAGCCGCGGCACGAGGCGCTGCTCCACGAGGTGATGGTCGCCGCCGATCTCGCGACCTTCTTCGCCAAGGCCGCGCCGCGCGTGCTCGCGCCGCACGAGGTCAAGCTCCACCTGCTCAAGCACAGGAAGAGCGTCATCCACTACAAGCCCCGCGGCGTCGTGGCCGTGATCTCGCCCTGGAACTACCCGTTTCAGCTCCCCTTGCGCGACGCGATCATCGCCCTGCTCGCGGGCAACGCCGTCGTGATCAAGCCGAGCGAGGTCACGCCGCTCATCGCGCAGAAGGCGAAGGAGGTCTGGGACAGCGCGGGCCTGCCCGAGGACCTCCTCCAGGTCGTGCCGGGCTTCGGGCCCACGGGCGCCGCGCTCATCGAGGCGCAGCCGGACTTCGTGATCCTGACAGGCAGCGTGGCCACCGGGCGCCGCGTCGCGGCCGCCTGCGGCGAGCGGCTCATCCCCTGCGTGATGGAGCTCGGCGGCAAGGCCCCGCTCATCGCCTGCGCCGACGCCGACGTCGAGCGCACCGCGCGCGCCATCGTCTTCGGCGGCTTCTCGAACGCGGGCCAGGTCTGCGTCTCCGTCGAGCGCGTCTACGCGCACCGCGAGGTGCACGACAAGCTCGTCGATCGCGTCGTCGAGCTGACCCGGGAGCTGCGCCAGGGCGACCCGAGCGCGGAGTTCGTCGACGTCGGGGCGATCATCTTCCCGCACCAGATCGACGTGGCCGAGAAGCACATCGCGGACGCGCTGCAGAAGGGCGCGAGCGTGCGCGCGGGCGGCAAGCGGCGCGAGGGGCCGGGGCAGTTCTTCGAGCCGACCGTGATCGACGGCTGCAACCACCAGATGACCGTGATGACCGAGGAGATCTTCGGGCCGATCGTGCCGTTCATGCGCGTCTCGACCGAGGAGGAGGCCCTGCGCCTGGCGAACGACTCGCACCTCGGGCTGAACGCCTACGTCTTCTCCCGCGACCGGGATCACGCCCAGCGGCTCGCCGAGCGCGTCGAGGCGGGCAGCGTGCTCGTGAACGACGTGCTGACGAACGGCGGCACGCCCGACGTGCCCTTCGGCGGCATCAAGGCCAGCGGCTTCGGCCGGGCCATGGGCGAGGAGGGGCTGCGGGAGATGTGCAACATCAAGCACGTGAGCGTCGAGCGCGTCGGCATGGGCAGCAAGGATCCACTCTGGTACCCGTACACGGCCCAGAGCTACGGCTGGTTCCGCAAGGGGCTCCGTGCGCTCTTCTCCGGCGGCGGGCTCTTGCGGCGTATCGGCGAGATCCTGTAATCAGGTTGCTCTCGGGGCGATGGAGGGGCGCGGCCGCGCTCGCCCATCGCCTCCCCCGCCTCCTCGCGCCGCATGAAGTCTTGTCCCACTTGCAGCCTCCGCTACCCGAGCGAGAGCAGCACCTGCTTCGCCGACGGGTCGGCGCTCGTCGTGCTCCGCGATCCGTGGCTCGGCTCCACGGTCGCGGGCAGGTACGTGCTCGACGAGCTCATCGGCATCGGCGGCATGGCTTCCGTGTACCGGGCGAGGTTCCTGCTCACGGACCGGCCGTGCGCGGTGAAGCTCTTGAACCCGCAGCTCGCCTCGGACGCGACGACACGCGAGCGCTTCAACCGCGAGGCGAGGCTCGCGCAGAGGCTCGCGCACCCGAACATCATCGAGATCTTCGACCACGGCGACGCGGAGGACGGCACGCCGTTCCTCGTGATGGAGCTGCTCGAAGGCGAGAGCCTCTCGGAGATCATCGCGGCCGGCCCCGTGCCGCTCGCGCGCGCGTTGCCCATCGTCGTCCAGATGACCCGCGCGCTCGCCCGCGCCCACGACTTCGAGGTCATCCACCGTGATCTCAAGCCGGAGAACGTGTTCCTGCTCCGCGGAGACCGCGTGAAGTTGCTCGACTTCGGCATCGCGCGCTGCGCGCAGGACGTGCGCTTGACGAACGCCGGCGAGGTCTTCGGCACGCCCGAGTACATGGCCCCCGAGCGCGCGACGTCGTCGGACGCGGGCCCTCCGGCCGACCTCTACGCGCTCGGCGTGATGCTCTTCGAGATGCTGACGCAGAGGTTGCCCTTCGACGCGCCGAGCCCCGCGCAGATCTTGAACAAGCACATGCTCGAGCCGCCGCCGCGCCTCGCCGAGCACCTGCCGGACGCGCCGCCCGCGCTCGACCACCTCGTCTACGACCTGATGGCGAAGGTGCCGGACGGCCGGCCCGTCGACGCGCACCGGGTCCTCGCGGCGCTGCAAGAGGTCAGCGAGGCCGCGCAGATCCCCTTGCCGCCCGAGCTCGAGTCGTCCCCCATCCCGCCCCCGCGCCCCTCGGCCGCGACCGCGGCGCAACGCTGGAGCCTACGCGTCGAGATCGTCGATCGGCTGGTCCAGAAGACGTACGGCGGCGCGCTGCCGGTCGAGGTCACGCGGACGCTCGAGCAGATGAAGGCGCACGTCAAGGAGCTCGCGGAGCTGCGGACCCGCGGCATCGAGGAGCAACGCGCGCTCGACACGATCCACCGCGAGTGGAAGGAGGGGCGCTTCCGCCAGGGCAAGGCGATGGATCGGCTCACGGCGGACATCTCGCGGACACGCGAGGAGGCACGCGCGACCCGCGCCGGCATCGCGCCGCTCGCCGGGGCCGCGAGGTCGTTCGCGCCACGCGTGCGCGCCGCGCACCGGGACGTGGTCTTCTGGGAGGGCCGGAGCGGGTTTCACGAGCCGTACCGCGAGCTCGCGGCCGCATACCGCACGCTCGCCGATCTCGTCGACCTCTGGACGAACGCGCGCCACGCGGAGCTCGAGGTCGAGGCGGCCGCGGTGGAAAAGGAGCGCGCCGTGGCCGAGGTGGACCAGCAGATCCGGGAGCTGCGCCACAGCCTCGTGATCGCGGATCGGGCGATGGAGGATCGCAAAGCGAAGCACTTCGTCGCGCTCGCGGACGTCGGCCGGCGCGCCGAGAAGCTCGAGCTCGAGCTTCTGCGCTCGTCGGGGCGGCTCTGCGCGCCGCTCCGAGGCCGGGCCGATCTCGCGCCGTTTTTCGCCGAGCTCGCGGGCGCGGCGCCGGCGGCGGCGGCCCTCACCCCCTAGCCCCCTCGCCCTCACCCCCTAGCCCCCTCTCCCGCGCGCGGGAGAGGGGGAAAAGAGAGATGTTGGGGGTGACGTAACGTTCGTGCGATGATGGCCCCCGGCGCGCGAGTGACGCGTCGTGGTTTCAGCGGCGCGTGCTCGCAACATCATGTCGGGGAAGGTCAAGCAGCTCATCGACGCCATCGTCGCCCACCGATCGCGGGGGAACCCGACGATGGCGGGGTTCGTCCGCGCGAAGCTCATGCTGAAAGGCATCGATCCCGCGCAATACACGGACACCTCGCCCGACGATCCCGCGGTCGTGCGCAAGCTCGAGGCCCTCGCGCGCGAGCTCGGCGTCGAGCCGTCCGGGCCAGGCGCGGGCGTGTCGTGGCGACCGCCGCCGTCCTCCGGCAACCACCACCGCTAGCCCATCACCTTCGAGAGCACGCGAGGAGGAGTGTCAACGTGCCCGTTCGAACTGCTCATGCGACCGAGAGTCGCGAAAGCGACGTCGCTCGCCTGATGCGCGAGAGGCTCGCGCCGGTCGAGCCCGTCGTGGTCCTGTATTTCGCCGGCGGCGACCGGGATCCCCGCGCGCTCGCCGAGGCGATGCAGCGCGCGTTCCCCGGCGCGCTCGTGGTCGGCTGCACGACGGCCGGAGAGCTCGAGGGCCACACGTGGCGCAAGGGCTCGGTCGTCGCCATGGGGCTCGGCGGAGACGTCGTGCGCGACGCGGCCGCGGCCGTGATCGACGACCTGCGCGGCCGCGCCGACGTGAAGGACGCGCTCGCGCCGCTCGAAGCGCACCTCGGCAGCCCGCTCGCGAGCCTGGATCCGTCGAAGCACGTGGGCCTCTTGCTCGTCGACGGGCTCAGCATGGCCGAGGAGCGGCTCATGGATCGGCTCGGCGACCTCACCGACATCCCGATCCTCGGCGGCTCGGCGGGCGACGACCTGAGGTTCTCGGCCACGTGGGTCGCGAAGGGCGGCAGGGCGTATCCGAGCGCCGCGGTGCTGCTCGTGCTCGAGCCTGCCGTGCCGTTCCGCGTGCTCAAGACGCAGAGCTTCCGCCCGCTCGATCGCACGCTGCGCGTGACGGGCTGCGATGAGGCCGCGCGCGTGGTGCACGCGTTCGACGGCAAACCCGCGGCGAGCCGGTACGCCGAGGTGCTCGGGATCCCGGCGGGCGAGCTCGCGGGAAACTTCATGCGCCACCCGCTCGGCCTCATGGTCGAGGGCGAGCCCTACGTGCGGAGCCCGCAGCAGATCCGCGGCGAGAGCGTGGTCTTTTACTGCAACGTGCCCGAAGGGACGGTCCTCACGGTGCTCGAAGCGAGCGACATCGTGGAGGACACGCGCCGCGCGCTCTCGCAGGCCCGCGCGGAGCTCGGCGGCGCGTCGGCGCTGATCGATTTCGACTGCGTGCTTCGTTGCCTGGAGATCGAGAGCCGGGGCCTCGGCGAGCCGTACGGCGCGCTCTTCGAGGGGATCCCGGCGATCGGGTTCAGCACGTACGGCGAGCAGTTCCTGGGGCACGTCAACCAGACGGCCACGATGCTCCTCTTCGGCTGATCGCCTGGAACGCCGGGGCTTCCGGCGCGCCCCTCGGGGCTCCACGGACCCCGCATGGCGTTCGAGGGGATCCTCTTCGATGTGGATGGCGTGCTCGTCGATTCACCCCACGAGCGAGCCTGGCGGGAGACGCTGGAGGAGCTCATGCAGGGCCCCTGGCGGGACATCGCGGGGCGATCGCGGTACACGCCGACAGGCTTCGACACGGCCGTCTACCTCGCGGAGGTCGCGGGCAAGCCACGCGAGGACGGGGCGCGCTCGGCGCTCGAGTACTTCGGCGTGCCCGACGCCGCGGGCCTCGCGGCCGAGTACGCGACGCGCAAGCAGGCGAAGATCGTGGGCCTCATCCAGGAGGGCGCGTTCGAGGCCTTCCCGGACGCGCTCCGGTTCGTGCTCGCCATGCGCGACATGGGCTTGCCGATGGCGGTCGCGTCGTCGTCGCGCAACGCGAACGAGCTGCTCGCGCGGATCGTGGTGCCCGAGCCGATGCCGGGCATCCGGCCGGATCCGCTGGGGAAGGAGCCCGGCACGACGCTCGTCGACCTCTTCGACGCGAACGTCTGCGGCAGGACGTTTCCGCGGGGCAAACCGCACCCGGACATCTTCCTCGCGGCCGCCGCGGAGCTCGGCGTGCGGCCCGAGGGGGCGCTCGTGGTGGAGGACGCGACGGCGGGGATCCAGGCGGCGAAGGCCGGAGGGATGCACGCGCTTGGGGTGGCGCGCCTCGGGGACGAGGAGCTGCTCTGGGCGGCGGGGGCCGACCTCGTGGTGCAATCACTCGACGAGGTGGATCGGGACGCGCTCGCGCGCGGGACACTCGCGCGGGGCAGGAAGGCGGCTTGATCAGGAAAGACCGCGCAGCATCAGGTTCCAGTACATCCACGGCAGGCCGTACCGCTTGAGCAGGTACATGTCGTGCCGCTCCTTCTGCGTGTTGATGAGCGGGATCGACGGCGTGGGTTTGCCGCTGTAATCGAACTCGGCGAGCAGCATCGTGTCGTACGAGGTCACGAGCGGGCACGACGCATAACCGTCGTATTTCGCGGTCGGCTCCTTGCCGTTCATCACGGCGAGCAGGTTCTCCACGAGGACCGGCGCCTCCTTGCGGATGGCCGCGCCCGTGCGTGAGGTCGGCAGCTCCGAGGCGTCGCCGAGCGCGAAGACGTTCGGGTACTCCGGGTTCTGCATCGTGTGTTTGTCGGCCTTGGCCCAGCCCTTGTTCGGGCCGTCCGCGTGCGCGATCGGGCTCCGCTTGATGAAATCGGGCGCGCTCTGCGGCGGCACGGCGTGCATGATGTCGTAGCGGATCGTCTCGCGGGCGCCGCTCGGGTCGCCCACGACGGCGAAGACGGCCTCCTTGCGGTCGGGGTTCACCTCGACGAGGTTGCGCTCGAATTTCGTCTGGATGCCGTACCGCTCGATGACCTGCTCGAGCACCACGCGGAACTCCGTGACGCCGAAGATCGACTTCTGCGCCGAGCCGAAGATCACGTCCGACCGATCGAGGATCCCCGTCTTGCGCCAGTGATCACAGGCGAGGTACGCGATCTTCTGCGGCGCGCCCGCGCATTTGATCGGGCCGGCGGGGTGCGTGAAGATGGCCGTCCCGCCGCGGAACGACTCGATGAGGCGCCACGTCTTCGGGGCGAGGCGGACGTCGTAGTTGCTGGAGACGCTCTCCGTTTGCAGCGCCTCGCGCAGGCCCGGGACCGCGTCCCAGTCGAGCTGGATGCCCGGGGCGACGACCAAAAAATCGTAACCGACGCGCCCGCCGCCGCGCACGCGCACGGTCTGGGCGACGGGATCGATCTCCTCGGCGAAGTCCTTGATCCAGCGAGCGCCGTCGGGGATGAAGGCGGCCTCGTCGCGCTCGGTTTGCTCTGCGCTCACGACGCCGGCGCCGACCAGCGTCCAGAGGGGCTGGTAATAGTGCTTCTCGGAGGGCTCGATGATCGCGAGGTCCGTGACGCCGGCGCGCGACAGGCGCGCGGCCACGGAGATCCCCGCCGTTCCGCCGCCGATGATGACGACACGCGCGCGCCCGAGCTCCGCCGGAGGCTCGGACCGTGGTCGGCTATTTTTCGTGGAGGTCGATGCGGGCGTGATCGTGGCCATCTCGTTTCCTCTCCCAATCTTCGCGTTTGGTTCCCCAGGGCGCGTGAGCAAGCAGGATGCCACCACAAGACGTACGCGCCAGCGCGCGAAAAGCCCCGGGACGAGCCCCGCGCGCGTTCCAGGATTGTATCAAGAACGTTTCACGATGTTTCAGCGCAGGGGAAACGCGTCCCCTCCCCCGGCGGACGCGCAACATGCGTGCTCCCGCGCGGGCGCCAGCATGGCACGAATCGGCGGCGTCACCACCCACGCGGCCGTCGCGACGAGCGCGATCGCCCCGACCTTTCGCGCAAAACGCCCGGAGAACCTCGAGGCCACGTTCGACGAGAGGGCCGCCGCCGGGAGCATCAGGAGCGGCGCGCTCGCCGCGGCGAACACGAGCATCATCGCCGCGCCCACGGGGGCGGCGCCGGCGGAGGCCGCCGCGATTACTGCGGCGAAGAGCGCCCCGCAAGGGAAAAGCGCGGTCGCGACCCCCAATCCGATGCCGCGCCGCGGGACGTACCGGACGATTTTCTGGAAAAGGGTCGACGTCCGCGGTCCGCGCCCCAGCGTGAGGAGTTTTTCCCCGGCCCTGGGCTTCACGAGCACGATCGCTCGATACAGCAGCGCCACGGCCACCACGACGGCCAGCACGAGCCGCACCGCCGCCCCGGCCGAACCACCCGCGAGCGGGGCCCCGAGCGCCCCCGCGGCCCCGCCGAGCGCCGCATAACCAAGCGCCCGACCGCCGAGATATCCGAGGGCCCGCCTCCCGTCGAGGCGCCCTTCCCGGCTCGCCCCGACGGCGGCGACAGGCCCGCACATCGCCGCGCAATGCACCCCGCTCGTCGCGCCGAGCGCGGCCGCCGTCCCCAGCGAGATCCACAGGCTCATGGCGCCCGTCCCTCCGATTTCCCGATCCCCGCGGTGGGCCCGACGAACGTCCCCTCCACGACCTTTTCGCCCTCGGGGCCACGCACGCGGATCCGGATGGGCAGGTTGCCCTTCATCTCGGCCCGCTTCGCGGTCACCGCGACCGGGATCGAAATGCCCCCGAGGCCCGCGACCGTCGGCTCGCCCATCGGCACGACCCAGGCGAGGCCCGGCGCGGGCTCGGGCTCGACGCGGAACGTCGCCGCGTCCGGGCGCTTGTTCACGAGGTGGATCGTGAATGCATTCCGCACCTCGTCGCCGTCGAGCACGAAGGGCATGCCCGGCACGCGCAGGAGGTTCGCCTCGAACGTCGAGCGGGTCCGCGTCGCGACGGTCGCCACCACGAGGCCGAGGACGCCGAGGGCGAGGTAGAGCCACACGCGCGGCCGCAAAAAACGCGTCTTTCCGCCCGCGAGGCCATTCAGCGAGTCGTACCGCACGAGGCCGCGGGGCCGCCCGAGCTTGTCCATCACCTCGTCGCAGGCGTCGGCGCAGGCGGTGCAGGCGATACAATCGAGCTGCAGGCCGTTGCGGATGTCGATCCCCGTGGGGCAAACCGCGATACAACGCTTGCAATCGACGCAGGCGCCCGCCTCCGGATCCGAGGCCTTGCCGCGTGGCTCGCCCCGCTTCTTGTCGTAACCGACGACGAGCGAGTCCTGATCGATCAGCACCGATTGCATGCGCCCGTACGGGCAGAGGCCGATGCAGAGCTGCTCGCGGAAGCGGGCGAAGTTGCCGTAAAACACGGCCGTGAGGGCCGCGGCCCAGGCGAAGGCCTCGGGGTGCTCGGTGGGGTGGCTCCGCATCATCTCGAAGAGCCTCGGCACGCTCACGAAATACCCGACGAACACGTGCGCGACGAACGCCGCGAGGACCACGAACGCGAGGTGTTTGCCGACCTTTCGCGCGATCTTGTCGGCGTTCCAGGGGCCCTTGTCGCGGCGAATGCGTGCTTCGCGGGGGCCCTCGAGGAGGCGCTCGACGGGGCGGAAGAGGCCTTCGAGGAACACGGTCTGCGGGCAAGCCCATCCGCACCATACGCGGCCGAGCAGCGACGTGAGGAAGACGAGCGAGAACCCGATGCCCGTGAGCAGGAAAAAGAGGAGCCACAGGTCCTGCGCGTTGAACGTCGCGCCGAACAGGAAAAACTGCCGGTGCTCGACGTCGAGCATGAGCGCAGGCCGGCCGTCGATACGCACCCAGGGCACGAGGGCCCAGAATGCGACGAGCAGCAAAAACACGACCTTGCGCGCGCGGGCGAAGCGACCGCGGACGTCGGCAGGTTGCACCCAGTTTCGGCTGCCGTCCGCGCGCAGGGAGCTCTGCATCTCCCCGCCCTCGGACGGCAGCACCGGCAAATGGACTCGCGACATGGTGACCCCGCGGGAAAACCCGCGCTCCTCGTCGATGGCCCCCCGGATCTCGATTACGGCTCCGACGCGCCTTGCGGCGCCTTGCCCCCCGGGACGTTCGTGCCCTTGATCGAGAGCACATAAGCCGCCGCGAGGCGGACGCGCTCCTCACCGATGAGCGCGCCCCACGCGGGCATACCTCCTTTGACATAACCATCCTTGATGGTCGCGTACACCTGCATGGGTTTGCCCCCGTGCAGCCAGGCCACGTCCGTGAGGTTCGGCCCGATGCCGCCGCCGCCGCTCGCGGCGTGGCAGCTCGCGCAGTTCTTCGCGAACACGTCCTTCCCTTCGGCCGCGGCGGCGAGGTTCTTCGACATGGCGACGAGGTTCTCGTCGCTCGCGGCGCCCATCGCCTTGAGCTTCGCGGCCTCCGCCTCCGCGGCCTTCGCCTGCTCGATCGCGTACGCGTCGCCGGGCGAAGGCAACGTCTTGAAGGCCTCGTACCCCAGCCAGTAAACGGCGCTGAAGGCGATGGCGCCGTAGAGCGTCATCAGCCACCAGCGCGGCAGGTGATTGTCGGCCTCGAGGATACCATCGTATTCGTGGACGATCGCGTCGCCCGAGTCGGGGGGCGGCGTCTCTTGGGTCGTGACGTGTCGTTCCGTCGACATGAGGTCACCTCCGGTGCGTGTTCGGGGCGCGGTTCCTGCCGGCGTCGTCGCAGAGGGGCAACGCGGCGACGTCGGCGTAGGCCTCGGGGCGCTTCGAATAGGTGCGGATCACCCAGCCCGCGAAGACGGCGAGGAACAGGAAGAGCGCGGAGAGCGGCAAGAGCAGCAGCGGGCTCTCTGCGATGGGAGCGAGGAATGCTTGTTTCACGTGTGTCCTCCTGCCTTCAATGCGCCTTTTCGTCGCTCATCGTCACGGGCATGGGCCCGGCCGGCGGCGGCGGCGGCGGCGGGTTCTTGCCGATCCGCTGCAGATAAGCGGTGATCGCCACGAGCTCGCTCGTCGGGTTCGCCGCGATGCCCTGGGCTTCGAGGTCCTTGACGATCTCCGCGGCCTGGTTTGCAGCGTCCGCGGGCGCGGCCGCGATCTCATCGGGCGTGTACGGCACGCCCACGCTCCGCATCGCGCGGAGCTTGCTCGCCGCGTCCGCGAAATCCACGCGCGTGAACTCGAGGTGCGCGTACGAGGGCATGTTCGAGCCGGGCGAGACTGAGCGCGGATCGATCATGTGTTGCCAGTGCCAGACGTTCGGATACTTGCCGCCGAGCCGCGCGAGGTCGGGCCCCGTGCGCTTCGAGCCCCACTGGAAGGGGTGATCCCAGCGAGAATCGTCGAGCGTCGAGACCTCTCCATACCGCGACGTCTCGAAGCGGAAGGGCCGGATCATCTGCGAATGGCAGGTATAGCAGCCCTCCTTGATGTACACGTCGCGGCCCTCGAGCTCGAGCGCGCGATATGGCGCGTTTTTCTTCCTGGCGAGCTCGGCGTCGGTTTGCCCGAGGACGATCGACGGGACGATCTCCGCCACGCCGCCGATGAGCACCGCGATCACCGTCAGCACCGTGAAGAGCAGCGCGCGCCCCTCCAGGATCGCGTGCCACGTGGGTTTGTCGCTTCGCTTCACGAGGGTGAGGACGAAGATCCCGGCGAACCCCACGATGCCCGCGAGGAGCAAGAGGCCCGCGGTGCCCACGGGGTTCGTGAATGCAATCGCGAAGAGGAGCACGAGGGCCACGGCCGCGATCACGACGGGCGGGCCGAAGACGATACGCTTCCAGTCGACCTCCTTCTCCTGCCGGACCTCCACGACCACCTCGGCCTCGCCGTCGACGGCCTCGCCGCTCTTCGCGGTCCTGTAGAGGTTCCAGCCCATCAGGATCATACCGGCGAGGTAAAGCGTGCCGCCGAAGAGGCGCATCCAGTACATCGGCCGGATCGCGATGAGCGTCTCGACGAAGCTCGGATACATCAGGTTGCCCTGCGCATCCACGGCGCGCCACATCATGCCCTGCGTGATACCGCTCACCCACATCGCGATGATGTAGAGGAGGATGCCGACGGTGCCGATGTAGAAATGGATCTCGGCCGCGCGGCGCGAATGGAGCTTCGTGCCGAAGAGGCGCGGGACCATCCAGTAGAACATGCCGGCGGCCATGAAGCCGTTCCAGCCGAGCGCGCCGCCGTGGACGTGGCCGACGATCCAGTCGGTGTAATGGGCGAGCGACGAGACGCTCTTGATCGAGAGCAGCGGGCCCTCGAACGTGGCCATTCCGTAGAACGTGACGCCGGCCGCGAAGAACTTGAGGACCGGATCCTCGCGCACACGGCTCCACGCGCCGCGCAGCGTGAGCAGGCCGTTCAGCATCCCGCCCCAGCTCGGCGCCCAGAGCATGAGGCTGAAGAGCATGCCGAGCGTCTGCGCCCAGTCGGGCAGCGCCGTGTTGAGCAAATGGTGCGGGCCCGCCCAGATGTACACGAAGACGAGCGCCCAGAAATGGATGATGCTGAGCCGGTAGCTGTAGACCGGCCGCTCGGCCGCCTTGGGGAGGAAGTAATACATGATCCCCAGGATCGGCGTGGTCAGGAAAAACGCGACGGCGTTGTGCCCGTACCACCATTGCACGAGCGCGTCCTGCGCCCCGCCGAAGACCGAATAACTCTTGAGGAGCGAGACGGGGATCGAGAGCGCGTTGACCACGTGCAGGACCGCCACGGTCACGATCGTCGCGATGTAGAACCAGACCGCGACGTAGAGCTGCTTCTCGGCGCGCCTGGCCAGCGTCCAGAAGAAGTTCACCGCGAAGACGAGCCACACGGCGGTGATGGCGAGATCGATCGGCCACTCGAGCTCGGCGTACTCCTTGGCCTGGGTGAAGCCGAGCGGCAGCGTCAATGCGGCGGCGACGATGATGCCCTGCCAGCCCCAGAAATGGATACGCCCGAGGAGCCTGGAGGCGAGCGTCGCCTTGACGAGGCGCTGCGTCGAGTAATACACGCCGGCGAACATCATGTTGCCGACGAAGGCGAAGATGGCCGCGTTCGTGTGCAGCGGCCGGAGCCTGCCGTACGACAGGATCGGCAGGACGTTCGCCTTGAAAAACGCGAGCTGGAGGGCGGCGAGCGCCCCCGCGAGCATGGCCACGATCCCCCACGCGACCGATGCAAAGACGAACCAGCGCGCGATCTGGTCGTCGTAGGTGATCGTCCGTCGCTGGACGTCCGCGCGATAAGGACTCGCTGCCTCGTGCGAGGTTTCAGCGAGGATGGGCCGAGCCGACATGATCTTGTTTTCCTCCGCTAGGGGGGTTGGTCTTCTCATCCTCGATCGGCAGGAGGGCGAGCCGATCGGCGTGCTCGTCGTCGCGCTGACGCGCGCTGTAGGCGAAGAGCAGAATCGAGCCCAGGACGAGCAAAAAGCTCACGAAGATCTGGAGGTAAATCGCATCCATTTCAAGCCGTCCGGAGACGCGCCCCCGGCGGGGGCAAGGGGCAGGCCGCCGCGTCCGCGGCCGGCACCTTTTCACCAAGCAAAAACAGGACCGCGAGGATGGTGCTGAGCGACGAGAGCGGCATCAGTACGGCACAAAGCAGCGGGGTCATGAAACCCGCGCAGGAGAGGGCCACCGTCACGACGTTGTAAGCGAGCGCGATGGAGAGCGTGATTCCGAGGACGCGGCGCAAACGTTGCGCCGAGGCGAGCGCATTGCGCACGGGCGAGAGGCCCGGCGTGACGAGGTAGAAATCGGCGCGCGCCGCGAGGAAAGGTCGATCAATCGCTGGCGTGCCGCTCGCCGTGGCCTCGGTCGCGACGAGGGCGTCGTTGATCCCGTCGCCCAGGAAGAGCAGATCCCCGCGGTCGTGCTCGCGCACCCATTGCGCCTTCTCCTGCGCGCTCTTGCCGGAGACCGTCTTCTCGGGGGTGATCCCACAAACCGCGGCGACGCGGAGGGCGCGCTCCTCGAGGTCGCCGCTCAGAATGCCGACGTCGTATCCCATGGCGCGGAGCGCGTGGACCTCGGCGGCCGCGTCGGGGCGGAGATCCTCGACGGTATGGAAGGCGCAGAGGATCCGACCGTCTTTGCCGAATGCCACGTCGGCATCACCGTCCGTCGCGGCCGGGTCGATCCAGGCGCTCGCGCCGAGGCGATAGAGGTGGCCCTCGTGGAGGACCTCGACGCCGCGGCCCGTGACCTCCCGCGCGTCGAGCTCCTGGGCGAACTCGTCCGTGCCGAGGGCCGCGGCCAGCGCGGCGCTCTTCGGGTGCGTGCTGCGCGCCGCGAGGTTCTTGAGGATTCGTTTTTCCTCGGGCGAGAGCAAAGAGGCCGGCGACGTGTCCTCGATGCGCAGCTTGCCGGTCGTCAAGGTGCCCGTCTTGTCGAAGACGACCGTTCGAATGAGCGCGGCGCGATCGAGGAAGCTCGCCGACCGCACGAAGAGGCCGGCCCTGCGGAGCTTTGCGGAGACGAGCTCGTACGCGAGCGGCGTGGCAATGCCGAAGGCGCAGGGGCACGTGACGATGAGGACCGCGGTGACGCGCTCGAGCGCGGCGCGCGCGTCGTGCGTGGCGAGATACCCGATACCGAGCGCGATCGCCGCGATCACGAGGACGGCCGCCACGTAGACCCGCGCGAAGGTGCGCCAGTAGCCGCCCCCGCGCTCGTCGCGGCCCTCGCCGGGCGGGGCGCGGAGCAAATCGACGAGGCTGCCGGCGGCGAAATCGGCGTCGGCGCGGACGGTCAGGGCGCGCGTGCCCGAAAGAAATGCGCCGGCGGGGACGGTGCCTCCGGCGCGGAAGACGCGCGGCGCGCTCTCGCCGTTCACCCAGTCGAGCGAAAAAGAGGCGTCTTCCCCGCCGAGGATCGCGGCCGGGACCGGGACGACGTCGCCGGGCGCGAGGACGAGGGTATCCCCTTCGCGGATCTCGACGGCGCGCCGCAGGACGACGGCGTCTCCCTCGAGCCTGCGCGTATAAATGCCCTCGGCGCCGTCGCTCTCGAGCAGGCGCTTCTGGTTCCGCTCGATGAGGCGCATCTGCAAGAAACGGCCGACGAGCATGAGGGCGACGAAGACCGTGAGCGTGTCGAAATAGGTCGTGAGCCCGTGCGCGAGCCATCCCCACGTGGAGGAGGCGTACGCGAGCAGGATGCCGAGGGCGATCGGCAAATCGAGGTGCAGGACGCCTCGGCGCAGGCCGGCGAGGGCGGTTTTTCCGAAATACGAGCCGCCCACGAGCACGCTCGCCGTCGCCAGCGCGAACGAGAGCGCGAGGAAGAGCCTGTGGAGCGGCCCCTCCGAGAGGCCGGCGTACACCGAGATCGCCAGGATCATCCCGTTCATCGCGAGCGCGACGGCGATCCCCATGCGCAGGAGCAGCCCATTCGAGGGGCTCTCCTCGCTCTTCAGCTTCGGTCCGAGCAGATAACCACACGACTCGACCCGCGCGACGAAGCGCCGCAGGGGAAACGCGCGCGAGACCGTGAGCCGAATGCGCCCGAGGGCGGGGTTCACGACGACGCCCGCGCCCCCCGGCTCGCGGCGGAAGAGCTGCTCGATGAGCCACACGCAAGCCGCGCACGACAAACCCTGCACGTCGAGCTCCAGCCGGTGCAGGCCCTCGGCGCGCCCGAGCTCCGCTTCGAGCGGCTCCAGCCATTTCTGGTCCCGGCCCGCGGCGACGGCCGT
Organism: Polyangium spumosum; assembly: GCF_009649845.1. Classification (NCBI taxonomy): domain Bacteria; kingdom Pseudomonadati; phylum Myxococcota; order Polyangiales; family Polyangiaceae; genus Polyangium; species Polyangium spumosum. The sequence continues at coordinate 1,021,395 of NZ_WJIE01000001.1, forward strand.
GACGGCCTCGCCTTTGTCGCCTCGCAGGGCGTAATACCGCTCGAGTTGCTCCTCGTGGAGCAGGTCGTGGACGAACCGGCAACCCGCGCAGCAAAACCCCTCCTGGGCGGCCGCGGGGAGCGGCCCGCCGCAATGGAGGCATCGACTGTCGCGAGGTTCTGGAATCATGGGCGGCCCCGTGAGCAACGAGCGTACCAGTTCGATTGCGGGCGGATTCATCCCCGGTCGCGCGTATTGCGCGCAAGCCCTGCGGGTCGGCGCAAAGGCTGCACCTCGACGGAGATGCGCGGACGCTTTGGGTTCTACCTCTCGGCGGGACGAGCAGGCAATGCGCTGGCCCAGGGCCGCGTGATCCCGAGGAGCGCGACGAGGGCCACGACAGCGAGAATCGGCAGCGGGAGCTGCTTGCCGAGCATGAAGAGGCCCATCGCGATCACGAGCCAGGCAAACACGCGGCGCAGGACGCCCGGGGACACGCGTTTGCCGAGGAGGGCGCCGATCACGCTGCCGAGGGCCGTACACGCGGTGACGAGACCCACGAGGAGCGGGTCGAGCTCGACGTGCGCCACGTGCCCCGCGAATCCGGCGAAGGATTGCAGCATGATCACGAACAGCGAGGTCGCGATCGCCTCGCGCATGGCGAGGCCGCCGAAGAGCACGAGCGCAGGGACGATGAGAAACCCGCCGCCCGCGCCGACGAGCCCGGAAAAACACCCCACGGCGAGGCCCAGGAGGAGCACGCGCTCCACGCGGAGCTCACGATTCTCGGCCTTGGCCTCGCCGCGCCCGCGCAGCATGATGACGGCCGTGACGACCATCGTCGCGCCAAACACGATGAGGAGGATCTCCTCGGGGACGAAGTGCGCGAGCCGCCCGCCCGCGAAGGCCCCCGCCATCGCGGCGGCGCCGAAGAGCGCGCCGACACGATAACGAACGAGGCCGCCCCGCGCGTGAAAGAACAGGCTCACGAGCGCGGTCACGCCCACCACGAAGAGCGAGGTGGCGATGGCCGCGCGCGGCGGGGCGTCGAGCACATACACGAGCATCGGCAGCGTGAGAATGGCGCCTCCGCCCCCGAGCATGCCGAGCAGGACACCAATGACGACCGCGAGCGTGGCGCCGAGGGCGAGCATCGCAGGCTCCTCAGCGCCGGACCGGCAGGCCCGCCTCGTTCCAGGCGACCATGCCTCCCTCGAGGTTCATCACATACGAAAAACCCGCCGCCGCGAGGGCCTCGGCGGCCTGGCCCGAGCGGCGGCCCGAGCGGCACACGAGGACGATGTGTTCGTCTTTCCGGAACCGAGCGGCGGCCTCCCCCATTCGCGCGAGCGGGACGTTCTCCACGCCGGCCACGTGGCCGAGATCGCCGCGGAGCTCGTGCGGCTCGCGGACGTCGACCAGCCGCGCGCCCGTCTCCGTCTCGGCGAGGTGCTTCGGGTGGATGTCACGATAACCGGCGGGATTCGGGGTGGACCTCTCGAAAAGCGTGGGCATGGGCTCTCTCCTCGGGCAGAGAGAACTGCAAGGGGGGTGCCACGCGCCGTTTCACGCAGATCCCGCGAGGAACCAGCGCAACTTCACCCTGCGGACGTGCACGTTGAAACGTCGTGAAACATTCGCCCGGTCGTGTTGCAACGCCGCTCAGGCCTGCTCTGCGAGGCCGAGCTCGCGCATCCTGCGCCACAAGGTCACGCGGCTCATGCCGAGGATCTGCGCGGCGCGCTGGCGGTTGCCCCCGGTGCGGCCGAGCACCTCCAGGATCCGGCGCGCCTCGGGGTTCTCCGAATGCGCCTCGCTCGCGGGGGAGGGCGAAACCAGCTCGGCGCCGGAGAGCTTCGGGTCGACGAGCTCCGGCGGCAGGTCCGCGGGCGCGAGCGTGGGCCCGTCCCCCATCGCATACGCATACGCGAGCACGTTCTTCAATTCGCGCACGTTGCCGGGCCAGGAATAACGTCGGAGAATGGTCATCGCCGCGGGCGCGACACGTTCGACCTTGCGCCGGCTCGTCTCGTTGCGCTCGGCCATGAATTTCTCGACGAGCAGCGGGATGTCGTCGGGCCTCTCGCGCAAGGATGGAATGAAGACCGGGATGACGCGCAATCGATACATGAGGTCGGCGCGGAAGCGGCCCGCCTCGACCTCTTTTCGCAACGCGCGGTGGGTGGCCGAGACGAACCGCACGTCGACGGGGACAGGCTCGCGCGCGCCCACGGGGATCACCGTGCGGGTCTCGACCACGCGCAGGAGCTTGGCCTGGAGCTCGAGCGGGAGCTCCGCGACCTCGTCGAGGAACAACGTGCCGCGGTGGGCGAGCTGGACGTGCCCGGGCGTGTCGCGGACCGCGCCGGTGAAGGCCCCGCGCGCGTGCCCGAAGAGCTCGCTCTCGAGCAAATGGGAGGGCAACGCCGCGCAATTGATGGCCCGAAACGGCCCCTTGCGCCGCCCCGAGAGCGCGTGAATGGCCGCCGCCACGAGCTCCTTGCCCGAGCCCGTCTCGCCCCGCACGAGCACCGTGACGTCGTCGCCCGCCACGCGCTCGAGCACGCGAAACATGGCCTTCATCGCCGGGTCCTGCGTCCACATGCCCTGAAACAGGACCTCGCCCTCCTCGAAGGACTCGCCGGCGTCCTCGAGCAAAAGGAGCGTGCCGACCCGCGCGTGGCTCGTTTCGAGGGTCACGGGGAGCGACCGCACGCGCACGAGGCGCCGGCCGGGCCCGCGCTGCGGGAGGATGGCCTGCACCGACCGCCCCTCCGCGAGCGCCTCGGCCACGGGGCGCTTCTCGTTATCGCCGCAGAGCAGCTTGGGGGCCGGGACGTTCGGCGGGATGTCGACCCCGAGCAGCTCGGTCGCCTGTGGCGTGGCGAGCACGACGCGGAGCTCCGCGTCGAGGACGAGGGCCGCCCCCGAGGCGACCTCGAGGGCACGCGCGACGACGTCCTCGGCCGGTTTTGCGGGTGATTTGCGGGGCACGGCTGCAACGTATCACGTTGCAACGCGTGTTTCAGCTTCCTCGTGTTTCCCTTCGGGTCCCGTCGTCGTCCACGGGCCTCTTCAGGTTCAGCGGGATGCGGAGGTAGCGGACGCCATTGTCGTGCTCGGCGGGCAGGTGGCCGGCGTCGATGTTCACCTGCACGCTCTGCCAGAGCAGGCGCGGCGCGGCGAGCGTGGCGTCGCGGGAGTTGCGCAGGGCCACGAAATCCTCGCGCGTGGTCGCGGCGCGGAGCTGGACGTTTTCCTTCTTGGAGCGGCCGATCGTGGTCGACACGCGGAGCGGTCGGCCCCCGGGCAGGTAATCGTGGCCCACGAAGACCCGCGTCTCGTCGGGCAAGGCGTAGAGCTTCTCGTGAATCGACGTGTAGAGCGCGTCGGCCGAGCCCCTCGGGAAATCGCAGCGCCCCGTGCCGTAGTCCTCGATGAACAGGGCATCCCCGGTGAAGACCGCGTCGCCGATGAGGTACGAGACGCAGCCGGGCGTGTGGCCGGGGGTGCTGATCGTCTTGATTTTGAGCGTGCCTGCCTCGATCACCTGGCCGTCGGCGAGCAACACGTCGAACTGGCTGCCGTCGGTGCGGAACGTGGGGGGCATGTCGAATACGGTCTTGAAGGTGGCCTGGACCTCCCGGATCCCCTCGCCGATGGCGGTCCGCCCCCCGAAGCGCTTCTTCAGCCAGGGCGTGGCCGTCAAATGGTCGGCGTGGGCGTGGGTCTCGAGGATCCAGTGGATCCTGAGGCGGTTGTCTTCGAGGAACGTGGCCACCTTCTCGACCGAGGCCGTGCTCACGGTGGACGACTGGGGCTCGTAATCGAGCACCGAATCGATCACGACGGCGTCCTTCGAGTCGGGGTCGAAGACCACGTAGGTCAGGGTGAATGTGGCGGGATCGTAGAAGGGCTCGACGTGGAACATGATATCAGGCCTTACCAGCAAGGAGCGGGCCAACGCCGAAGAGGCTGGAGTCCGGCCTGGAACGCGCGGATGTGGTGTGTGTGTTTCACGATGTGAAACATACGAGCGGCCTCGTGCTTCGTGGGGCGTCGTCTATAACGACGAAGAACGGTAAAACCCTGGAGGACCCGGCGGACACGCCGACCGAGCGGGCGACGCCGCGGTTTTCCCTCCGCCTGTCTTTCATCCCCCCGTCAACGACGCACAAATGCGGTCGGCACAATACACGTACGAGGTCATTCGCCCGACTAGGCGCCTCCCTGATGAGCGAAGCTGGCACTTTCTCATCTGCGCCCGCATCTCTCCATACTACGATCGGGCCCCGAGTCGCCGTTGCCGGGAAGGCATGGCGCTACGAGAAGATGGGGCTTCGATGCCACGCCCTGTGCGCCTCGGCGATGTCCGCCGCAGGCATGGGCGGGCGTCTACCTTGGGGGAGAACAACGATGCGACGTTCGAGCCATTTTGCCTTGGTCTTCACGGCCCTTGTTCTTGGTTGCAGCAGCGGTCACGTCGAGGTCGAGACGACGGACGTGGTGCGTCAGGCGATTGACGGAGCGCCGGACGTCGCGGCGATCGAGATCCCTGCGTCCGACGCTTACAAGACCTGCGCCGAGCTTCAAACCATCTACGATCCCAAGTACAACCCGGCCGTCGGCGCGACCTGGTCCGAGCTCGAGATTCCGGACGCGAAGAGCGGCACGTACAGCGACGGCACCCTCGAGGTCGCGCTCAGCATCTACGGCGGCGTTTCGTTGAGCTGGGCGTCCCAAACGCTGGGCGTACGCGCCGCGATCGTGAAGAGCCCATGGCATGGCGCCAGCCTGTACGTCTATGATCCGGAGTCGTGGGAGGACGATTACCTCTCCGCGCCTCTCGACAAGTACATCGAGTACGTGTCGTTCTGCTACGACCAGACGGCCACCGCGGCGGGGGTCAAATTCCACGACCTCAACGCGAACGGGATGAGGGAGGCCAATGAGCCCGGTCTGGCGGGCTGGACGATCTACGTCGATAAAGACAAGAGCGGCACTCTCAGCGCGGGCGATCTCTCCGCCGTGACCGACGCGAATGGCGAATACAAGATCGAGAACATCCCGCCGGGGTACTGGGGAGTGCTCGAGGATCTGCAAACGGGATGGACCTGCTCGCACCCGGCGAGCGGCTCCTACATGAAGACGTTTTCTGCGAAGCAGGCGGTCTACGGCCTCGATTTCGGTAACTGGACGCGCGGGAGCAAGAGCGGCACGAAGTACCTCGCCGATGCGTACGGGATGTGCACGTATGACGCCGTCAGTGGCATCGACATCTACCTCTTCAGCGACGTCAACAAGAACGGCATGCTGGACGCAGGTGACGTCAAGCTCGACAAGATGGCAACGGGGAATGACGGCAGCTACCTGTTCTCGAACCTCGAGCCTGGGGACTATCTCGTGTGCGAGGCGAAGACGGCCGAATACGAAGGCGCCTGGCCCAAGAACGACGTCTGCAGCTCCGAGTACGACGACGCCTACAAGGGCCAGTTCGAAAAGGGCGGGTACACCTTCACGATCACGTCCGGGAAGAACGAGACCAACAACGATTTCTGCAACAAGCCGGTCGAGGAGGAGGAGGAGTTCCAGGGCTGCACGCCGGGGTACTGGAAGAATCACCTCGACTCGTGGGAGGTGTACTTGCCCGGTCAGAAGCTGGGGACCGTGTTCATCGTGCCGTCCTCTCTCAGCCCGCTCGGCGGCAGTACGCTGATCCAGGCCCTCAACTTCGGCGGCGGGTCGGGGCTCCAGGGGGCCGCGCGTATCCTGCTCCGCGCGGCGGTCGCGGCGCTCCTGAACGCGGCCCACTCCGGCGTCGATTACGAGTTCAGCACCACCGAAATCATTACCGCAGTGAACGTGGCGCTCGCCGGGAGTCGGAATGACATGATCGAGCTCGCCGAACTGCTCGACGCCGCCAACAACGCCGGCGAGTGCCCGCTGAACTGAAGTCGCTCGCCTTGACGCCTCACCCCGAGGCGCGGCACCGATAATAAAGCTGCCGCTCGGCGTGATCCCCCGCCGTGAAGCTCACCGCCTCCATCGCGAGGATCTCGAGCCCCGCGCCCCGGAGGACGGCCTCGAGCTCCGCCTGCGGATAAGCCGTCACGCGCAGGGGTTGCCCGAGGAAGGGCAGCTCGAGCCAGTCGAAATCACCCTCCACCATCGCGATCACGAGATACCCGCCGGGTCGCACCGCCCCGACGATCTTCCGCAGCGCGCCGGGGATGTCCGATTTGCGCAGCATGAGCAGCGAAAAAAACGCCGCGGCGCCCGCGTACGCGCCGGGCTCGGGCGAGAAGCTCGTCACGTCCGCCTGCTCGAAGCTCGCGCCGGGGACATTGCGGCGCGCGAGCCGGAGCATCTCCGCCGAGATATCGATGCCGAGCACGGACAGCCCCGCCTCGGACAGGATCTTCGCCGTGGGGATGCCGGTACCCGAGCCCACGTCGAGCACGCGCTCCCCGGGTCCGAGGCGCTCGGCGAGCCAGCGGGTCGCCTCCACCTGGGCTCGCTTGTCCGCGAACGCCTCGTCGTACCTCTCGCCGATGGCGTCGAAGGCCGCGGCCTGCTGCGTGATTTCGTCCTTGTTCATGGTCTCCTGCTACCACGACGCCCGGCGCGCGGAAAAGCTCGGATTGTCCTCTTTTCCTCCGAATTTCCTCCGCCCACGCCCCACCGCTCTCCGCCTGCACAGTCCGTCCGAAGGTGCGGGCGGAAAGGGTACGCTCGTGGCCGAGCCCGCTGGCCCGGGCTCTGCAGTGGTGTTCGGACGGCCGCCACGATCGGCAGGACGAAGAACGCCATGCACAAAACCCGAAGCGTCATTCTGGTCGCCTCCGTACTCGCGCTCGTGGGAGCGCAACGTCTCACCGCCGCGCAGGAGGAAGAAACGCGGCTCCGGCCGGGATTCGTATCGGCCGGGTATCTCCGAACACACGAAATCTTGATACCGCGGATCCCCGGGCGTGAGCCCATGAACGACGCGAACCGGCCCGCGCGCCTGCACCCCGAGCTCCGGGGCGCGGCCCTGCGCCTTGCGAACGGGCCGTCGACCGGCGAGTCCTCTCGGCCCATCTCTCCCTCGAGCTGGTGGCCGATGTCGGACAACGGAATCGCCGCCCGCTGGAATTCGCGGATCAAGGACTACAGCGATTTCCGCTCCGATCCGGACAACGTCTCGCCCGTCGAGAAATACGATCTCCTCATGAACCCGGGCGAGGTGCAGCGCCTCCCGCAGGTCCGCTCGTTCACGTCCGAGGAGCTGCGCAGGCCCGAGCGGTCACGCGGCCCGGGCGTCGTCCGCCCCGCGACCACCGTCGCGGGCCCCGCGACCGCGTGGGAGCTCCTGAACCACGGCACCTACCAGAACACCGTCCCCGAGTCGTGGTGGGGGCATTGTAATGGCTGGTCGTCCTACGTCACGTCCGAGCGCGACGGCGCGCCCATGCGAGACGTGCGCGTGCGGCGGGAGGGCAACAAGATCGTGGAGTGCAACGGGCGCGAGCGCGATCGCTCCTGCGTGCTCTTCCGCATGGCCGACATCGAGGGCCTCTTCTCGGAGATCTATTTCCACGACTCCTCGACGATGGCCGGGAGCCGCTGCAACGTGCCCGAGGACGATATCACGCGCGACAACGTCGGCAGGCCGACGAACCCCGTCTGCCGCGACATGAACCCCGGCACGTTACACGTCGCCTTGACGGGCCTGCTCGGCCGCGGCGCGCCCGCGCTCGCGAACCTCGGCGGGCCGCGGGAGAAGCTGCCGTTCGTCATCGATTACGCGTACGCCGACGAGGTCTGGACCTTCCCGGTCGCGCGCTATCGCATCCACGAGACCGAGGACATCGACGAGAGCCGCGCCTCGCAGCTCGTCTGCAATGGCAATGGGCCGCGCGCCGGCTGCCGGAGCTACCGGTGGAACGAGAACGCCGTCCGCTTCGCCCGGGTCCGCACGAGCATCTGGGTGGTCAACTACGCGGCGAGCAACGATCAATTGCTCGTCCCGCCGCTGCAGCGCCGCCGCCCCATGGCCGAGGTCACGTTCAATTACGTGCTCGAGCTCGACGGCCGCGGCACGATCCTCGGCGGCGAGTGGATCAACTCGCCGACGGGCGTCGGTCCGAACAGCAAGGAGCTGCACCCCGATTTCATCTACATGTCCGCGTTCCCGGACGCGCGCGACGAGAGCGGGGACGACCGCAACGGTCGCGGCGACAACCCGCACATCTCCTCGGTGGTGCTCCAGCAGATCCTGCGCCTCTCGCGTAATGGCCGGTAGGACACGAAGCTCCGTGGGTGGAAACCGTGCAATCGCCCTCGGGGCGCTCGCCGCGAGCCTCGCGGCGTGCGCCCCCGAGGGCCCCTCGTCGGGCGCCATGGACACGGCGCCGGCGGTCGAGCAGAGCAGCGCGGAGCTCCGGCGTGGGCCGCCCTCGCTCTGGACCGCGGAGTGGACGTGGCTCGTCTTCGCAGCGAACGACGACCATGACCAGAACCTCGTCTCGGCGTTCGATCAGGACGCGCTCGAATGGCAACACGGCCTCGGCGGCAGCGCCCTCTTCCGCATCCTGGTGCAGCGCGACTATGCGCCGTTCCAGGTGGACGATGACGGCAAGAGCCGAGCCTCCGAGCGGTATTCGATCTACCGCGAGGAGATCCGGCCTCCGGGCCGGGAGAACGCGGGGCCGGGCGTCATGGTGCTCGGCGAGACCGACACCAGCGATCCGGCGACGTTGCGTGATTTCCTCGTGGAGGGCATCCGGATGTACCCGGCGCGCCATTACTGGGTGACGTTCACCGGCCACGGCGACGGCTTCGCGGGCCTCGCCGACGACGCGACATCGGGCGAAGGAAAGCGGCTCTCCCTGAATGCGCTCTCCTCCGCGCTCGCCGATGCGTCCCGGGTCATCGAGACCGAGATCCGCACGATGCCCGGCCTCGGCGGCATCGGGGCCTCGAACCGGATCGACGTCGTGGCGTTCGACACGTGCCGCATGGGCTCCGCCGAGGTGGCGTCGTCGTTATCGGGCGTGGCCGATTACCTGATCGCCTCCCGCGAGGCGGTGCCGGACGCCGGCCACCCGTACAGCGCGCTCCGCTACATCGCGCAGGATCGCCCGGCGGCGAGCCCGCGCACGCTGGTGGAGGCGGTGGTCACCGATTACGTGCGCGCCTACGTCGAGGGCGTCTCGACCGCGGGGCGCGCGTACGTCGGCACCTCCATCACCAGCGTCGGCCTCGATCTTCGCCGCATCGGCAGGCTCGAGGAGGCCCTCGCCGGCCTGGTCACGGCGGTGCGCCGCGAGCGACCGGGCGGCTTCACGTGCGAGGACGTCACCGCGCTCTTCGCCGAGGCCTGCGGCAGCGCGGGGATCGTCGCCTCCGCGGCCTCGACGCCACACGGCGGGCGCTCCCGAAATCGGACGCGATCCCGCACGACGGCCTCGGACGCGTCGGTGGACCTCGTCGCGTTGCTCGAGCGGCTCGCGGATCCCGCCCATTGTGGTCCGGGCGGCGCGGGGTCGGTCGTCGTCGGCCCGGACGTGATGGCGGCGGCGCGTGAGGTCTTGACGTTGATCGGCCGTCCGCACCTCTGGACGCGGGCCGAGCCCTGGGGGACACAATTGCAGTATGGGGGCCAGTATCGACGCCTCGCCGGCTTCCACGCCCTGAGCCCCTTCGTGGTCGAGGCCCACCGCGTCGAGCCGAGCACGGGCGCGCGCCCCGGGGGCTTCAGCGTGCTCTGGGGCAATCCCTTCGAGCTCTTGCTCCGGGAGAGCGGCGTCTCCTTGATGGATACGTACCGCGCGACGTCGTTCGAGAAGCGCACGGGGTGGTCGAGGATCTTCGAGGCGTGCCTCGACCAGGCCGAGGCGTGCCGGACGGGGACGTCGAACCCGCATGCGCCGGGGGACGACCCTTGCGAGGGGCTTTGAGCTTCAGCCCGGCGCCGCGTCGCCCTTTCGCTCGGCTTCGAGCTTGTCGCGGAGCTTGGCGAGGGACTTGATCCAATCTCGGTAGAAACTCGGGGATGGCGCACCGCCCGGGGGTTCGAGCTTCGCGCGCGCTTCGCTCCGTCGCGCGAGCTCCGCTTCGAGCCCCCGCTCGAGCTCGGCGAGCAGAGGTTCGAGCACGGCGACGCCCTCCTCGGGCTTCTGGTTGAACTCGCAGGACTCCGCGTAGTGCTGTGTCATCCAGCATCGTTCCGAGATGCGCCGGAAGCCCAGGCAAACGAGATCGTTCCAGGCCTCCCGGCAGACCTGGAAAGGTTGTTCGAGCATGTAGGCTGCCTTGAGAAGATATTCGGCAATTGTTTGCCGCACCTCGAGCACGAAGGCCTGGAAGGCTTCGCCTTCGCCTGCGCGCCCCACGATGTCCGCCTCGATCCGTTTGTAGTCGGCCGCGACCTCGGCAAAGCTCCGATCCAGCGATCTTGCGAAGGTTTTATAGACGGCGCTGCACGCTCTGCTGAGCTCGTCGTAGAGCTCGTCGATTTTCTCTTCTTCCGGGGTCGGCTGGTACGCATCGTCCATACGCCGCGTGGTTCGCCCCGGGCTGAGCTCACCCCTTTGCTGGGCCCGGAGCTCGTCCCGGAGGTCGCCCAAGTACTCGATGTAGTGGTCTTGAAACTCCGTGGATTGCTGCGCCGCCATGCGTTCTTCGCGCTGTCGCTCGAGGTCCGCGAGGAGGGGCTCCAGCACGGCGAGTCCCTCCGCGGGCTTCTCGTCGTACGCGCAACAATCCGCGTACGTCCAGGTCATCAGATATTCTATGAAACTCTCTGCGAAGCCCAGACGAACGAGATCGTTCCAGGCCTCGCGGCAGACCTCGAAGGGGGGGTGACGGCTATGCGCTAGCGAGAGAATGTTCTCGGCGATGCGTCGCTTCGTCTCGAGCACGCCAAACGCGCTGTCGCCCATGCGCGCCACGAACTCCGCCTCGAGCCGGCGGTAGTCGTCGACGATCGACGTAAAGCTCCAGGTCCAATCGATGGATTTCAATATGACGACCTTGCTCGCTTCCGCAAATTCGGAGAACATTTGATTGACGCGTTCTTCTTCCGTCATGCTCCTGCCCCACGTTGCTAATTGGTTTTATAACGACACGGCACGAACTTTCCGTCGTGTACGGGAACTTGCTCGGGCCACCCCTTCTCATTGCATAGCTTTCGACACCAAACGCATCTTGATGAATTGGGGACGTCCCCCCAGTCGCTTTGTCGAGGCGAGTTCAGGCATTCTGTTAACGCTCTATCGCACAATGTTTGCCACCTCGGCTTCTTTTGAACCGCCTCCGCAATCTCCCCCGTGACCTCCACCGCCGCGGTGATCGCGATGGCGACGGGGGCCGCCTCGATGACGAGCTCGGCCAGGACGATCACCACGGCCACGAGCGCGCCAGGGTGCCCGACGAGTCCACCCTCCGCCGCCGTCTGCCCGTTCGCAGGCGCGGACGTTTCGGACACGCGCAACGTGCGCAGACGCAGGAGCTCCTCCGGGACGGTCATGCCTCGCAGCGCGATCCGCATGCATATCGCGAGCTCCGGATGGGGCACGCCTTTGCCCTTCACATCCACGACGCGGCCCTCTTCGTCAACCTTCACGGTCGCGTCGAACGTGTATTCTCCGCGCTCGAGCTCGCCGCCGAGCTCATCCACACACGCGCGCAGGCGCTCCGCGGTGGCGGCGGGGACGCGCGGGCGGTCGTCGTCCTGCTCGGGGTAACGGATCCGGGCCGACGAGCAGCCGAGCGGGACGAGCGCCATCGTCGCGCTGCCGAGGAGCCCGCACGAGAAGAGGGTTCGCACGCGCCACAACACCATGGCCGAGATGCGACCAGAGCTCTGGACAATTGTCAACGTAACACGTGTGCTTCAACACCATCCATCACGCGAGCGAACGAGCGGCTTTCACCGCGCTTGCGAGGGGCTTTGAGCCCTCGGCTCGACCCAATTCGTGTGCACCGTCACGATCGACGCGTCTCCAGGTCGCGCGCGAACGACTCGGAGGTGCGTGAGCGAACCTCGAGGGTCCCGCCCACGGGTCTCCAAGTCTCGTGCACGCGTCTCGAAGTCTCGTGCGCGCGTCTCCAAGGTGAGTGCTCGAACCTCGAAGGTCCCGCCCACGCGTCTCGAAGTCTCGTGCACGCGTCTCGAAGTCTCGCGCGCGCGCCTCCAGGTCACGCGCGAACGTCTCCAAGGTGAGCGAACGAACCCCGAAGGTCGCCTGCACGCGTCTCGACGTCGCGCGCGACCGCCTTCAAGTCATGCCCGGGCGACCCCCACCCGGCGAGCGAGCTCGACGCCCGCGGCGCCCGCCGCCTATCTCTTGATTCTATCTGGATCCCCGAGGAACTCGAAATGCATCGTGTCCTCGAGGGCGTCGTGTCCCAGCCAATCGAAGCCGAACCGCTCGAATGCCTTGATCCAGCATTTCGGCATCGCCGCCCGTTCGTAAGGCGATTTCGCCTTCTTCTTGCATTTCGGGTGGCTCGGCCAGGGGTCGACGCAGCCGCAGCAGGGGTTCCGGTCGGGGTCGATGTCGATCGCGATGCCGAAGAGGTGGTTCGATATCTCGGTGCCGCGGTAGGAGTTCGCCCCGCGGAAACCGCCGAGGGCGCGGGGCGTGTACCGGGAGCGGCCGGTGCAGGATTTTTTGATCTTCTTCTCGACGCAGGCGAGCGCGGGCGCGACCTTCGCGTGCACGGAGATGGGAAGGCCCATGAACCGCACGGTGACGGCCTGCGGGAGCGCGCCCTTCGGGTTCAGCTTGCGCGTGACGTCGTCGCCGACGTTGCCGTAATGGGTCGCGAGGTACCGCACCGCCTTCGCGTGTTTTGCGCCGTCGAGGACGCGGCCCGAGACGAACGTGCGGCGCTCGAGGAACTTCTGCGGGGCCTGGACGCGGCAGCCGTACTCGAAGGTGCCCTTGCCAGCGGGCTTCTTGCTGGCCTTGGGCTTGGGCTTGGCCTTGCCCTTCGCCTCCTTGGCCTCGGCGACGGGCAGCTCGCCCGTCACGAAGGGCGCCGCGCAGACGAGGCCGAGGGCCGCCGCGAAGAGGAGGCGCGCGGCGCTCCGCAGTCTTCGGTCGGCAGGGCGCGGGGAGCGGGCGGACACACCGGAGTTCTACACGCAGACGAGGCCGGAGGGAAGGAGGCTGCGCCTCGCTCCCGCAAGGAGGAACGCGCCCTTGCGCGCGCCCCCTGCCTCTTGATACGCACGGATCACGTCGCCAGCCCGCCCCTCGCGGGGGCCACGCGCCTTCGGAGACGATGCAAACCACGAAGATCACCCACCAACACCTCCCCGCCTTCGGGTGCGATCTCCCCCTGACGATCACGCGCGCCGAGGGCCGCGGCGCGGCCGTCGTGATCCTGCCGTCGGCGTTCGGCGTCGCGCCCGACCTCGAAGCGCAGATGGTGGAGCTCGCGGCCGACGCGAGCGTCGTGGTCGCGTTTGATCCGTTCTTCCGTGACGATCCCGGGCCGGCCCCGTACGAGGACATGGCGCGGGTGATGACGCGGCTCCGAGGCGTCGACGCAGAGCGACTTTATCGGGATCTCCGCGCGACCATCGATTGGATACGGGATCAGGAGGAGGGCCGGGCGGTCGTGGTGCTCGGGATCTGTTTTGGCGGGCCGTACGCGTTACGGGCGGCGGCGGACGGCGCGGCGTCCGGCGTGGTGACGTGGCACGGCACCTGGATGGAGAGACATCTCGATCGCGCGGCCGAGATACGTTGTCCGATGCGGCTCCACTTCGGGAGCGTGGATCCCTTCGTGCCTCCGAGCGCCGTGGATGCAATACGGACGGCGTTCGCCGGCCGCCCGGACGTACGAATCGTCGTGCACGAGGGCGCGACGCACGGGTTCAGCCACCGGGCAGCGGCGCGCGCGTACGACGAACGTGCGGAGCGGGGCGCGATGGAGTCGCTGCGCGCGTTGGTTCGAGAGATTCGCTGAAGCTGCGGTCGCCGCGGCCCCATCAACACCCCCTTGACCCTCTCCCTCTCCCCCGCCTACCGTCCCCCACCGTGAAGCCCGGGCCGCGCCTCCTCGCCGTCCTTCTCCCGGCCCTCGCCTTCCTTTCCCCGCGCCCTGCCCTCGCCGACGACACCCCTTCCCTCGCCCTCGAACCCGCCCCCGCCGGGGATCGCGCCTTCCTCGTCGAGCACGCCGACGTCCGGGGCCACCTCCTCCCTTCGGCGCGCCTGCTCCTCGATTACGCGCGCCGCCCGCTCGTGCTCCGCAACGACCGCGAGGAGCTCGACCCGGTCGTCTCCGATCAGACCTTCTTCCACGCCCTCGCCTCCATATCGCTTTTTTATCGGGCCACCCTCTCCCTCGACGTCCCCTTCTCCTTCACCCAGGCCGGCGGCGCTCCGCCCTCGGGCGACGTTTTTCCTCGCGCGGGCGTCGGCGCTTCGTTTGGTGACATTCGCCTCGGCGCGCGTATCCGGCTCGCAGGTGGCCTCGACGAATCCGGCCGGGGCGCGGCGATCGGCCTCGCGGCGTCCCTCTGGCTCCCGACCGCCTCCGATGGATATGCCGGCGACGGCGCCGTGCGCGCGCGGTTCGCCCTGCTCGCCGAGGCCACGGGGAGACGCCTTCATGGCTCCTTCTCCGGAGGCCTTCGCACGCGCCCGGCATTCGCGCTCCCCGGGATCTTGCCCACCCGCGTCGCCACGTCCCTCACCTTCGGCCTCGCGGGTGGCTTTTTCGTCGACGGCGCGCGGAGCCTCCGCCTCGGCGGCGAGCTCTCGGCGGACTTGCCTTTCCTCGGCGGCGCGCGCCTCTTCGATCCCCGCGCCACCGTCGCGCAGGTGCTGCTCACCTCGCAGTATCGAATCAATGGCGGCCCCCTCGAGGTCGGGCTCGCGATGGGACCGGGCCTCGGGCGGGGCGCGGGGAGCGCGGACGTCCGCGTGCTCGCGCTGCTCGGGTATGCGCCGGAGAAGGCCAAACCACCGTCGGATCGGGACAACGACGGCATCCCGGACAAGAAGGACGCGTGTATCGATCTCGTCGGCGTGGAATCGGGAGATCCCCTCCTCCACGGCTGCCCCGAGCCTCCGCCCGATCACGACGGCGACGCGATCCCCGACGAGAACGACGCTTGCCCGCGCCTCGCGGGGGAGGCGACCTTCGTGCGCGAGACGCACGGGTGTCCCAGAGCGAAGCCGAAGCCGAAGCCGAAGGAGCCCGCGCCGCCGCCCATCGCTTCGCTCGCCGAGCAGGAGATCGTGATCTCCCAGCAGGTGCAATTCGAGACGGGCACGGCCGTGCTCCGCCCCGAGAGCGACGGCGTGCTCGGCGAGGTCGCGCGTGTGCTCGCGGAGCACCCTGAGATCACGCGCGTCGAGGTGCAAGGCCACACCGACGACACGGGCCCGCCCGACGTGAATCGTGCCCTCGGGCAGGATCGGGCGGAGAGCGTGGTCGAATGGCTCGTTCGACGTGGAGTCGCCCGCGAGCGGCTCCAGCCGAAGGGTTACGGGTCCGACAGACCGATCGCGGACAACACGACCGAGGAGGGGCGCGGCAAGAACAGGCGCGTCGAGTTCCGGATCCTCGAAAAGGCGCCGGCCGAAGGAGGGGCGAAATGAGGAGGAGCCTCCCGTTCGCCGCGGCGATGTGCGCCCTCGCGCCCGGCGCGGGCCGGGCCGAGGAGCCGGGCGCGATGGGCCCCGAGGTGCTGCACGCCCCGACCCTCGAGCGGACCGCCGAGCAGGGCATCCTGCGCGCCGTGCCCATCTCGATCGCGCTCCCGATCGACGTCGCGCTCCGCGCCCGCCGCGTGCTCGTGCATTATCGGCTCTGGGGAGATCCGGACTGGACGGCGCTCGAGCTCCGGCGCAATGGCAAGAAGTACGAGGGCGCGATCCCGTGCCTCGAGATCAGCACCGTCACCGGCGACCTTCGTTATTACATCCGTGTCCACGACGCCGAGGGCCGCGTGATCGCGACGGGCGCGTCCCGCGCGCGGCCCTACCTCGTGACCATCAAGCACGACACGGAGCTCGAGCCCGGCGAGGCCAGGGGCGCGAAATGCCCCGATCCGGCCGATTGTCCCGCAGGGCTGCTCGGCTGCCCGAGCGAGCGCGTCGTGGAGATCGCCTGCCAGTCGGACGCCGATTGCGAGGGCGGCGCGACGTGTAGCTGGCGGGGCTTCTGCGAGCGGTCCGATCGACGCAAGAGCTGGGTCTCCCTGGGCATCGAGCAGGACGTGGGCGTCGTGGCCACGGCGGGCGCGTGTAGCCTCCATTCGCAAGAAAACGAGGGATACGCGTGCTTCCGCGAGGACGGCGCTCAATACACGGGCACGCCGGTGCTCACGAACACGCCGCTCTCCGGGGGCCTCGGGCCGACGCGGATCGTCGTGGGATACGAGCGGCTCATCCATTACGACACGACGCTCGGCCTCCGGCTCGGCTGGGCCCTCTTCGGCGAGGGGCCCACGCCACGCGAGGGCACGGCGTTCGTGCCTTTTTCGCTCGCGGCCCGCGCGACCCACTTTTTCGGCGACGACCTCTTCGCGCGCTCGGGGCTCCGGCCCTACACCTTCCTCACGGGTGGTTATGCCATGGTCGACCTCCGCGGGAGCACGGTCGTGCGCGAAAACCCGCTCGCCCCGCCCTACCAGGGCGGCAATGATCTCGAGCAGGTGGTCACCGTGTGGAAACGCGCCGGCGACGGCTTCGTGGGCGCCGGCGCGGGCCTCGCGCTCGCGTGGCAGAGCCGGCGGGCGGCCTTCGTGGAGATCGCCGCGCACGCCGTCTTCCCGTTCGGCGCCCTCGTGCTCGCCCCGAGCGCGGGGGTCTCTCTGGGATTTTGAAGGGAGGCAATGATGGATCACGCAAACCTCCGGAGCATCTGCGTCGCAATGACGAGCGCCCTCCTCTCGGCCGCGTGCTCGTCGGATGCGTTGACCCCACCCGAGGCCCGTATCGATACACCCGGCGCCTTCGTGGCCATGGAGGGGTACGAGGCCGAGGGCGAGCTCGCGCTCGTCCGCATCCTCGATCGCCTGCAATTCGAGGACGCGCGGCTGCTCTTCATGACGGTCCACGACGCGCGCCCCGCGGACTTCGACGAGGCGCGCGAGCTCGCGAAGGATCCCGAGCTCCCGATCCGCGAGCTCATCCGGATCGAGCCGGACACGGTCGTCACCCAGCACGCGCACGAGGTCGTCTGGTTCCGGACGCTGACGGAGAAGGAGAAGGAGCGCGCCCAGTGAAATCGCCCGAGCTCGCCTTCGCCTCGCTCCTCGCCGCCGCGCTCGGCGCCGTCGCGGCGCCGCTCGCTTGCACCCGGCACGCCGACATCCGCGACGAGCCGGACGGCTCGATCCTCGACCGGCCCCCCACCTTCGACGCCGGCGGCATCCCCAAGCTCGACAGCGGCCTCGACAGCGACGCCCACCCGCTCTGCCCCGATCGTCCCATCGGCGCGTGCGTCGGCTCGAACGACTTTCCGTGCGCGTTCGAGGACTGGGTGGTGGCGACGGCGAAGAAATGCCAGGAGGCCTCGGGCTGCACGACAAACGGCTGGCTCGAGGTGAAGATGGGCCCCGGCGGGTGCGTCGAGGCGATCGGGATGGACGAGCCAAACGACGAGGTGGTCGCCTGCCTCGTCGCGGAGATGGGCTCGGTGAAATGCCCGTGCGGCGACGGGATCACCGAATACTATTTCGGCGCCGGCAACGCCGGGCCGTGCGACTCGAATTGAAGGGGGCGCCCCCGCTTCACTTCGGGATGGCGCCCGTCGGCGGCTCGAGGGACCCCATGATGGCCTCGAGGTCGCAGCCCTGCAGGTACGTGGACATGACCTCGGCGCGCCGCGGCAAGAACACGTCCGTGAGCGCCTCCGAGAGGGTCCCATTCTCGTCGATGTGCACCTCGCCGAGCGTGGACGGGAACGTGAGCCCGCAGCCGAGGGACCTCTCGGGGCCGAGGAAGCGCTGCGGCGCGTGGCAACCGGCGCAGGTGAGCGAGGTCGCGCGGTGCAGGATGGACGCGGCCGTGAGCGGATCGTCCGGGGGGCAATCCTGGCCGAAGTTCGAGAGCTCGATCGTGCTCTGGATCTCGGACGCGAAATCGGCCCCCGCGACGCCGATGGCGTGGGACGCGTAATCGACGGTGGCGTCCCCGGAGACGACGCTCTGGCCCATGTTGAACTTCGAGCCCGTCCGCATGCGGACCTTGGGGAACGCGCTCTGCGAGAGATCCGGGAGGTTGTTCCAGATGAATTCGCTCCGGAAGGCCACGGCGGCCTCCGATTCGTTGCTGCGGTCGAAGAGCTCGGGCAGGGGGTTGTTCTTGACGGTGACGGGCACGAACCGGAGCTCTTGCGGCGTGCTGCCGGGGGGCAGCGGGTTCATCGGGCTGGCCCACTCGAGGTGATACTCGCGCATCTCCCAGGGCGCTTGCATCTGCTGGCTCACGCGCACCTGGCCGTGCGTGACGTTGTAAACGTCGTCGTCCATGGAGACCGCGCCGTAATGGTCGGGGTGGACGATGGGGCGATACGGCGCAAGGCCGGCGAAGAACATCTGTTCGAGCCGATCGGCGACGGCCTCGACGGTTGGCTCGTCCTCGAGCGCCGCCCACGCCTCGGCCATGCCGCGGCAGCCGAGCAGCGTGTCGTGGCCCTGCGGGTTCGGCAGCGCCGCCTCGAAGATCAGGAAGACTCGGTTCGCAGGGTCCGTGCGGCCCGACAGCTTCGCGAACACGATCCGGTACTCGCCGCAGGTCGTCCCGACTTGCGGGGTCAGATCGAAGCGGTTCACGATCGCGACGGGCACGAAGGAGTCGGGGTGCCCCGGCTCGAAGAGGCCCGGGCTCGACGCGAGCGCCCCCTCGGCGCGCGGGCAATACACGGCCGGGTCGTTCTTGAACGCGGCATTGTCGACGTCGTCGCAATGCGTGACGTCGGGGAAGACCGCCTGGGCCGCCGGGTTCTCCGCGTCGAAGAGGCGGCGCAAGAGCACGTCCGGCGACTCCGTCGCGCCGGCGAGCTCGATGAGCTGCGTCATCACCCGCTCGAGGCTGAAGCGCGAGAGCACGGCCGGATCCCGCACGACGAGCGCGCGGCCCGCGGCGGAGACGGAGACGTCGGGGTCGCACGTGAGGGTCGGCGGGACGTCGATCGGAGGGTCGATGGGATCGGGCGGGAGGAAAGGATCCGGGGGCGGCTCACCCGAGCTCGACGGGATCACCCCACCCCCTTCGGGCTGCCCTCCACAACCTGCGAACAGGCCGAGGACCACCACCGCCGCCAAAGGCCGACCCATGAAGCGAAGAAGCTCGGAAGCCATGAGACCCTCCCTGAGAAGTAACGGGCAATCCCGTCAGGGTATCGGGCTCCGTGGCGGGGTCAAGAGCGAGCGAGCTCGTCAGGTCTCGCGCTGCGAGGCGCCGGCCCGGCTCGTGCTCTCCTTGGACGGAGGCTCCGCGACGCGGCCGCCGAGGGAGAGGAGCAGCTCGGCGACGGCGGCGTGGGTGCGATCGCGCAGGTTGACGACACGCGCGGCCTCCTTGCCCGTCGCGAGGGGCTGGATGGGCTTGCCCACGCGGACGCGCACGAGGCGCATCGTGCTGCCGTCGCCCGAGTCGATGGCGCCCTTGTGCATGAGCTTGCCCGCGCCCTCGAGCGCGACGGGGACGACGGGCACGCCGGCGCGTACGGCCGCGTAGAACCCGCCCATCTTGAACTCCTTGAGCACGCCGTCCTCGCTGCGCGTGCCCTCGGGGAAGACGAGCAGCGGCTTGCCGCGCCGCAGGACCTCCTCGAAGCGCTTGATGACCTCCGCCGCGACCCTCGGCCCGCCGCCGCGCTCGACCGGGACGTGCCCCGAGAGCTTGAGGTGCCAGCCGAGGAATGGGATGTTGAGCAGCTCGCGCTTCGCGGCCCACTTGTAGTCACCGGGCAGGGCGGCGCCGAGGACGAGGACGTCGAGTAGGCTCTGATGATTCGAGCAATAGACGTAGGCGCCGTCCGCGGGCACGTTTTCGAGGCCCGAGGCCTCGACCTCGATGTGCAGCCCCCGCGCGCTCGATTGGCACCAGCGCTTCATTGCCCAGAGGCTCGCGCGGTGATCCTTCGTGAGCGGGCCGAGCGTGAGCGAGACGGTCCCATACCCGACCGTGCGAGCGGTAAAAGGGACCCACTGACGCGCGACGCGAATGGCATCTCGGAGCTGCATGGAACTGCCTTCCTAACACCACGGCGCAGGCGATTCCAGAGCGCCAACGTGCGCAAAATGCTTCGCGGTGCGGGGAATGGTACGCGGCGCGAGAGGTCAGAGCGGGTCCATGAGGAGGCCGTGGCCGACCACCTCGGGCTTGCCCGCTCGCTCGAACTTCACCGTGAAGATCCCCGGCTCGTTCTCGCTCTGCACGACGGCGCGGCGCATGGTCCCCGCCCACTCGGCCCATACGGTCGCGCCCGGCTTGCCTTTCCATTTGATCGGGATGGGCTGCAGATCCGCGTCGTCCGCGATCAGCGCCGCGCCGCCGAATCCCAGGCAGAACCAGCGCTTGATCCCGCCGGCCTCGAACGGGGACACGAGCAGCACGTGCCGGTACTCGCCCTCCTGCCGGTGCGCCGCGTAGTTGCCCGGCTCGAGCCCCTCTTTCTGCTTCACCCAGCGCACCCCCTTCAGGAGCGCCTCCGGCGCGCGCGCCTCCATGTCCGTGTAGCGGACCGCGATCCGATCCTTCACGTACCGGCGCACGATCGCGTGCTTCATCACGCCGTTCCACTCCGTGAGCACGACGTCGTTGAGCCTCGGCCTCACGTTGTCCGGAACCGGGATCACGTACCCCGCGTGGACCTTGTACGACGGTCCGCCCGATTGTCCCTCGATGACCAGATCGTCGCCGTCGAAGCCGACCGCCGTGGCCGCGTAGAGCACGAGCGTCGAGCCGATCCGCGCGTTCGTCAGCATCGGCTCGGAGAAGGTGAACACGCGGCGCCCAGGGTCGAGCTTGATCTTGCGCGGAGGCAAGCCGAGCGGGTTCGGCTGGGGCGACCTCGGCTGCGGCGGATGCGCGGGGCTCGACGCGATGAACGAGCCGAGCGGCGGAGCGGTGGACGCGTCGCTCGCGGGAGGCGTCGCCTCGGTGGTCGTCGACGATTCTCTGCTGCACGCGGCGAGCAGGGCCGCGGCGAGGGCGAGGCATCGAACGGGACCGAGCATCTGGCCGCGATCTTTGCCGCGTCTCGCGGGCTCTGGCGAGCAAAAAACGACCAGCGAGACGTCGAACCGTTCGGTTTGACCACCAAGATTCTCGCGCGCGCCGCTCAGTGAAAGTCGCGTGATCGCGTGGGAACGCCGCGTTTGCCCGGCGCGTCGAGGCGCTCGAGGGCCTCGGCGAGGACGTGAACCACCTCGCCCTGCTTCTCGACGCGACCACGCACGGCCATGATCTTCGCGTACCGCGCGGCCGCGTAACTCGCCTCGAAGAGGTCCTTGCGCACGATGACGTTCACCACGCCGGTCTCGTCTTCGAGCGTGACGAACGTGACGCCGCTCGCGGTGGCCGGGCGCTGTCGGCCCACGACGAGGCCCGCGACGCGAACGGTCTCGCCGGCGCGACGCTCCTTGATCGAGGCCGCCGTCACCGTGCCCTCTTCCTCGAGCCGCGGGCGCAGGTGCTTCAAGGGGTGGTCGTGCAGAGACAAACCCACCCGCCCGTAGTCGAGCACGAGCTGCTCGGCGGGGCGCATCTTCGGCAGGCCCACGTCCTTCTCTTCTTCGAGCGGCACGTTCGCGAAGAGCCCGTCCGGCAGGCGCGGCGCTCGCGCCCTCCAGAGCGCCTCGCGCCGGCTCGGGACGAGCGCCTCGAGCGCGCCCGCCTCCGCGAGGGCCTCGACCTCGTTCTTCTGCAGCCCCGCGCGCCGCACGAGGTCCGCGACGCCCGTGAAGGGCGCCTCCGCGCGCGCCCGGAGCACGCCCGCGGCCCCGCCCCAGCCGAACCCTTTTACGAGGCGCATCCCGAGCCGGATCACCCCGGGATCTTCGAGGAAATGATCCCACCCGCTCGCCACGACACACACGGGCCGCACGATCACGCCGTGCCGCTGCGCGTCCTGCACGAGCGAGGACGGCGAGTAAAACCCCATCGGCTGCGAGTTCAGGAGCGCGCACGTGAACGCGGCCTGGTGGTGCACCTTCAACCACGCCGAGGCGTAGACGAGCAGGGCAAAACTCGCCGCGTGGGACTCGGGGAAGCCGTACTCGCCGAAGCCGTGGATCTGCTGGTAGAGCTGCTCGGCGAACCGCGCGGAGATCCCCTTCTCGGAGAAGCCTCGAAGCAGCCGCTCGCGGTGGCGCGCGAGCCTGCCGTGTTTTTTCCACGCGGCCATGTCGCGCCGGAGCTGATCGGCCTCGCCGGGCGTGTACCCCGCGCCGACCATCGCGATCTGCATGACCTGCTCCTGGAAGAGCGGCACGCCGAGCGTGCGCGCGAGGATCCCGTCGAGGCAAGGATGCGGCGAGATCGGCGCCTCCTGCCCCGTGCGGCGGCGCAGGTACGGGTGGACCATGCCGCCCTGGATCGGGCCCGGCCGCACGATCGCGACCTCGATGACGAGATCGTAAAACGTCTTCGGCTTGAGGCGCGGCAGCATCGACATCTGCGCGCGGCTCTCGATCTGGAAGACGCCCACCGTGTCGGCGCGCCCGATCGCCTGGTACACGGCCGGATCCTCGGGCGGGACGCGGGCGAGCGCGTCGATCGGATCAAACGGCTCGTTGGGACGAGCGCGCTCGTGGATCATCGCCAGCGTCTTGCGGATCGCGGTCAACATGCCGAGCGCGAGGATGTCGACCTTGAAGAAGCCGAGCTCGTCGAGGTCGTCCTTGTCCCACGGGATCACGGATCGACCGGGCATCCGCGCCGGCTCGATCGGGGCCACGTGGTGCAGCGGCTCGGCCGAGAGCACGAAGCCGCCCACGTGGATCGACAGATGCCGCGGCATGCCTTCGAGCGCGTTCGCCAGGAAAATCACCTGCCGCAGGCGCGTGTCGCTCGGATCGAAGCCGAGCTCGGCGAGCTTCTTCTCGCTCGTATCGGCCTCCTGCCAGACCGCGAGCCCGCTCAGCCGATCGAGCTGATCCGTCGTCAAGCCGAAGACCTTGCCGACCTCGCGCAGCGAGCTCTTGCCGCGGTAGCAGATGACCTCGGAGACCATGGCCGAGCGGTCGCGGCCGTACATCTCGTAGATCGCCTGGATGACCTCCTCGCGCCGCTCGTGTTCGAAGTCGACGTCGATGTCCGGGGGCTCGCGCCGCTCGGGCGAGAGGAAACGCTCGAAGAGCAGGCTCGATCGCGCCGGATCGACGGCCGTGACGCCGAGGACGAAACAAACCGCGCTGTTCGCCGCGCTGCCGCGGCCCTGGCAGAGGATACGTTTTTGCCGGGCGATCGAGACGATCTGGTGGACGCTCAGGAAGTACGGGGCGACGTCGAGCAGCTTGATGAGATCGAGCTCCTTCTCGATCTGCGCCGCGACCCTCTGCGGCGTGCCCTCGGGGTAGCGGTCTTTGCAGCCCGCGTAGGTGAGGCGTCGCAACGCGTCGTCCGGCGTCTCGCCGGGCAAGCAGAGGCCTTCGCTCGGGAAGTGGTAGCGGATCTCGGCGAGGGAGAAGCGGCAGGACTCGGCGATCTCGACGGTGCGGGCGACCCAGGCGGGTTCGTCGCGGAACAGGTTCCGCATCGAGGCGGCGCTGCGCAGGGTGGCCTCGGCGTTCGGGGCGAGCAGGGCGCCGGCCTGATCGAGCGTGGTCTTGTGGCGGATGCAGGTGAGCACGTCGGCGAGGGGCTTGCGACCGCCGTGGTGGAAGAGGGGGCGCGCGGTGGCGACGACGGGCAGATCGAACCGCGCGGAGGCCCTCGTGGCGGCCTCGAGGCGGGCCGCGTCGCCGCGGTCGAGGTGGCGATAGGCGGCGAGGAAGGCGCGCTCGGCGAAGGCGTCGCGGAGCGGCCCGAGGAGGGCGTCGTTCACGAGCGCGGGCGTCGCGAGCGGGACGAGGGCGAAGAGGCCGCGCGGCAGGTTCCCGATCTCCTCGATGGAGATGCCCGCCGTGCCCTTCTCGTGTGTCGCGTGGGCGAGCGTGAGCAGGCGGCAGAGGTTCGAGTAACCCTCGTGATCCTGGCAGAGCAGGACGACGCTCCCGCGCTTCTCGCCGTCCTTCTCGATCGTGAGTTCAGATCCGACGATGTACGGCTGCTCGAGCTTCTTCGCCTCCGCGTGCGCCCGCGCCGAGCCGTAAAGACCGTCGCGGTCCGCAATGGCTATCGAGGACAAACCGAGCTCGTGGGCCCTGCGCACCATCTCCTCGGGCTGCGAGGCGCCTTCGAGGAACGAAAACGCCGAGCGCGCGCAGAGCTCGGCGAAGGCGGGTTTCTCCGCGCTTCTTTCGGGCTCGGGCTCGGGGGCGCCCCCGGAGACGACGGAGAGGGCCGGCCTTCGTCGGTTCATTCGCACCAGCCCTGGAGGTACCCTTCCCCGGTCGTGCGGTCCACGAAGACCCACGCGAGCCCGGCCGCCCGCGTCGACGCCTCGCCCTTCGTGTTCGTCGCGCCGGGCACGAGCCAGGCGACCCCGTAATCCCGCGACGCCGCCGAGCTCGTCCACCACTCGACCCCGTCGAGCCGCATCACGAACCGGAGCGACTCGACGGCGTAGAGGCGATTGTCCACGGCGATCACCGCGCCCTTCGTGATGCGGCCGATGGGCACGGGCGTCGAGAAGAGGCGCGTCGGCAGCGGGACGTCACGGTCCTCGGCGGCTTCGAGCTCCGCGGATCCGGCGGGCGCGCGTTTCTGATCGAGGTCTCGCACGGGGACGAGCCTGGAGCGCGCCTCGGGTTTGTGCGCATGTACCGCTTCGAGCACGCCCACGCGATCCTGACCGATCTCGGCGGAGAGCTCGGCGAGCAGCGCGGGTAACGCGTCGGGGCGCGCGGCCTTGTCGCGCGAGAGATCGATCTGGATGCGCCGCGCCTCGACGATCTGCGAGACCTCCAGGCGGACGCCGACGGCCGGCGCGAAGAGCTCGGCGCGCTCGAGCTTGGCCCGCAGCGCGCGGTGGAGATCGCCCGCGTCGGAGAGCGGCGAGGGCAGCTCGATCGAGAGCGCGAGGACGGGCTCCTTGCCGGGGTGGCGCAGGTTCGTGATGGACTTGTCGAGCGGGATCGTGATGTCGAGCGTGAGGCAAGCCTCGCCGCGGGCGCCGAGGCGGGCGGCGAAACGTGAGGTCATGCCGCGCAGCACGAACAGGATCGGCTCGACGCTCGCGATCGGGTCGTCGAAGCTCGTCTCCTCGACGATCGTGCGCGGGGGCGCGTACGGGACGAGCGGCAGATCGTCGTGACCGGCGGCGAGATCGAGCACCTCGGCGGCGCGCAGGCCGAGCCTGGGCGTGAGCTCGCTGCGCGGCAGCTTCATCAGGGCCTCGACCGTGAAGACGCCGAGCCGCGCGAAGAAGGCCGCCGTGTCCGCATCCATCGGCATCGCCGTGAGCGGCAGCGGCCCGAGGACCCGCGCGCCGGGCCTGGCGACGACCGTCGGATGCGGAGCTTTTCGCACGGAGAGCGCCACCCCGCTGGCGAGCACCGGGCTCGCGGCGAACCGGGCGAGCGCGCGCGCGATCCGCGGGCCATCGGCGATCGCGGCCTGGACCTTGTGCCCGAGCGCGTGGATCCGCTCGCAGAGCTCGTCGAGCAGCGCCTCCTCGCCGCCCACGAGGTGCGCGGCGCCCGTGACGTCGAGGAACACCGTGTCGAAGGGCGCATCACCCGCCGGCCCGCGGCGTTTGTCTTCATCAGGGTGCTCGGGCGCGAGGCGGATGGATGCCGTCGTCCCCAGGCCCAAACAAACCTCCGCCACGCGACCGAGCGCGGCGTCGACCTCGGTGAACGAGACGTTCTGGATCGACAGCTCGGCGAGCGTCGCTTGCGCCTCGGCCACGCGTTGGCCGGGGCGGATCCCGTATCGCCAGGCGGCCTCGTCGACGAGGTCGAGCGTGGCCGTGGCCCGGTCCTGCGCCTCCCCTGCCCCTGCCCCCCCGGGTTTGCCCGACGAAAACAATACGGCGAGCGGGCGGCCTTCGTGATCCTCGTGGGCACGTTGCCGCACGAGCTCGCAGCCGAGCTGCGGCAAGACCACCGCCACGATTCGCCGACCCATCACCGGATCCTCATGCGCCTTTCATGCGCTCTTTCCAAGCTCGATCGACTGCGCCGCCGTCACGCGACCGCGCCGGTCCTTGGCGACCCGCAGGCCGAGCCTGTCCTCGCCTTGTCGCTCGAGCTCGATGCGCATCGCGGCCGGCAGCGGCATGGCGCGGGAGGCGCTCGCGTCCGTGAGCAACAGGACCGTCGTATCGCTGCCCTCGACGGCGAGGGCGAGGCGACGCACGATCGTCACCCACCGGTCGAGCCGCGCCTCGCCGCGACAACCCGGCACGCCGGCCGTGTCGATGACGACGACGGAGAAGGCGTGGCTGGCGGCGACACGAACGGCGACGCGGGCGAGGTCTTCGAGGTTCGGCCGGACGACGAGCAGCCGATCGAGATCGACGCCGGCGCGAGCGACGGCGGGCGCGAAGATGGATTGCGTCGGATCCAGCCACGCGCACCAGGCGCCGCGCGTGTCACTCTCGCCGCGCAGGCGCGCCTCGGCCTGGGCGGAGGCGCAGAGCGACAAGGCGAGCGTCGTCGAGCGAGCGAGCCCTTGTGGCGCCGCGAGCTCGACCACCGCGCCGCGGGGCAAGCCTCCCTCGGGCAAGGACGCGTCGACGGTGCAGAGGCCGAGCGGCAGGGCCTTGGCGCGGCCGGAGAGGCCTTCGATCGCAGGCCTGACGAGCGCGCTCTGGAAGAGCTCCTTGTGGCGAGCGTCGGCGTCCGGGGCGAGGACGGTGGCGGCGGCGCGGTGCATACTGAACACCTTACCAGGTACCTGAACACCGGCCAAGGAAGATGACACGGACGGGGCCGCCGAGACGGACATAAGCTGTCCGAGATCAGGTGGATTTGTCCGGCGAAGACCGAAAGGGGCGGGGGGGAGGAGGGGGGCGGGGGCTTCCCGACGGGTCGGGGGGGACTACTGAACAGACCTTCGGCGCGGTGAGGAAGCTCTGCCCGGGGCGTTCTCCGTGCTTGTGTCCGCCCCTCCGCTCATGGTGTCATCCCGCACATGAGTGGCCCTCAATTCGATCCCATCAAAGGCAAGCAAGCCTTCGACGCGCTCCAGCATCGGTACAAGTCGATGCCCGTCGACTCGCTCGCCGTCGTCAATGCCGACGCGGGCCTCGCCGCCGTCGCGGCGCTCGGGCTCTCGGCGCGCGCGAGCGAGCCTGCGCTCCTCGCGCGGTTTCAGAGCCTGCCGCCGAGCGAGTTCGACGCGAACCTCGTCGAGGTGCTCTCCGTCGCCGCCTGGGCGTGCTGGTATGCCGCGATGGAGGTTCAAAAAGACCGCGCCCTCTCCTCCGAGGCCAAGCTCCCGGTCGAGCTCGTGCAAAGAGCCCTCGGCATCGAGGCGCGCATGCAGGCTTGCGCCGAGTACCACTTGAAGGATCAACCCGACGTCGGCCCTTATCTCGCCATGTTGCGCTCGGGCACGGGCCACCGCGACCTCGCCGCCGATCTGCTCGGGTATGCCAGCGTGTATCGTGACCATTACGACGCCCTGAAGGACGACAAGAAACACTTCCGCGCGACCGACGCCGACGACGCCGTCAAGACCGCGGAGGAGATCCTGGCCCACCTCGGCGCCCGCATCGGCCCGGAGGCGTCCGTGACCGCCGATCAGCTCGTGCGCGCCTGGACGTTTTTGCTCGACACCTACGAGGAGGTCGCCACGACGGGCCGCTGGCTGCTGCGCCACGAGCCCGCCCCGGAGAAGGCCTTCCCCTCCCTGTTCAGCGTCATCCGCACCCGCACAGGCGGCCGGAGCAAGAAGAAGAGCGACGAAGCCCCGGTCGAAGCCGCCGGAGGCTGAGAAACCCCCCCGCGAAGGCTGTCGACGGGCGCCGGAGGGCTGAGAAACCCCCCCGGGGCGGCTCTCGACAGCCTCCCGGGGCTAAAAAACCCCCCCAGGGCGGCTCTCGACAGCCTCCCGGGGCTGAAAAACCCCCCGCGCTCAGCGCCGCGCCTCGCGCCCGGTCCCGCCCGAGGAGACGATCACGCGCACCGGAGAGCCGGGCAGACCCTGCAGCCCCATCCGCACCGGCTTCTTGGACACGAGCTCGAAGCTGTAGCGCCGCAGCAGCGTGCCCAGGACCAGCTTCATCTCGTACAACGCAAAGGCGGCCCCGATGCAGCGCCGATTCCCGCCGCCGAACGGCAGGAATTCGAAGGGGGAATAGGTTCGCTCCAGGAATCGCTCGGGACGAAACACCGAAGGCTCCGGAAATACCGCGGGATCGTGGTGGGCCCAGATGATTTGCGCGAACACGCCTGCTCCGGCCGGCAAATCGTAGCCCGCGATGCGCATGGGTGTATTCAGCTTGCGCCCCACCCCCGGGCTGGGCGGGCGCAGGCGCAGCGTCTCGTTGCACACCGCTTCCAGATACGGCGCCTTGGCCAGCGCCTCGGGCTCCGGATCCGCGCCCAGCGCCGTCAGCTCGTCCTGCAGCCGGCGCAACACGTCCGGCGCGTGTCCGAGAAAATAGAGCACCCAGGTGAGCGCGGCCGCGGTCGTGGTATGCCCCGCGAAGAGCAGGGTGTGCAGTTGCTCGAAGATCTGCTGGTCGTCGAGCGCCGTCCCGTCTTCCTGACGGGCTTCCAGGAGCAGGCTCAGGATATCGGTGCGCTCGGCGGAGTCGGCGCGGCGGCGGGCGAGCTCCGGATCGAGGAAGCCGCGCAGGTCCTGGATCACGCGCTGCCTGCGCGCCCACGGGCCAAAGCCCCCGAACTCCCGGCGCAGCCAGGGAACCAAGAGGGTGACGTTCAGGCCGAAGGAGAAGCTCTTGCGTAGCGCCTCGAGCAGCTCCTCGAGGCGCGCCGCTTCCGCCGGTGCAGTGACGCCGAATACGACGTGGATGATCGTTTGCAGCGATATCTTGTGCATGAGGTCCTGCGCCACGAGCTCGCGGCCCGGCTCGAGGTCCCGGGCGTGCTGCAGGGCCAGGTCGCAGATCTGCTTCCCGTAAAGGCGCATGCGTTGCCCGTGAAATGGCGGCATGAGCAGCTTGCGCATGGCCGTGTGTCGCGCGCCCGAGAGCACGAACAGCGACGACTCTCCCACCGCCGCGGCGAAGCTCTCGGCCAGCATCTGGTCGAGGGCCTCCGGCGGCACCGCGAACACGGAGCGCAGCCCCTCCACGCTGCCGGTGGCCAGCACCGGTTTGCCGTTCATCTTCGGGGCCGACATCGGATCGCCATAGCGCTCCCGTAAGCGCAGCGTGTAGCCGATCGGATCCATGATCCCCTGCACGTTCATCAGGACGTTGCTGGTGGGGCCTTTGGGCAAAGTGGTCATTGAGGTGTGCCCTTTCAATCCGTGTGGAGGGGGAGGGGGAGGGTTGGGGTGGGTGAGGCCTGTGCTTGTGGAGCGGCGGAGGGACGGGGGTGCTTCAGCGGCGCGCGCGCCCTCCCACGACTTCCGCTTCCGCCTCCGCCTCCGCCTCGGATTCCGCCTCCGCCTCCGCCTCCGCCGCCGCAGCCGCGATCCGCTGCCGCTTCCGCTTCCGCGGCGCGCCCGCGCGCGCCGCCGCGCGCACCACACGCGCGAGGCGATCCCGCAGGTCGCGGTGTTTCCGCGTCCGCCGTCGCACGACGTAAGGGAAAATGAGGCGCGGAATGAGGAAGCCAATCACCAGACAAGCGAGCCCGGCCAGCGTGGCGGGCAGGCCGCTCTTCGTGGCCAGCGCAATGCTCATGGCGACGGGCACGCCGCCGCCGAGCCCGAAGCCGAACCCGATCCCGAAATACAGGCCCGCGGCGAGGTTCGAATGCCGCTCGTCGACCCGGACGAGCGTCTTGCCATTCCGTGATCGCACCGTGACCGAGAGCTGCCGCGGCTGTGCTTGTGGCAGGACCGTGGGCGTCCACGTCACGGTTTTCCCCACGATCTGCACCTGCCCCGCCTCGCCCATCACCGTCTGGATGGCCTCGACGAGATCCTCATGGGAATCGGCCCCGATCTCGCCGTCGATCTCC
This sequence comes from Polyangium spumosum, assembly GCF_009649845.1. NCBI lineage: Bacteria > Pseudomonadati > Myxococcota > Polyangiales > Polyangiaceae > Polyangium > Polyangium spumosum. The sequence goes on from NZ_WJIE01000001.1 coordinate 1,051,546, forward strand.
TCTTCGAGCAGCGTCCGGAGGGGCGCGCCGAGCAGCTCGTTCGACGCCTCCGTCTTCTCCTCGAGCGGCGCGCGCTCGTTCACCGCGCCCCGAATGGCCGTGCCGGGGATCCCGAGCTCGGCCGCATGCCGCGCGAGCTCGTCCTCCGTCATCGAGGACGCGAGCGCCTCCGTCTCGGCGTCCCGCTCGGCGAGATCGAGGGCCCGGCGGAGGATCTTGCGCACTTCAGCCGAGGAGAGGCGGCGTTCGCGGAAGGGAGCGGTCATGGGGGCGGGAGGATACACGTTCCGCGCGGATCCATCGAGCGTGACCAGAGCGTCACGAGGAGAACACGCTTGCTGTCGCGAAGGCCCCTCTCCCGCGGGCGGGAGAGGGGTTGGGGGTGAGGGGATCAGTGGCTCAGTTGCACCACAACCCCGGCACGAGCACGCCGTTGAATCGTACCCGCTTCACGCCTTCGCGGTTCTCACACATGCTCTTAACCCATTGCATGCATGCGCGCGCGGACGGGGTCGTCATGGCTGGCGAGACCCAACCATTGCAACAGCTGCCGCGACATTGTCCCGCCTGCGCCACGAGCGCCGAAGCCTTTTCACCAGTCACCTCCTCCTGCGTCGAGAGCTCCGCCGCACGCCCCGACACATCCCCAGCGACCGCATGTTCCTCCGCCTCCTCCGGCGCCGCGGCACACGCCGCGGAGATACAGAGGACCGACCCCCCCATTCCCACCAAAACCTCACGAATGAACGTGCTGTGCTTCATGCGTGCCTCACTACGGCCAGGCGTTTCAACGGATCTCGGTCGCCTCGCCCCCTCACGGCAGAAGACGGCGGCGACGACCGAGCATGGATCTCCGTCACGCGGGCGCGAGAGGGGTTGGGGTGAGGGATCTACTGGCAAATCCATGCCGCGAAGATCTCGCCGTTCCACCTCGCGCGTAGCGGCCCCCCGCGATTCTGGCACACACTATGGGCATACTGACGGCACACGGGCCTGGAGGTGGTCGTCACGAGTGGCGAGACCCAGTTATTGCAACAACGCACCCGACATTTTCCCGATGCCGCCACCAGCTCCGACGCCCCCTCCTCGGTCACCTCCTCCTGCGTCGAAAGCTCGCCAACGGCCTCGCCCAATCCATACTCCTCGGCCTCCTCCGCCACCGCGACCCCCGCCGTGGACACCCCGAAGGCCGCGAAACCGATCCCCACCAGAACCTTACGAACGAAAGTGCTGTGCTTCATGCCCGGACGGACTGCAATGCCCGTACCGTCGCTTGGTGTATCGGAACCGCACGCAGGAGCAAGGCCGGCGCCCCCCCTGACTCTCCTCATGAGCGGGGCGGTGTTACCGTGAACCCCAGGTCTTTGCTTCCCAGGAACTTGATCGTGCCGCCCATCTCGTGGGCGACCAGGCCGAGGTCGAGCGGGACATTCGCCAGCGCCAACACGAGCGCTTGCACGGAGTCGGCGCCCCACACGGACCGACTCGCCTTGTGGTCGCCAGGGCCGTGGATCTCGAAGTCGACCGACCAGTTCCCATTCTCCTCGGGTTTGGGCGCATGGATCCGGACGACGACCTTGCGTGATCCCCGCTTACCCTGCTGGATGAACCGAAGCTCTCGCTCCGCGATGACCGTCATCGCAACGCTTCCCTCTCGCATTCGAGATAGCAACGAGATCGCTCGTTATTGGCGCGGCGCCAGCATCGCTCGCGATTTTTCTTCGGCTTCTCTGGTAGCTTGCGACATTGACGGTTGTCATGATCCCACACGAGATCACACGCCCGCCTGCAATAAGCCCACTCGCTGTCATCCGAAGCAACGACCGGAGCCGTGCCATCTTGCGGAGCCTGGTACGCCGTGGCCCGTCCCGCTGATGAAAATATGGTCAACGAGACCAGCAACGAGAGGACTGCCATCACATTGCACGCCGCCCTTTGCATTCGCATGCCCCACCTCCTTCGCTCGCATTCCCTCGCCACTCTATCCGGCGGCTGCCGACGCGCAAAGTTTCCTGTGTCCACAAACTTGCCCCCCCGCCCGCCCCTGCGTTACGAGCCGCCTCCCCGGGAAAAAACCACCGAGGAGAGGATCGATGAAGACGAAAGGCAAGAAGGCCGCGAAGAAGGGCGAGATCGGCAAGAAGGGCGCGAAGGCCGCAGCATCGGCCGCCGTCGCCGTCGCCGTCGCCGAGACGCTCCCGCCGCCGCCCGTCGCGCTCGCGCCCGCGCCCGCGCCCACGCCGGAAGCGCCCGCCACGATCGACGAGGATTCCAGGGCGCCCGCCGCCTCCGAGCGCAGGCCCATCTCGATGGAAGAGCGCCGCCGGTTGATCGCGCTCGCCGCCTATCGACGCGCCGAGACGATCGGGTTCGGCAAGACCAATCCGCTGGAAGACTGGCTCGTCGCCGAGCGCGAGATCGACGCCATGCTCGCCGGCGAAATCGCGACCTGACATGAACGCGGAGGCCACGCCTCCCCCGGCGTCACCCGACGCAGCCGAGCCGGGCCGGCTGCGCGAGGTGGCGCTTCTGTTTTTGCGCCTCGGCTTCACCGCGTTCGGCGGGCCCGCCGCCCACGTCGCGCTCATGGAGGCCGAGGTCGTCACGCGCAGGAAATGGGTCACGCGTGAGGAGTTCCTCGACCTCTTCGCCGCGACGAACCTCATCCCGGGCCCGAACTCCACCGAAATGGCGATCCACCTCGGGTATCGCCGCGCCGGGACGCCGGGGCTCGCCGTCGCCGGGGTCTGCTTCATCCTGCCCGCCGCGCTGGTCACCGCCGCCTTCGCGATCGCCTACATGCGCCTGCGCGCCGTGCCCGCGATGGAAGGGCTGCTTTATGGCCTGAAGCCCGCGATGCTCGCGATCGTGCTCGCGGCCATGGCGCGGCTCGTCCTACCTCGAAAAAAGGATTGGTTTTTCCTGGCGCTCGGGACCGCCGCCGCCGCGGCCAGCGTGCTCGGGGTGAACGAGGTCGCCGTGATCTTCGCAGGCGCAGGGATCGGCGCGCTCCGGATTCGAAAGCCGCCGGGGAAACCAACCGCCGACGAAAAGAAAGGTGCGTCCCCCGCCCTCTTCCCGGTTCCCCTCCTCGCCTCGGCCGCGATGACCACGGGCGGATCGAAGCTGATCCCGCTCGGGCTGTTTTTCCTCAAGGTGGGCAGCATCCTCTACGGCAGCGGATACGTGCTCATCGCATTGCTCCGCGCCGGGCTCGTGAGCGAGCGGGGGTGGCTCACCGAGGCGGAGCTGCTCGACGCGGTCGCCATTGGACAGTTCACGCCGGGCCCCGTGCTCTCCACCGCGACGTTTATCGGTTACCTCATCGAAGGGCCCGCCGGCGCGGCCGTGGCCACGCTCGCCATCTTCCTGCCGAGTTTCCTCCTCGTCCGCGTCACCGCGCCCATCCTGCCGAAAATGCGCGCCGCCCCGCGCCTCGCGGGCCTGCTCGACGGCGCCGCCGCCGCCTCGCTCGGCCTGCTCGCCGCCGCCACGATCGCGCTCGGGCGCGGCGCCCTCGTCGACCTGCCCGCCTGGCTGATCCTCGCCGCCGCCTTGCCCATCGCGATGCAGCCGAAGATCAATGCCACGTGGATCGTCGTCGGCAGCGCCCTCGTCGGGCTCGCCGTTCGCGCGGCATTCGGGCATTCCCCCTGAAGCCCGGACATCTGTTCGCCCGCCCCCCGGGCAATACGAGAGAAACCGGCTGACGGTCTCGACGCGCTGCGCTACCGTCCGGCCGCCATGATCGTCATGAAGTTCGGCGGCAGCTCCGTCGCCAACAAGAAGCAGATCGAGAAGGTGCTCGCCATCGTCCGCGGGCGCGCAGCCAAGGCGCCGCTCGTCGTGAGCTCGGCCCATAAAGGCATGACCGACGCGCTGCTCGCAGGCGCGCGCGAGGCCACCCGCGGCGTCTACGCCCCCGAGCGCGTGATCGAGCGCCAGGCCGCGATCGCCCGCGAGCTCGGCTGCGACGACGCCCTGCTCGCGCCCTTCTTCGACGAGATCGCCGCCCTCTACAAGGGCCTCTCGCTCGTGCGCGAGCTCAGCCCGCGCAGCCTCGACTACGCCGCGAGCTTCGGCGAACGTCTGGCCGTGCGGGTCATCGCCGATTATTTCACGCGTGAAGGATTGCCCGCACAGGCCTTCGACGTCTGGGATCTCGGCTTCGTCACCGACGCGACGTTCGGCGCGGCCCGCCCCCTGCCCGGCTACGAGGAGCGGATGAAACGCGCCGTGAAGGAGCGCGTGCCGGAGGGCGTGATCCCCATCGTCACGGGCTTCGTGGGCCGCACCGAGGCCGGCGAGATCACGACCGTAGGCCGCAACGGGAGTGATCTGACGGCGACGCTCGTCGGCGCCGCGCTCGAGGCCGAGGAGGTCGAGATCTGGTCCGACACCGACGGCGTGATGACCGCGGATCCGGGCGTCGTCCCGCAGGCCCGCTCGATCCCCGAGATGCGCTTCGACGAGGCCGCCGAGCTCGCCTACTTCGGCAGCCGCGTCCTGCACCCCTCGACGCTCGTGCCGGCGATCGAAAAAAAGATCCCCGTCCGCGTGCTCAACACGAACCGCCCCGAGCACCCCGGCACGGTCATCCGCGAGGCCACGTCCCCGGGCGAGCTGCCCGCGACGAGCATCGCTTACCGCGGCGGTCAGCTCGCCGTGACGCTCTGCTCGACGCGTATGCTCGGCGCGGCCGGCTTCCTCGGCGAGGCGTTCCAGGCGCTCGGGCGGCACGAGGTGGTGGTCGACATGATCGCGACCTCGGAGGTCAACGTGTCGTTCACGACGGACTGCAAAGCGCCGCTCGATCGCGCGCTGCCCGAGCTCGAGAAGCTCGGCGACGTGCGGGTCGAGGCCGGAAAGACGCTGATGGTGGTCGTGGGCCGGCGGCTCGCGGAGCAGCCGGGGCTCGGCGCGGCGATCCTGCAAGCCGTCGCGGACGCAGGCGTGAACGTGGAGATGGTGAGCTACGGGATGAAGAGCATCAGCCTGACCATGCTCGTCGCGGACAAAGACGTGGGCGCCGCGGCCGCCGTGCTGCACGAGCGGCTCTTCGAGCGCGCTTGACGCCGGCCTGCGTGTGGCCGAAGCCAGGGCGATGAAGAAGATCGCCCTGTTCTGGCCCGGCGACGCGCGGGCCAAGCCAAACGAGGTCGCCGTCCCCAGCATCACGGCGGCGACGGTGCAGCTGGAACGAGCGCTCCAGAAGCTCGGCCACGCGCCCTATCGGATCGAGGGTTTCCTGTCGAAGCCCCACGAATCCATCGAGAAGCTCGGGCCTGTCGACGACCCGATGATCGGCGTGTGTGTACACTGGTTTTACGGGCCACACACGACGGACGGCGTGGTCGGCAAGGAGAACCCCTTGCTGCTCGCGTCGAATTTCTCGGGCCGCTGGCCCGGGCTCGTGGGCCTCTTGAACACGGGCGCCTGCCTGGAGAGCCTGGATCGGCCGTTCTCGCGGATCTGGACGGACGCGGAGGACTGGACGGCCGACCGCGCGTTCATGGAGCGGCTCGACACGTGGTGCCAGACGGGCCGGCTCGCCTGGCCCGAGGACGCGATCCACGAGCCCGGCGAGGTCGCCCCGGCGGCGCAGGTGATCGCGCGGAAGGTGGCGGAGGAGATCCGGCGGCGGCGCGTGCTCCTCATGATGCTCGGCGACACCTCGATGGGCATGATCAACGGGTATTTCGGCCCGCGCCTGCTGAACAAGCACGGCTTCACCGAGCACAAGATCGATCAGGCCTGGATCATCGATCGGGGCCGCGGCATCAGCGAGAAGCGAATCGACGACGCGTTACGGTTCGTGAAGGATCGGGGCCTCACCTTCCACTGGGGCGAGAATGGCGCGGCCGATTTCGACGAGCGGGCGACGCGCGAGCAGCTCCGCGATTATCTCGTGGTGCTCGATCTGGTGAACGAATACAAGGCCGACTGCCTCGGCTGGCAATACCAGCTCGGCCTGATCCCGCTGCGCCCGCCCTCGGACCTCGCCGAGGGCCTCTTCAACTCGGCGTGTCGCCCCGAATCGAACGGCACGACGATCGCCTGCGCGACCGAGGCGGACCAGGGCAACGCGATCCCGATGGAGCTCATGAAGCGGCTGCTCCGCGAGAAAGGCCTGCACGAGGCCGTGATGTTCCACGACGTGCGCTGGGGCGCCGAGCACGACGGTCGATTCTTGTGGGTATTGCTCAATTCGGGCTCGTGCGGCGCGTACGCGTTCAACCACGACAAGGACACGCTGCGCGGCGCGCATAGCTACAGGCAGCCGTCGATGTACTTCCCGACGCCGGGCGGCACGCTCGCCGGCGAGAGCTTGCCCGGAGCGATGACCTGGGCGCGCACGTACATCAAAGAAGGCGCGCTCTGGATGGATATCGGCAAAGGTGAAGTCGTGAAGCTGCCGCCCGAGGTGCGCGACGCGTGGTGGGAAGGCACGACGCGCGAATGGCCGTTCATGGCCGCGGACATGGGGATCGGGAGGGACACGCTGATGGCGCATTACCTCTCGAACCACGTGGCCGTGGCTTATGGCGACGTATTCGACGAGATGGTCGCGCTGTCGCGCGAGCTCGGCTTCAAGGTCCGCGTCCTCGCCGATCGGGCGGGCTGATTCGAAGCATCGGGCGAACGGGGCGAAGCGGTGGTCCACGTTGCGAACGTGCCATCGTTTGATAGCCTTGGTTTGACGGGAGCCCCCTTCTCCGCAGCCCGAGCGAAGGTCGATGCAAACAGCCGGCGAAGGCCGCGAAGCGCGGCTCGAGGCCCCCCCGAGCGCTCCTGCGGGACCGGGGAAGGCGTGGCACGCCTACGGCCTCTCCATTGCAGTGTTGATCGCGCTCGTCCTCGTCCGGTTCTCCCTGGAGCCGTGGCTGGACGGCAAAGCTCCCTTGCTCGCGCTCCTCTTGCCGGTGGTCATCGCGGCCGCGTATGGCGGCATGTTCCCCGGCCTGCTCGCCACGATCCTCTGCGCGCTCACGGGCGCGCTGCTCTTTTTGCGCCCGATCGGCAGCCTGACCGTCGCCTCGCTCCCGGATCAGGCGCGCCTCGGCGTCTTTCTGGTCGTGGGCGTGTTCCTCAGCGCGATCAACGAGCGAGCGCGGCGCGAGAGAGAGTTCGTCCTGGCCAGGGCAGAAGACGCGCGGCGCGAGAGCGAGGCCCTGGCGCGCCGACAGCTCGCCGAGCTCGAGGCCACGTACGCGGCCGCGCCCGTCGGGCTCTGCGTGATCGACCGGGATTTTCGCTGGATCCGCATCAACGAGCGCCTCGCCGAGATGAACGGCTTCCCCGCCGCGGCGCACATCGGCCGCTCGGTGCGCGAGCTCTTGCCGAACCTCGCCGACCAGGCCGAGCCCATGCTGCGGCGGATCTTCGAGACGGGCGAGCCACTCCGGAACGTGGAGCTCGTCGGCGAGACGCCCGCGCAGCCCGGCAAGACGCGGATCTGGATGGAGAGCTTCTTCCCGCTCCGCGACACGAGCGGCGTGATCATCGGGGTGAACGTGGTCTGCGAGGAGGTCACCGAGCGCAGGGAGGCCGCGGCGGCCCTCGCCGAGAGCGCCGATCGCCTGCAAATGGCGCTCGACGGGGCGCAGGCCGGGTGGTGGGAGTACGACGCCAGGACGGACCACTACACGTGGTCCGAGGCCCAGTACGAGCTCTACGGGGTCGACCCGAAGAACCGCGAGGTGCGGCTCGAGGACTGGCGCAGCCGGGTGCATCCGGCCGATCTCCCGCCGATGGACGCGGACCTGTGCTGCCGCATGAGGAAGGGGATCTCGGACTTCGCGTACGAGTTCCGCATCCTGCACCCTTCGCTCGGGGAGCGCTGGATCCACTCGCTCGGGCGCATCACGTTCGACGAGGCGGGCAAGACGCTCCGGGCCGTGGGGATCAGCCGCGACGTGACCAAGGAGAAGCAGGCCGAGAGCGAGCGCGCGTTCCTGCTGGAGAGCGAGCGGGCGGCGCGGGCCGAGGCCGAGCGGGCGAGCCGCATGAAGGACGAGTTCCTCGCCACGCTCTCGCACGAGCTGCGCACGCCGCTGAACGCCATCCTCGGCTGTGCGCACCTCGTGCAGAGGCCCGGCATCCAGCCCGACCAGCTCGCGAAGGGCCTCTCGGTCATCGAGCGGAACACGCACCTGCAGGCGCAGCTCATCAACGACCTGCTCGACGTGAGCCGCATCGTCGCGGGCAAGATCCACGTCGACCTGCAGGAGGTGTCTCTGCCGGGCGTGGTGGAGTCCGCGATCGAGGCCTGCCGCGCCGCGGCCGAGGCCAAGGGCGTCACGCTGCGCGGCCCGCGTGAGCCCGCGCGGATCTCCGTGCGCGGGGATCCGGCGCGGCTGCAGCAGGTCGTGTGGAACCTGGTCTCGAACGCCATCAAGTTCACGCCGACGGGCGGCCGCGTGGACGTCTCGCTCGTGCAGGAGGGCGAGGCGGCCGTGCTCCAGGTGCGGGACACGGGTCAGGGCATCTCGCCGGAGTTCCTGCCGTTTCTGTTCGAACGGTTCCGCCAGGCCGACGCGTCGATGGCGCGTCGGCACGGGGGCCTCGGGCTCGGGCTCTCCATCGTCAAGCGCCTGGTCGAGCTGCACGGAGGCGTGGTGCGCGCGGAGAGCGCGGGCCTCGAGCAGGGCGCGACGTTCACGGTGGAGCTGCCTCGAGACATCGACGAGCGCAGCCGCGTGCCCTCGCGGGTGCTCGTGAACACGCCCGCGAACGATCCGCGGAACCTGCACGGCGCGGCCGTGCTCGTGGTCGACGACGAGCCCGACTCGCGCGAGCTCCTGAAGCGCGTGCTGGAGGAGTACGAGGCGGTGGTGTGCACGGCGGCGTCGGCCGCGGAGGCGCTCGACGTCGCGGACGCGCGATCGGTCGACCTCGTGGTGAGCGACATCGGGATGCCGGGCATGGATGGTTACGCGCTGCTCCGGGAGCTGCGGGCGCGTGACGGCAAGAAGGACATCGTCGCCGTCGCCGTGACCGCGTTCGCGCGGCCGGAAGACCGGGAGCGCGCGCTCGCCGCGGGCTACCGGGCGCACCTCGCGAAGCCGTTCGAGCCGTCGGAGCTGGTGTCGTTGCTCGCGGGGCTGCGGAAGGCGAGCTAGCCTCACCCCCAACCCCTCTCCACGCCGTGGAGAGGGGCGAAGAGGCGTCTTTCTCCCCTCTCCCGCGGGCGGGAGAGGGGATGGGGGTGAGGGAATCGTTCAGCGCCCCGCCTCGCTCGAGCGCCTGGCGCGATCGAGCGCGACGGCCGTGACCACGATCCCACCCGTCACGATGTCCTGCACCCAGTTGTCGATCCCGAGGAAGGTCGATCCCGTGCGGATCACCGTCATCAAGAGGGCCCCGAAGAGCGCGCCCGCGACCGAGCCCTCCCCGCCCGCGAGCGAGCCGCCGCCGATCACCACGGCCGCGATCACCTCGAGCTCGAGGCCGATCGAGTCCGTTGGATCTCCAACGGTCAAGGTCGCGTACTCCATCACGCCCGCGAGCCCGGCGAAGAGGCCGGCGAGCCCGTAGACCAGCCATTTCACGCGCTCGACGCGCACGCCGCAGAGCCGCGCCGTCGCCTCGTTCGAGCCGATCGCCACGATGTGCCGCCCGCCGCGCGTGTAGACGAGCATCGCCGCGACGAGCGCCGAGGTGCCGAGCATGATCCACACGCCCGGCGGGAAGAGGGCCCAGCCCCAGCCGGGCGGGAGCGGCGCGAGCAGCGCTTCGAGGCCCGAGGCGGGCGCGTCGATCTTCTGCTCGTCCGCGAGCCCCTTCGCCAGGCCCCGCAGCGCCCGCATCGTGCCGAGCGTGACGATGAACGGCGTGATCCGGAGCGTCGTGACGAGCGCGCCGTTCACGAGCCCCGCGAGCATTCCGCTGCCCATGGCGGCGAGCGCCGCGACGATCGCGGGCGCGCCCGACCGCAAGCAGAGCGCGCAGACGACCGTGGAGAGCGCGACGTTCGAGCCCACGGAGAGGTCGATCCCGCCGAGCAGGATCACGAGCGTCATCCCGGCCGCCGCGATCCCCACGACCACGGTCTGCCCCGCCATCGTGGTGAGGTTCTGCGCCCGCGTGAACGGGCCGGGCGCGATGATCGCGAAGATCACGTAGACGACGACGACCGCGACGAGCGGGCCGAGGAACGGGTACTTCCGCAAGTACTTCATGTGGCGCCTGCTTGCTCGAGCATCACGGCCCGCACGTCGAGCTCGCTCACGGGTCGCGCAGGGCCGAGCTCGCCCTTGTGCATGACCGCGATCCGGTCCGCGACGCCGACGAGCTCCTCGGCCGAGCTCGACACCACGAGCACGGCCTTGTTCGCCTCGCACGCGAGCCTGTCGACGAGCGCGTAGATCGCGGCGCGGCTGCCCACGTCCACGCCCCGCGTGGGCTCGTCGAGCAGGAGGACGTCGACGTCGTGGTAGAGCAGCCGCGCGAGCGCGACCTTCTGCTGGTTGCCGCCCGAGAGCGCGCCCACGGGCTGATCGGGCCCGGCGCAGACGACGCCGAGCTTCTCGATGAAGCGCCTCGCCGCCGCGCGGATCCGCGAGGGCGCGACGAGCCCGAGCGGGCCGAGGCCCGAGAGCCGCGAGAGCGTGAGGTTGTCGGCGATCGTGAGGTTCAACGCGAGCCCCTCGCCGCCCCGATCCTCGCTGAGCAGGCCGACGCCCTGCGCGAGCCGGGCCGCGGGCGAGGCGGGGCCGACGTACGCGCCGACGCGCACCTCGCCGCGGCGCACACGATCGAGCCCGAAGATCGCGCGGAGCAGCTCGGTGCGGCCCGCGCCGACGAGGCCGGCGATGCCGAGCACCTCGCCGCGGCGAAGCTCGAAGCTCGCGCGCACGGGCAAGTGCGCGCCCGCGAGATCACGCGTCGAGAGGACGACGTCGCCGGCCGCGCGTGGGGATCGTGGATAGAGGTCCTCGATGGATCGGCCCGCCATCATCGTGACGATCTCCGCGGGCGTGGCCTCGTCGACGCGGCCCGTCCCGGCCGTGCGGCCGTCGCGGATCACGGTGAAGCGGTCGGCGATGCGGCGGATCTCGTCGAGGTGGTGCGAGATGTACACGACGGCGAGGCCGGCCTCGCGCAGGCGCCCGACGACGGCGAAGAGGGCCTCGACGTCGTCGGCGCCGAGGCTCGAGGTGGGCTCGTCGAGCAGGAGCAGGCGGCAACGCGGCTCGGTGATGGCGCGCGCGATCTCCACGAGCTGCCGCTCCCCCGGGCCGAGGTCGGCGACGAGCGCGTCGGGCCGCAAGCGGTCTCTCTTCGCGCCCGCAGGATCGATCGCGTGGAGCGCGCGCGCCGCGATCTCCCGCGCCTCTTCGCGCCTGAGCACGCCGAAGCGCGTGGGCTCGCCGCCGAGCAGGACGTTCTCCTCGACCGTGAGATGCGGGCAAAGCGCGCGCTCCTGGCTGACGAGGCGCACGCCTGCCGCGCGCGCGGCGGCCGGGTCCTTCGGCGCGTAGGGCGCGCCGTCGAGCGTCAGGTGGCCTCCGTCGGGCCGCACCGCGCCCGCGAGGATCTTCACGAGCGTGCTCTTGCCTGCGCCGTTCTCGCCGAGCAGCGCGTGCACCTCGCCGGGGCGGACCTCGAGATCCACGCCCGCGAGCGCGATCGTCGCGCCGTACGCCTTCGTCACGCCTCGCGCGACGACGCCGCTCACTTCCCGAGCCACGGCGCGAGGTCGGGCGCGACGATCGCCTTCGTCTCGGGCTTGTCGAGGTTCGACTTGTCGACGACCACGGCGCCCGTGTCGATACGCGGCGGCACGGGCTTGCCCGCGACGAGCTCGGCCATCGCGCGCACGGCCTCGTAGCCGATCTTGAAGGGATCCTGCACGACGAGCGCGTGCACGTGCCCGTCGCGCAGCGCGCCGACGAGCTTCTCCGACGCGTCGAAGCCGACGAACTTGATCTTGCCCGCGAGGTTCGCCTTCCGCAGCGCGAGCAGCATCCCGAACGTGGTCGACTCGTTGGGGCAGAAGACGCCGTCCACGCCGCCGCCCGAGGCGTTCTGGGCGGCGAGCAGGCTCTCGGCCTTCTCGAAGGCGCTCTCCGTGGTGGCGCCGCCGTACTGGTTGTCGCTCACGATCTGGATGCCGGGGATCTTGCGGATCGCCTCGAGGAAGCCCTCCTCGCGCTTCTGCGTGCTCGCCGAGCCCTCCTGGTAGCGGAGCACCGCGATCTTGCCCTTCTGCCCGACGAGCGCGCCGAGCTTCTCGCCCGCGAGCCTGCCCGCCGCGAGGTTGTCGGTCGCGACGAAGCTCTTGTGCGCGCTGCCGGCGAGATCCGAGTCGAAGACCACGACGGGGATGTTCGCCGCCACGGCGCTCGCGACCGGCTTCTCCAGCGCCTTTTCGTTGAGCGGCGCGAGCACGATGCCTCGTACGCCCTGGGCGACGAAGCTCTGCACGACGTCGATCTGCCCCTTGAGATCGTCCTCCTGGAGCGGCCCTTTCCACACGATCTCCACGCCGATCTCGCGCGACGCCTTCACCGCGCCCGCGTGCACGGCCTTCCAGAACTCGTGCGTCGTGCCCTTGGGGATGACGGCGATCTTCATCGCGCCCCCTTCCTTGTTCTTGTTGCACGAGAGCAGGAGCAACACGAAGGCGAGCGTCAGGGCGAAACGAAGGGTCCGGCCGAACATGGGCGGCGAGTATAATCAGACGGGATGCAAGACCGTCACTATCTCGGGATCGACGTGGGCACGGGCAGCGTTCGCGCGGCCCTCTTCGACGGCCAAGGACACAAGCTCGGGATCGGCGTGCGTCCGATCTCGCTCCATCGCCCCGCGCCGGATTTCGTCGAGCAGTCGTCCGACGAGATCTGGTCGGCCGCGTGTGAGGCCACCCGGGCGGCGCTCGGCGAGGCCGGCGATCGGCCCGAGCGTGTGGTGGGCGTGGGGTTCGACGCGACGTGCTCGCTCGTGCTGCTCGACGAGGGCGATCGCCCCGTGACCGTGAGCCCGTCGGGCGACGATCGCTGGAACGTGATCGTGTGGATGGATCACCGCGCGATCGAGGAGGCCACGCGTATCAACGCGGGTGGTCACGAGGTCTTGCGGTACGTGGGCGGCGTGATCTCGCCGGAGATGCAGACGCCGAAGCTCGCCTGGCTGAAGAGGCACATGGGCCGAAGCTTCCGCCGCGCCGCGCGTTTCCTGGATCTGCCGGATTTCATGGCCTATCGCGCGACGGGCAGCGACGTGCGCTCTCTCTGCACCACCGTGTGCAAATGGACGTACCTCGGGCACGAGCCGGGCGAAGGCGGCAGCATCGGGCGCTGGGACGACGCGTATTTCCGGGCGATCGGCCTCGGGGAGCTCGTCGACGAGGGGTATACGCGCATCGGCAAGCACGTGCGCCCCATGGGCGAACGCGCGGGTGGTTTGACCGAACGCGCCGCGGCCGAGCTCGGCCTCTGCGCAGGGACGGCCGTGGCGGTGCCGATCATCGACGCGCACGCCGGCGGGCTCGGGTTGCTTGGGATCCCAACGAACGGCGTCCTGCCCGACGAGGCCGCGATGGAGGAGCGGCTCGCGCTCATCGGCGGCACGTCGACGTGCCACATGGCCTCGTCTCGACAAGCGCGCTTCGTGCCGGGCGTCTGGGGCCCGTACAGCTCGGCGATGATCCCCGGGTTATGGCTCACGGAGGGCGGGCAAAGCGCGACGGGCGCGCTCATCGATCACGTGATCCACACACACGCGCGAGGCGCGGAGCTCGCCGAGGAGGCGCGGCGGCGCGGGACGACGGTGTACGCGCTGCTCAACGAGCGGCTCGACGTCCTCGCCACGAAACACGCCTTCCCCGCGGAGCTCGCGCGGGACGTGCACGTGCTGCCGGACCACCACGGCAATCGTTCGCCGCGGGCCGATCCGACGCTGCGGGGCATGGTGAGCGGGCTCGGGCTCGCGGACGACGTCGACGCGCTCGCGATCCTGTACCTCGCGACGATCCAGGCGCTCGCGCACGGGACGCGGCACATCCTCGCGGCGATGAACGCGGCGGGTTACCGGATCGAGGCGCTGCACGCGACGGGCGGGGACACGAAGAACCCGGTCTTCGTGCGCGAGCACGCGGACGTGACGGGCTGCCGCGTGATCCTGCCGCGCGAGCCCGAGGCCGTGCTGCTCGGCGCGGCGATGCTCGGCGCCGTGGCGTCGGGTGATCGGCCGACGGTGCTCGCGGCGATGGGCGCGATGAGCGAGGCGGGCGCGGTCGTCCTGCCCACGGGCGGCGACGTGAAGCGCTTCCACGACCGGAAACACCGGGTGTTTCTGCGAATGTACGAAGATCAGATGGCGTACCGGGCCCTCATGCGCGATGACGCGTGACGACATGACCCTGCATTCGAACGACTGGCGCGAACGTTTCGCGGACAAGATCACGACGGCCGAAGGCGCGGTGCGGGTGATCCCGAAGGGCCGCCGCATCCTCATCGGCTCGGGCGCGGCCGAGCCTGCGCGGCTCGTCGAGGCGATGACCGAACACGGCACGCACCTCGAGGGCAACGAGATCGTCCACCTGCTCACGCTCGGCCCCGCGCCCTACGTGAAGCCGGGCCTCGAGAAGCGCTTCCGTCACACGGCGTTTTTCATCGGCGCGAACGTGCGCGACGCGGTCGCCGAGGGTCGGGCCGACTTCATGCCGGTCTTCCTCTCGGAGATCCCTTCGCTCATCTGCTCGGGCCGCGTGAAGATCGACGTGGCGCTCGTGCAGGTCTCGCCGCCCGACGAGCACGGCTACGTGAGCCTCGGCGTCTCGGTGGACATCGTGCGCGCCGCGATCGACACGGCCGATCTCGTGCTCGCCGAGGTGAACCCGCGCATGCCGCGCACGCACGGCGACTCGTTCTTGCACGTGGATCGTATCGCCCACCTCGTGCCCGTCGACGACGAGCTGCCGGAGCGCGGGGTCGAGCCGCTCGACGACGTGGACCGGGCGATCGGCCGGCACGTGGCGAGCCTGGTCCCGGACGGCGCGACGCTCCAGCTCGGCATCGGCAAGATCCCGGACGCCTCGCTCATGGCGCTCGAAGGTCACCACGACCTCGGCATTCACTCCGAGATGTTCTCGGACGGCGTGATGCACCTCGTGCAGAAGGGCGTGATCACCTGCCGCAAGAAGACGCTCCTGCCCGGGAAGATCGTGACGTCGTTCGTGATGGGCAGCCGCGCGCTGTACGAGTGGGTGCACGAGAACCCCTTCGTGGAGATGCGTGGCTCGGCCTTCACGAACGACCCGTTCGTGATCGCGCGAAATGACGACATGGTCGCGATCAACGCGGCGCTCGCGATCGACCTGACGGGCCAGGTCGCGGCGGACACGCTCGGCGGGCGGTTTTTCTCGGGCATCGGCGGGCAGGTGGATTTCATCCGCGGCGCCGCGCGCAGCCGCCGGGGCAAGCCGATCATCGCGATGCGCTCGACGGCGAAAAAGGGCACGATCAGCCGCATCGCGGCCACGCTGGAGGCGGGCGCGGGTATCGTGACGAGCCGCGGCGACGTCCATTACGTGGTGACGGAGCACGGCATTGCGGATCTCTGGGGCAAGAACATCCGCCAGCGCGCGCAGGCGCTCATCGACATCGCGCACCCGGACCACCGGGCCGAGCTGCTCGCGGCCGCGAAGCAGCGGCGTTACGTCTTCATCGATCCTGCCTGACGACCTCGGCCTGGGGGGGAGCGGGGCTGCCTGGAATTTGGCCGTGACGTGCCCACACGTCTACGCTCGGCGCAGTTCCTGCTCGGCAGGGGAATCAGATGCGTGGAACAAGGCGAGCCATTCGTTTTGCGGTGTTGTGTGCCGCGCTCGGGACGTGGTCCGTGCCGATCGACATGGCCTCCGCGGGCCAGGCCGAGGCGCGTGGCCCCATCGACTCGGACGGCGACGGCATTTCGGACATGTCGGACAACTGCCCGCGCGTGGCAAATCCGAGCCAATCCGATTGCGACGGAGACGGGAGCGGCGACGCGTGCGACGCTGCGAGCGTGGTCTCCGAGCAAAAGGTGAACGTCACGCCGGACATGGAGAGCTGCCTCCAGTACAAGTTCCACGGCTGCGCCGGGCCGAAGCGGGCAATGGTGCAATACCAATGCCTCGCGCACGGGACGTCGTGGACCGAGAATCGATGGTGCACGAGCGGGCAGGTGCAGCGGAGCGCGACGTCGAACTTTCAGACGTGGGAGTATTATCTCCGCCAGGTGCCGTGGTCGTCGTGCAACGAGTGAGCTAACCCACCGACGTCACGCAGGTGGGAGGCGCGTGGGCGCGACGTCGAGGCGCGTGGGCGCGACCTTCGGGGTTCGTTCGCTCACCCTCGAGACGGCCGCGCGAGACTTCGAGACGCGTGCACGAGACTTCGAGACGCGTGCGCACGACCTTCGGGGTTCGTTCGCTCACCTTCGAGACGCGCGCGCGGGACTTCGAGACGCGTGCACGAGACTTCGAGACGCGTGGGCACGACCTTCGGGGTTCGTTCGCTCACCTTCGAGACGGCCGCGCGAGACTTCGAGACGCGTGCGCGAGACTTCGAGGCGCGTGGGCACGACCCCGGGCTGCCTCCTCCTGGCAAGGCGCTGCTGTTCTGGTGGGCGTCGTCGGTCTTACCCCGGCCTGTTCGATGAACTGCGCGGAGCGCAGTTCATCGACAAAAGGTCCAGCGCTTGCGCTGGTCCAGGTCCAGGGGCGGATAGCCCCGGTGGGGCCTGGGGCAAAGCCCCAGCGAAACGCCCTCGATCACTCCCCCCCCGGCGCGGGGGCCGGGTGGGCGTCGTTCGTCGGCGCGCCTTCGTCCTCGTCCGAGCGGCCGAGCTTGAGCGTATTACGCACCCAGACCGACAGGTCGTCGAAGAGCGAATAGGCGACAGGCGTCGCGAGCAGCGTGAGCAAGAGCGCGAGCGACTGGCCGCCGATGATGACGAAGCCCGTCGCGCGGTTCGTGCCGGAGCCCGCGCCGCTCGACATGACGAGCGGGATCATGCCCGCCACGAACGCGGCCGTCGTCATCAGGATCGGACGAAGACGGTCCTTGTTCGCGAGCAGGATCGCTTCGAGTCGCGGGAGACCTTCCTCGCGCAGCTTGAGCGTGTGATCGATCTGCAAGATCGAGTTCTTCTTCACGACGCCGAAGAGCACCAGGATGCCGAGCATCGAGAAGATGTTCAGCGATTGCCGGAAGATGATCACGCTCACGATCGCGAACGGCACCGTCAGAGGCAGGCTCAGGAGGATCGTGATCGGGTGCAGCCACGACTCGAACTGCGCCGCGAGCACGAGGTACATGAAGATGAACGAGAGCAGGAACGCGAGGCCGAAGTTCTTCGCCGCGCGGCCGAGCTCGCGGGAGCGGCCCGTCGCGCTCGCGCTGTAGCCAGCCTCCATGCCGAGCTCCTTCGCGGCCTTGTCGAGCGACTCGATGATCGCGCGCTCCGAGAAGCCCTTCTTCATGTTGCACATGATCATGACCTGCCGCTGGCGGTTGTAGCGGTCGATCTTCGAGGGGCCGGCGCCCTCCGTGAACGAGACGAGGTTCTCGAGCGAGACCGTGCCGAGGCGCATCGAGGGCACCGTGAGCCGCTTCAACCCCTCGACGTTCGAGCGGTAGCTCGGCACGGCGCGGACGTGCACCTCGTATTGCTCGCCCTTCTCGTTGTAGTTCGTCACCTCGTAGCCGCCGACGAGCAGGCGGAGCGAGCTCGCGATGTCGGCGACGCTCACGCCGAGATCCGAGGCCTTCTCGCGATCGATGTGCGCGCGGAGCTCGGGCTTGCCGAGGATGAGCGAGGTGTCGGCGTCGACGACGCCCGGCAGCGTCTTCATCTTGGCGAGCAGCACCTCGGCGTAGGACGCGATCTTCGTCATGTCCGGGCCGGTGATCTGGTACATGACCGGGTAGACCGCGCCGCCGCCCATCGAGTTCACGGGGCCAATCGAGATCCGGTAGTCCTTGCCATATTTGGGCAGGAGCTCCGCGCGCGCCTTGTCGATGAGCTCCTGCTGCGAGAGCTTGCGCTTGTCCGCGGGGAGGAGTTTTACGTAGAGGCTCGCGAGGTTCGGCGTCTTCTGCGCGTCGTCGCCCACGGTCGTGATCGCGTACTCGACGCCCTCGATCGCCTCGAGATCCCCGACGATACGCGTCGCGATGAGGCGCATCTCGTCGAGGCTCGTGCCCTCGTCCGCGCGGATGCTGGCCTGGAACTGCGACTCGTCCTCGTCGGGGAGGAAGTTCGCGTTGGCGCGGCCCGCGAGGACCGGGATCGAGAAGAGCGCGAGGATACTCGAGACCACGATCACCCAGCGGTGCGCCATCGACCAGCGCAGGATCCGCACGTAACCACGCTCGATCGCCCCGTAGATCCCCTTCGCCTCGCCGTGGCCATGGCCGTGGCCGGCCGCCGCCGGCAGGGGCTTGCCGTCCTTGTCCTTCTTCACGTGCTTGCGGAGCCACCGCGCGCACATCATCGGCGTCAGGGTGAAGCTGACGAGCAAGCTGACCATGATCGCGAACGACATGGTCAAGCCGAAGGAGCTCATGAAGCGGCCGACGATGCCGCCCATGAACGCGACCGGGAGGAAGACGGCGACGAGCGAGAGCGTCGTCGCGAGCACGGCGAGGCCGATCTCCTTCGTCCCGTTGATCGCGGCCTCCATGGGCCGCTCGTTGTTCTCGTCGATGCGCTTGTAGATGATCTCGAGGACGACGATCGCGTCGTCGATGACGATGCCGACGGCCAGCGTGAGCGCGAGCAGCGTGATCGCGTTCAGCGTGAAGCCCGCGGCGCGCATGATGCCGAAGGTGCTGATGACGCTCGTCGGGATGGCGACGGCCGCGATGATCGTGGAGCGGACGTTGCCGAGGAACGCGAGCACGATGAGCGCCGCGCAGATGGCGCCGAGCACGAGGTGCTCCTTCACCGAGTGGATCGCGTTCTCGATGAACTCGGACTGATCACGGGCGATGTCGATCTTGTACCCCTCGGGCAGCCGCTGCCCGAGCTCGCCGAGGCGCTCCTTGACCGTGCTCACGACCTCGACGGTGTTCGTGCCGCTCTGCTTGCGGACGTTGAGCACGACCGTCGCGCTCTTGCCCTTGAAGCCCACGGACTCGGGCTCGGCCGTGCCGTCCTCGACTTCGCCGATGTCGCGCAGGCGCACGCCGTAGCCGTCACGCGTGGCGACCACGATCTCGCCCATCTCCGCGACCGACTCGACGCGGCCACGCGTGCGCAGCGTGAGCTGGCGAGAGCCTTGCTCGACGCGGCCGCTCGGCAGCTCGATGTTCTGGGTCTTCAGCGCGCGCTCGACCTCGGGGCCCGAGATGCCGTACTTCTGGAGCTTCTCCGGATCGACCCAGACGTTGATCTGCCGCGGGCGACCGCCGATCAAGGTCACCTGACCGACGCCGTTGATCGACTCGATCTGGCGGCGCACGGTCTTGTCCGCGAGCTCCGTGACGTCACGCACGTTGCCCGGACCCGAGAGCGCGAGCGTGAGGACCGGCGCGGCGTCCGGATCCATCTTCGCGATCACGGGCTGGTCGATGCCCGGCGGCAGCTCGTTGAGGACGGCGTTGACCTTGTCACGCACCTCCTGCGCGGCGACGTCGACGTCCTTCTCGAGGACGAACGAAACGATGACCATGCTCACGCCCTCCGAGGAGGAGCTGCGGAGCTCGTCGATGCCGCTGATCGTGTTGACGGCGCTCTCGATCTTGTCGGAGATCTCGGTCTCGACCTCCTCAGGCGCCGATCCCGGCAGGACCGTGGTGATCACGACGGCCGGGAAGTCGACCTTCGGGAACCGATCGAGGCCGAGCTGCCCGTAGGAGAAGGCGCCGACGACCGTGAGGAGGAGGACGATCACCGTCGCGAAGACGGGCCGACGGACGCAGATCGCTGCGAGCCATTGCATGGGTCACTTCGCTCCGGCGGCGGGGGCGACGTTGACGTCGGCGCCGTCTTGCAAGAGGTCGACGCGGTCGATCGCGACCTCGTCGTTCGGACCGATGTTGCTGCCGCGGATCTCGATCTCGCCGTCGATCTCGCGGCCGAGCGTCACGATGCGCTCGATGACGCGATTGCCCGAGCGGACGAAGACGCGGCTCGCGCTGCCGCTCGATCCGATGGCGGCGCGAGGGACGAAGAGCGCGTTCGTGTCGGCCTCGCCGAGCTCGACGTACGCGCGCGCGAAGTAGCCGGGCTTGAGCTGGCCGTCGGCGTTCGTGACCTCGGCCTCGATCGGGAGCGTACGCGACTGCGCCTTGAGGCTCGCGCCGACGCGCTTGACCGTGCCCTTGAAGGTCTTGCCCGGGTGCGCGGAGACCGTGAGCGTGACCTCCTTGCCGACGGTGACCTTCGAGGCGTCGGTCTCGGGGACGTCGATGCGCAGGCGCAGGACGTCGTCACGCACGACGACGGCGACGACCTTGCCCATCGGCGCGAACTCGCCGACCGAGGCGCGGCGCTCGGCGACGGCGCCGTCGAAGGGCGCGCGGATGCTGGTGTCGGCGACCGATTTGCGCGCGAGGTTCGCCTGGGACTGCGCGGCCGCGAGCCCCGCCCACCCTTGCATCGCGCCGTTCCGCGCGGCCTCGTACTGCGCGCGCGCCTGCTCGGCGCGCGATCGGGCCTGATCCCACTGCGACACGGAGATCGATCCGCCCTCGTAGAGCGTCTTCGTCCGGTCGGCCTCGCTGACGGCGAGATCCATGGCCTCCTTCGCGGCGCGGACCTCGGCGACGTTGTTCGCGTCGAACTTCTGGCCCGACTTCACGCCGAGCTTGGCCATCGCCTGGGCCGCGGACGCGTCGGCGGCCTGCGCGCGCAGGGCCGGATCGCGGCCGTCGAGCTGCACGAGGACGTCGCCCTTCTTCACGCGCGTGCCGACGTCGATCTCGACCTTCGTGACGATGCCGGCCGTCGCCGCGGCGACCTCGCTGGTCTCGTCGGCGGCGAGCGTGCCGGTCAGCTCGAGCGTGGGCGAGAGCTTGCGCTCGGTGATCTTCGCGAATCGGACCGCGGGCGTGGGCTCGGCGGTGGCGGCGGTCTCCGCGGGCTTGGCGTTCTGCTCGGCGTCCTTCTTGGCGCAGGCGGGCGCGAGCGAGACGAGCAGCGCGAGCGCGAAGGCGGACGCGGACGAATCAAGACGCATCATCGTTCTCCAAGATCGTTTCATCACGCAGGTCGGGGTGGATCGGCCCGGCCTGCGCCGTTCAGATAAAGGTCGACGAGCAGCGACGCCTCGGCTTCGAGGTTCGGCTGGCTTTGCTCCATGAGCATGCCGATGGAGAAGGCGCGGATGAGGCCGCCGAGCATGCGCGCGAGCGGCACGGGATCGAGGGGCCGGAGCGCGCCACACGAGAGGCCGTCGTTCACGAGGGCGAGCGTCGTGGCTTTGAGCCGCTCGAAGAGCGCCATGGCCTTGTCGCCGAGCAGGCTCGACGTCGCGGCCGTGCCCTTCGCGAAGAGGCCGCAGTCGAGGGCGATCTGATGGAAGTCGCGGTGGCACTCGACGAAGCGCAGCGCGCGGGTGATGCAGCACGTGAGCTTCTGATCGAAGGGCTCGGGGTCCGTGGGCTGCGGCCGGAGGGCCCCGATCATCTGCTCCATGCGGTCCTCGAGCAGCGCGTGGAGCACGTCTTCTTTCTGCTCGAAGTGGTTGTAGACGGTGCCGACCGCGATCCGCGCGTGGTCGGCGATGTCCTGGATACGCGCGCCGTGGAAGCCCTGCTTGGCGAAGACGTGCTCCGCCGCGTCGAGGATGGCGTTGCGGAAAAGCGCCTTGGCCTCGTCACGGCGACGTGGAAGGGATGTTCGTCGAGCAGACGAGTCGCTCACGGGATGAACCGTCGCTCATCTTTTGAATGCGCGCAACGCCCGTTCGCAGCAAACGCGGGCCAAAGGCTGGGCAGCTAACGGATTTTTCTCACGAAGGTGCAGGCCTTCGGCGCCGGATGCGTGACGAAGCCCACGCGAGCACCAGAAGTCCGAGTCCCGCCACGCCGGAGGGTGCGCCGCCCGGGACGCCGATCGCGCAGGAGCCGTCGTCGCCGCTCCCGCCGCCGCCGCCGCTTCCGCCGTCGCTTCCGCCGCCGCCGCTTCCGCCGCCGCTTCCGCCGCCGCCGCCGCTTCCGTCGCAGGCTCCGCCCGGGTAGGCGTCGGCCGCGGTCCACATCGGCTCGTCGGGCGCCCACGACGAGGTGCCCGGCGGGTCGACGCGTACGTGACAAGGCGACGAAACCACGCTCGAATCACCCGCGTTTCCTGCGGCGTCGAGCGTCTTCACGCGGAAGGTGAAGGCCGCGGCCGGATCGGCGCCGCCGAGCTCGAGGGCGAGCTTGCGGAACTGGATCGGGCTCGACGCGAAGACCGATCGCGCGAAGGCGAGGTCTTGCATCGCCGCGTCACGAAAGGCCTCGACGCGAAACACCACGGGCGCCTCCCCCGGGCCCGCGGGCTCGCCCTCCACGTGCACGTGATACGCGAGGTCGCTGTCCGACTGGCAATCACCGACGCTCGCCTTGAAATCGGGGTAGTCGTGAACGTTGTAAAGGACGCTCTTCACGCCGAGAGGCCCCGTCGTGTCCGGCGCGCTCGTCGTGAACGATATCGCCTCGGGTTCACACATCTCACCCGCGAGGCAGAAATCGCCGGCCACCTCCACGACCTGGCCCGCCGCGGGTGTCGGGTCGATACGCACGACGAACCCGGCGAGCCCGGCGAGCGCCTCGTCCGCGACCGGCACGAACGCGGCGGGCGCGCCGTCCACCGTGACCGTGACGGCGTCGAGCGAGATGTAGTGGCCCGAGAAAAACAGCGCGGCGTTCGCGGGGTACGTTGCCCCGTTCTCGGGGATGTGGTTGTAAAGGCCCGGCAAAGGCGGGGGGCAGGCGCGGGCAGGTCGCGGGGCAGCGGCCGAGAGCACGACGGCCGCCGAGAGTCCAAGCGAAAAACGGGGGATCCAGCGCATGAAGAGCCTCCTCGGAGGAGCAAGGGTGCTCCATCGTATCGCGGAACGAAGTGACCCCCGAGCCCTCTTGACCGGCCGAAGGCATCCCCCCATAGTGACCCACCGGTCAGGAATGCCTCGAGTCGCAGATCCACGCGCGCGTATCGACCTTCTCCGTGCCGCGGAGGCCATCTTCGCGGAGAACGGTCTGGCCGCCGCGAAGGTGGAAGACATCACGAGCCGCGCAGGGGTGTCGAAGGGCGCCTTCTACCTGCATTTCAAGAGCAAGCAGGACTGCTTCCGGCAAATCGTGGAGGGCGTCGTGGCGCGGCTCTCCTCCTGCGTGGAGGCGGCGCGCTTCGACGCGTGCGTGGCCCCGGACAGCGTCGAGGCGCTGCTCGAGAGCCGGCTCGATCACGTCGTCGACCTGCTCGAGTTTTGCTGGCAGAACCGCGGGATCCTGCAGATGATCCTCACGGGCGGCGGCGGGACGCCGTACGCGTACCTGATCGAAGCGTTCGCCGAGCGGATCGAGCAGCAAAGCGAAGGCTGGCTCCGGCACGGCGTGGAGGCGGGGCTCTACCGCGACGACATCGAGCCCGCGATCGTCGCGCGGCTCATCGCGGGCACACACGAGCGGCTGGTGCGCGAGATCATCAAGCAGCCGCGGCGCCCGGACATCGAAGGTTGGGCGCGACAAGCGCAGGACATGCTCACGCGCGGGCTCTTCTCCGGCGCGGCGAGCGCGATTGTTGACCGGACGGTCACGAAGAACCGGGAGCGGGACGAACGCCCGCGAGAACCCAGGGCGAAGGCAAAGACAGGATGAGCACCGTGGCAACGACGGGTACGACGAGGAAATTCGGGGCGGGGAAGCTGATCACGCTCGTGGTCGTGCTGGGCACGGCCGGGCTGATCGGGGTCCGGGTCAAGAGCAAGGTGGCCCAGAAGAAGGCGCTCGAGGCGCAGACGGCCGTCATGGCCGAGCAAGCCGCGGCGCCGGAGAGCCCGACGGCGCCGCCGAAGGTGACGGCGCGTGGAGGCACGCTGATCGCGAAACCCGAGCCGATGCGATGGCAGCCGAGGGTCGCCGTGACGGGCACGCTGGAGCCGATCCAGCAGGCCGACGTGGGCTTCAAGGCGGGAGGGCGTCTGCTCACGATCAAGACGAAGATGGGCGACGTCGTGAAGGCGGGGCAGGTCCTCGGCGTGGTCGACGCGTCGGAGGCGTCCGCGCAGGCGAACGTCGCGCAGACGGGCGTACGCGTGGCCGAGATCTCGCTCGAAATGGCGAAGGACGCGCAGAAGCGCTCGGATACGTTGTTCCAGCAGAGCGCGGTGCCCGAGGCGGAGAAGACGACGGCGACGCAGCGGGCGCTGCTCGCGGCGGCGCAGCTCGAGCAGGCGCGGGCGCAAGCGCGGGCCGCGTCGGTGATGGTGGGCAACGCGATGCTGACGGCGCCCTTCGGCGGGCTCGTGACGCGCGCGCCGAACGGCATCGGCAAGATCGTCTCGCCGGGCGAGCCGCTCTTCCACATCGAGGATACGTCGGTCCTCAAACTATCGGCCTCGGTCTCCGAGAACGACGCGGACGTCTTCGAGGTCGGCGCGGCGGTGTCGATCGACGGCTCGCCCGTCGCCGCGGGCAAGGTGACGGCGGTGCTCGGCTCGCTCGATCCGCAGACGCGCAGGGTGCCGGTGATCGCCGAGATCCCGAACGGGGCCGAGGTCGGGCTGCTCTCGGGATCGTTCGTTCGTGCGCAGATCGTGGCCACGAAGTCGATCGAGGTGCTCCGGCTCCCGGCCTCCGCGCTGCGGCCCGGGGCGCAGGACGAGATCGTCGTGGTGCAGGACGGCAAGGCGCACCTCGCGCGGGTCTCGTTCACGATCGCGCCGGATGGCTCGCTCTACGTGCGCAAGGGGCTCGACGCCGGCGCGACCGTGGTGGCGAACCCGAGCCCCGAGGTGAAGGAGGGCGAGGCGATCGACCTCGGCCCCGTCCCCGCGGCGCCCACGAAGTGATCGGCTGAATTTACAGGCAAAAGAGGACTTTTCATGAACCTCTCGGCGATCGCCATCAAGCGCCCCGTCTTCACGGTGATGGTCGCGGTGGCGCTGCTCGTGCTCGGCGTCGTGGGCTACAAGAGGCTCGGCACCGATCTCTTCCCGGACGTCTCATTCCCCGTCGCCAGCGTGACGATCATCTACCCGGGCGCGAGCCCGGCGGAGATGGAGACGCAGGTCTCGAAGCCCATCGAGGACGCGGTCGTCTCGCTGAACGGCATCGACCGCGTGCGCACGTTCTCGCGCGAGGGCGTGTCGACCACGGTCGTGATCTTCAAGCTCGACGTGGACATCCAGGAGGCCGCGCAGCTCGTGCGCGAGCGCGTGGCGCAGGCGCGCTACAAGTTACCCAAGGACATCGAGGAGCCCGTGATCTCGCGCCTCGACACGGGCGCGGTGCCGGTCCTGATCTACACGCTGCGCGGGCAACGCTCGCTCAGCCAGATCCGCAATTTCGCCGATGACGTGATCCGGCCCTCGCTCGAGCAGGTCGACGGCGTGGCGGCGGTGAACATCCGCGGCGGGGCCGAGCGCGAGGTGAAGGTGTTCCTCGATCGGGCGCGGATCGACGCGCTCGGCGTGCAGCCCGCGCAGATCGTGGCGGCGATCCGGGGCGCGAACCTGACGGTGCCCGCGGGGCGCTACGAGCAGGGGACGCGCGAGATCAGCGTGCGCGCGATGGGCGAGCTCGAGGCGGTGGACACGCTGCGCGACCTCGTGGTGGCGATGTCGCCGGGCGGCTCGTCGGTGCGTCTGCGCGACGTGGCCGACGTGCAGGACGGCTTCGAGGACCTGCGGACGCGTATCCGCGTGAACGGCGAGGAGGCCGTGGCGTTCGAGGTCGTCAAGCAGAGCGGCCGCAACACGGTCGAGATCTGCAAGGGCGTGCGGGACCGGCTCTCGGAGCTCGAGAAGCAGTTCCCCGAGGACCTGAAGACGTCGCTGATCATGGATCAATCGACGTTCATCGAGGAGAACGCGCACGAGGTGCAGATCGCCATCTGGTTCGGCGGGGCGATGGCGATCCTGATCATCCTGATCTTCATGCTCGATCTACGATCGACGTTGATCAGCGCGGTCG
The DNA here is from genome assembly GCF_009649845.1 of Polyangium spumosum. Classification (NCBI taxonomy): domain Bacteria; kingdom Pseudomonadati; phylum Myxococcota; order Polyangiales; family Polyangiaceae; genus Polyangium; species Polyangium spumosum. The sequence goes on from NZ_WJIE01000001.1 coordinate 1,077,660, forward strand.
CGCTCCCGACGAGCGTCGTGGCCACGTTCTTCCTGATGTACGTGCTCGGCTTCACGCTGAACATGATGACGCTGCTCGGCCTCTCCCTGGCCATCGGCCTGCTCATCGACGACGCGGTCGTGGTGCGCGAGAACATCTTCAAGCACCTGGAGCGCGGCGAGCCACCCATGGAGGCCGCGCTGAACGGGACGAAGGAGATCGCGCTCAGCGTGCTCGCGACGACGCTGACGATCGTGGCGGTCTTCGTGCCCGTGGCGTTCATGGGCGGGATCGTGGGGCAGTTCTTCCGTCAGTTCGGGCTCACGGTCTCGGGCGCGGTGCTCGTGTCGCTCTTCGTGGCGTTCACGCTCGATCCGATGCTGTCGTCGCGGTTCTCGAAATCGCTCGAGCACGGGGCGAAGGATCCGTTCGCCTGGCTGAAGCGACCCTTCGAATGGGTCTTCCGCGCGATGGATGATTCGTACCGCGGGCTGCTCGGCTGGGTCGTGAAGCACAAGCTCGTGGTCGGGCTGCTCGCGTTCGGCACGCTGATCGGCTCCGGGTTCCTCATGGGGCTCATGGGCTCGGACTTCGTCAACGCGGAGGATCGCGGCGAGATGATGGTCGAGGTCGAGCTGCCCGCGGGGACGTCGCTCGACGAGCTCGGCGCGCAATCACGCGAGGCCGAGAAGAAGCTGCTCGCGCACCCGCAGATCAAGACGCTCTACGTGACGCTCGGGCCGAGCGGCGAGGTGAACAAGGCGCATTACCGCATCCTGACGACGAAGAAGCACGAGCGGACGATCCCGCTCGAGGCGATCAAGGACGACGTGCGCGCGATCGCGAAGGGCGTGCCCGGGGCGAACGTGGTCATCACCGAGCCCGAATTCGTCGAAGGCGCGGGCGTGCAGGCGCCGATCATGATCAACGTGCGGGGCGAGTCGTACGACGAGATCCGCCAGCTCGCCGATCAGGTGGCGGGCGTGCTCAGGACCACGGCGGGCGTGACCGACGTGCAGGTGAAGTTCTCGCCGGGCAAGCCCGAGATGCGGGTGAAGGTGGACCGGCAACGCGCGGCCGATCAGGGCATCAGCGTGGCGCAGGTGGCGATGACGCTGCGCACGGCGATCGAGGGCGAGGAGGCGAGCAAGCTCCGGCAAGGCAAGGACGAGGTGCCGATCCGGGTGCAGATGCGCGAGGAGGATCGGGCCTCGCCGGCGGAGCTCGCGCGGCTGACGTTGTGGTCGCCGCGGGGCGCGGTCGCGCTCGCGGACGTCGCGCGGCTCGAAATGGGCGAGGGCCCGCAGGTGATCGAGCGTGAGGATCGGCAGCGGCAGATCTCCGTGTGGGCGACGCCGCGAGGCCGCTCGCTCGGCGAGATCGTCGGCGAGCTCATGCCGCGGATCGACGCGATCCAGAAGCCGAAAGGCACGTCGCTCGCTTATGACGGGCAGATCGAGCAGATGAACGACACGAACTCGTCGATGGGGACGGCGCTGCTCCTCGCGGTGATCTTCATCTATCTCGTGCTCGCGTCGCAGTTCGAGAGCTTCATCCACCCGCTGACGATCATGATGACGCTGCCGCTCGCGCTCGTCGGCGCGATCCTGGGGCTCTTCCTCATGGATACGTCGATGGCGATGGGCGCGATGATCGGGATCATCCTGCTCATGGGGCTCGTCACGAAGAACGCGATCTTGCTCGTCGACCGGGCGATCGTGCGGGTGCGCGAGAACGGCGAGACGCCGCTCGAGGCCATCCTGGAGGCCGGCCCCGAGCGGCTCCGTCCGATCCTCATGACGAGCGCGGCGATGGTGCTCGGCATGTTGCCGACGGCCATCTCGAACGGCGAAGGCAGCGAGTTCCGCGCGCCGATGGCCATCGCGGTCATCGGGGGCGTGATCAGCTCGACGCTCCTGTCGCTGGTGGTGATCCCCGCGCTGTATCTCGCCATCGAGAACGTGAAGGCGTGGCTGCGGGCGCGCGGCATCGTGAAAGCCGAAGCCGAGGCCGCGCCGGCCGCCGAGTGAGCGGGCGGGGCTCGCCGGCCCCGCGCGTTGACGTCCTCCCCCCACAGCCCAAAAGAGCCCGCGCCCCAGCCTGCGAGAGGAGGCGCGCGCGCTCATGGTCGGCAAGCTCAGCCCAGACGAGATCGAACGGGTCCTCGCGAACGAGATGATCGCCCACCTCGGCTGCCATGCGGGCGGGCGGACGTACGTCGTCCCGATCACGTACGCCTACGAAGACAGCTACATCTACGGGCACACGAGCGAGGGCCTGAAGCTCGCGATGATGCGCGAGAACCCCGAGGTGTGCGTGGAGGTCGAGAAGATCGAGGGGCCCGCGAACTGGCGGAGCGTGATCGCGTGGGGCACGTTCGAGGAGCTCACCGGGCCGGACGCCGCGCATGCGCTGCAGGTGCTCCTCGAGCGTTACTTCACGCGGCAAGCGAACTCGACGCCCCGCGGCCCGCTCGGCCCGCATCGCCAGGGCGCGGTTCATCCGGACGCACACCTCTATCGTATCCACCTCACCGAAAAGACCGGGCGGTTCGAGGACGGCGAACGAAAACGGCCTCGACCCACGCTGGTCCGTTAATCACCTCACATCGTTTTCCCCCTGTGGTTTTGGGTTCGTCCCGGCCGGCCTCCGTGGTAGACGCGGCGCAGAGGGACAACGATGCGCAGGACCACGAAGCTGACCTTGATGGCATTCGCCCTCCTTTCCACCGGCACGGGTTGTGAGCTCGTGGCCAAGGTGGATCGGAGCCAAATCGACCAGGGTGGCACCGGGACCGGGGCCAGCGGCGGCATGGGTGGCATGGGCCCGGGTTCGGGCGGCATGGGCGGCACCGGCGGCATGGGCGGCACCGGCGGCATGGGCGGGGATGGTGGAATGGGCGGCGCCGGGGGTATGGGCGGCGCCGGCGGAATGGGCGGCGTCGGGGGTATGGGCGGCGCCGGGGGTATGGGCGGCGCCGGGGGTATGGGCGGCGCGGGCGGAATGGGCGGCGCTGGTGGCGGCCCGCAGTGTACCACGCCCGCAGAATGCCCTCCCACGGGCAACGAATGCGTGACCGCGACCTGCGACGCGGGCGTATGCGGAACGACGTTCGTGAGCGCCGGGACGCCCCTCGCGGATCAGCAAGCCGGTGATTGCCAGGTCGAGCAATGCGACGGCGCCGGGAACGTGACGACGGTCGACGACGATAACGACCTGCCGGACGACAACAACGAGTGCACGGCGGACGCCTGCACGGACGGCGTCCCCTCGAATACGAACCTGGTGGCCGGCGCGGCGTGTGGCGCCGGCATGACCCTGGTCTGTGATGGCATGGGCGCGTGTGTTGGTTGCGCGCAGCCGACCGATTGCCCAGGTCCGGATACGGTCTGCCGGACCCGCACCTGCGTGGCCAGCATGTGCGGCCTCGATTTTGCGCCCGAGGGCACCGACGCGGGGGATCCGACGGACGGCGATTGCAAGCGGGATAGCTGCGACGGCAATGGCAACATCGTGGAGGCGGAGGACGCCACGGATCTGCCGGCCGACGACAACAACGCGTGCACCGTGGCGGCGTGTGATCCGACGAACGGGCCCGTGCAGGTCCCGGTCCCCGTCGACGACAACAACGTTTGCACGACGGATACGTGCGACCCGATGAGCGGCGTCTCGAACACGCCCGTCAACATCGACGACAACAACGTTTGCACGACGGACGCGTGTGATCCGGTGATGGGTGTCTCGAACACGCCCATCCCCATCGACGACGGCAACGCTTGCACGGCCGACGCCTGTGATCCGGTGACCGGCGTCTCGAATACGCCGCTGCCCGCGGGCACGGATTGCGGCAATGGCAACCAGTGCGACGGCATGGGCCAGTGTGTCGGCTGCGTCGACGCCATGGATTGCCCCGGCCAGGTCACCGAGTGCGGCGCGCCGGTCTGCAACATGGGCGTCTGCGGCATGGCGTACACGCCTTCGGGCACGCCGCTCGCGACGCAGATGCCCGGCGATTGCACGGCGTCCGTGTGTGACGGCATGGGCGGCACGACGACGGCGGCGGACGACGCCGACGTGCCGAATGACGGCAACGAGTGCACGCTCGACCTCTGCGACAACGGCACCCCGTCGAACCCGCCCCAGCCTGCGGGCGCGGCGTGCAACCAGAATGGTGGCACGCAATGTGACGGCATGGGGATGTGTGTCGCGGGGGCGGCGCCGACGGTCGTGGGCACGACGCCCGCCGACGGCGCGCTCGACGTCGCGGTGGGCTCGACGATCGCCGTCACGTTCAGCGAAGCGATGAACCCGGCCACGCTCACCGCGACGACGGAGACCGGGGCCTGCATCGGGTCGATCCAGATCTCGACGGACGATTTCGCGTCGTGCCTCGGGTTCGCGGCGGCCGCGCCGACGATGGGCATGGGCGACACCGTCGCGACGCTCGTGCCGGCGCCGGCCCTGTCGTATTTCACGGCGTACAAGATCCGCGTGACGACGGCGGCGCAGAATGCGTCGGGCACGCCGCTCGCCGCGGAGTACACGTCGGTGGACGGGTTCTTGACGGCGCAGCCGGACCTGACCACGTGCACGGGCTCGGTCGTGATCAGCCAGGTGTATGGCGGCGGTGGGAACAGCGGAGCGACGTTCACCCACGATTTCGTCGAGCTGCACAACCGCGGCGCGACGACCGTGGACATCACCGGGTGGAGCTTGCAATACACGAGCGCGACCGGCACCACCTGGAGCAACAACAACTTGGCGCTGAACGGGACGATCCCGGCAGGCGGCTATTTCCTGGTTCAGCTGACCTCTGGCGGAGCCACGGGCTCGCCGCTGCCCACCGCGGATCAGACGGGCAACATCAACATGTCCGGCACGAACGGCAAGCTGGCGCTCGTGAGCGATACGACCCCGCTTTCGGGGACGTGCCCGCTCGGAGGGGCTGTCGTGGACTTCATCGGATTCGGTCCGACCGTGAACTGCTCGGAGACCGCCCCGACCCCGGTCCTGTCGAACAGCCTCGCGGCGCACCGCAATGACGCAGGCTGCACGGACACCGGCAACAACTCGCTCGACTTCACCGTCGCGACGCCTGCGCCCCGCAACGCCTCGACGACTGCGCTCATGTGTAGCTGCGCCACGATCGGAGCAGTGAACGAATCGGACGACGCGCTGGAAATGGATTTCTGCAACGTCCAGTTCCCGCTGAGCGCCACCGTGCAGGCCGGCCAGGCGAGCCCGATCATCTACGGCCGCGTCTACGAGTCCGGCTTCACGGAGGCGGCCGGCGCGAGCGCCGACATCGTGGCCGAGCTCGGGTTTGGCGAGGCGACCATCAATCCGACCACCCAGAGCGGGTACACGTTCGTCCCGGCGACGTTCAACACCCAGTCCGGCAACGACGACGAGTACCAGGCCACGTTCACGGCCCCCGCGACGCCCGGCTCGTACCGGTACGTCTATCGCTTCAGCCGCGACGCCGGGTCGACCTGGACCTATTGCGACCTCGACGGCGCCGGCGCGAACGGCGGCCTCTCCTTCGAGGTCACCGAGCTCCCGGTCCTCAGCGTCATCCCCTGACGTCCCGCCCCTTCTCGTCGCCCCCCCGATGGGATATTCCTCGGGGGAGCGATGCGCCGAGACATTCTACGCCGTACCCTCCTCCTGGGCTTCGCCGCCCTGCCCGTCGCCGTCGTCGCGAGCCACGCGACCGCCGGTTGTGGCTCCGATCCGCCCGACGTCATTGGACAAACCACCGCGTCCGGAGGCGCGGGCGGCGCGGGGGGGAACGGGGGCGGCGGCGCGGGCTCGGTCGCCTCGGGCACGGGCGGCATGGGCGGCATGGGAGGCGCCGCCAGCTCGAGCAGCAGCGGGATGTTCATCGACGACGCGGGCCCGAAGGCCTGCCCCTCGGTCCCGAACACGCCGCCCATGGTCGCCGTGCCGGGCTGGGACGGAGACGCGTATTGCATCGACGCCACCGAGGTGACGAACGCGCACTACGTCGCCTGGCTCGAGAGCGCGCCGGACGTCGCGAGCCAGGTCCCCTATTGCGCGTCGAACCTCTCCTTCGCGCCCTCCGCAGGGATGCCGCCGAAGGACGATTACCCCGTCGGCAACGTCGACTGGTGCGACGCGTTCGCCTATTGCAAGGCCGTGGGCAAGCGGCTCTGCGGCCGCATCGGCGGCGGCCCGGCGCCGTATTATGCGCACGACGATCCCACGCGGAACCAGTGGTTCGGCGCTTGCAGCCACGGCGGCGCGCAAGGGTATCCTTATGGCCAGGCGTACGACGCGAACGCCTGCAACGTGAAGGACGCGGCCTACGGCGCCGTCTTGCCCGTGGGCACGCTCGCGAGCTGCGAGGGCGGCTTCCCCGGGATCGTCGACATGAGCGGGAACGTGTGGGAATGGGAGGACGCTTGTATCCCGTCCGACGGCGGCGCGGACATCTGCCGGCGCCGCGGCGGATCGTTCTCCAGCACGGCCGAGAACGTCGATTGTGACATCTCGAGCTCGCGCCCGCGCAACGCAGCGGAGGCGAACACGGGCTTCCGATGTTGCGCCGATTGAGCGCCGCGCGGGGGTGATCCTCCTCCGCTCTCCGGCGGAGCGGAGCCAGACGAACCCGTCCCTCGCCCGCTCCGCGGAGATCCCCCGGCGAGGACGCCCCTGATCCTCCCCCGCGCGCGGCCGGCGCTCGCCGAGGCGAGACGTGATCCTCCCGAGGTCACGGCCTGTTCGCCGGCAGATCACGTGTCTTCTCGGCGCCCGCTCGAGCCGCACGCCGGCAGATGCGGCGAGATCCGGGTCCTCCCACGAAGGGACCGGACCAGGATGACGATCCCCTCCGCTCGCGGTATAGCTCCGTCCACGCGCGGGGAAGAAGACCGCGCCCGCCACGCGTCCCTCGAGCCGCATGCCTCCCCTCTTTGCCTCCCCGATCCGCCGCGCCGCCCTCGTGGTCCTCGCTTCAGCCCTCGCCGGCTGCACGTCTGCCGAGACCCGCGAGAAGGAAGCCGCTCCGACCGCGCCGGCCTCGGCGTCGGCTGCGCCGAGCGTCGCCGCGCCCGCGCCGCCCCCGAAGGAGCCCGAGGCGCCCGCGCCCAAGGCATTCGCGCCCCTGCCGCCGCTCCCCGACGAGGATCTCTACCCGGACACGCTCGAGGAGCAACGTGAGGCGCTCTTCCGGCGCATGGTCTCCATGCTTCACGTCACGGACGAGCAAATGGCCACCGTTCGCGCCATTTTCCAGCGTTCGCCGGTGCTCGGCCAGGGCAACCCCAAGGTCACGAAACATCCGATGACCCGGAAGGCGTGCCGCGAGGCGCGCAACGCGGCCGGGGGGTTCGAGCAGGACGAACCGATGTGCGGCGCGCCGTTCATGGCGCCTGTTTATGACGGGCTCGCGGGGGAGAAGGAGGCGGACGCGCGGGTCTGCGTCGACCGCTACGAGTTCCCGGGCATCCCGTGCGAGCACCCGGTCACGGGCCCGACGGCGAAGGAGGCGGCCGAGCTCTGCGAGGCGATCGGCAAGCGGCTCTGCGACGCGCACGAATGGGAGGGCGCGTGCGCCGGCGCCGTCCACGCGCCCGAGCAGGAGTATTCGTTCGACAGGCCGCGCAAGGAATCGAAGGACCTGCACAATCGGGATCGCGAGCTCGTCTGGGCCTACGGCCGCGCGAAGGACCATTCGAAGTGCGCCACGAAGAGCCGGAAGAGCAAAGGGTGCACGTCGAGCGGATGGAAGCGCTGCGGGACGAACACGTTCCCGGCCGGATCCTTCCCGGAGTGCAGAAGCCCGTTCGGCGTGTACGATCAACACGGGAACGTGGCGGAGCACATGAACCTACCGCTGCGCCCCGGGGAGCTGACGAGCCGCGGGGGCACAGGTCAGACCGAGATGAAGGGGAGCTGGTTCATCTTCTCGGAGTTCGAGGCGCACCCGGACGATTGCCGGTGGCGCGCGCCCGACTGGCACGCGACCCGGGTGACGGATCCCAACAGCCACGGCAATTACCACCTCGGCTTCCGTTGCTGCAAATCGATCGGGAAATGACGGATCGGCTGTGCTACACCTCACGGCATGCGAATCGTCATCACTGGAGCGAACCGTGGCATCGGCCTGGAGCTCGCGCGCAGGTATCTCGACCGCGGCGACCACGTGGACGCCGCCGTCCGGAACCCGGAAGCGGCGCGCGAGCTCGCGGCGCTCGGCCGGGGCGCGGGCGGCAGGCTGCGTATCTTGACATGTGACGTAGGTGACGACACAAGCGTACGAACCTTTGCCACGGCGCTCGGTGACGTGGCGGTGGACGTGCTCATCAACAACGCGGGCATCCTCGGGAAGTGGGTTTCGCTCGCGGACCTCGATTTCGCGGACGTGACGCGCACCGTCGACACGAACGCGGTCGGGCCGCTGCGCGTCACGGCGGCGCTCTTGCCACACCTGCGGCGGAGCTCGATGCGCAAGATCGTGAACATGTCGAGCCGCATGGGCTCCATCGCCGAGAACACGGACGGCGGCGCCTACGCCTATCGAATGTCGAAGGCGGCGCTGAACATGGCGAACAAATCGATGTCGCTCGATCTGCGCGGCGAGGGCTTCACCGTGGTGGTCCTCCACCCGGACTGGGTGAAGACGGACATGGGCGGGCCCGATGCGCCGATATCGGTGGAGGAGTCGGCGGCGGGGATCGTCGCGCTCGTCGATCGGCTCACGATCGCCGATACGGGCGGCTTCTTCCATTTCCGCGGCCACACGCTCCCGTGGTGATCACTCCGCCGCTTTGCCGGTGAACAGGTCGAAGATCGTGACGTCGACGCTCGCCGCCAGGCCGACCTGCAAGGCGTGGGCGCCCGGCATGCTGAGCCCGGACTCCCAGGCGCGGAGCCCGGGCCGGAAGACGCCGTAAATCCCGAGGTTGAAGGGGCTGTCGAAGAGGCCCGCGCGCAGGTAGACGCCCGGCGCGAGCAGGGTGAGGAGCTGCGCCCCGGGCAGACGGCCATTCCGTTCGACGTCGTATTGCAGATAAGCGGCCGGATCGATGAGCGAGAAGAACGCGCCGAGGTTGTAACCGCCGCGCCCGCTCGCGAAATCGAGGCCGAGCGGCATGGTCAGGGTCGGGGCGACGACGTGGGGCACGCCGCCGCGCTCGGTGGTGGTCCCGTACGTGCCGAAGCGCAATTCGCCGCCGACGAACATGCCGGGGAACGCGTTGATCGAGAGGGTGGTGGCGCCGGGCGTGTTTTTCCGTCGCCAGCCGCCGATGGGCATGGCGGCCGCGTCGAGGGCCTCGGCGATCCGCGAAGGATCGGCCTCGAAGGCGATCGACGCGAAGAGGCCGCTGTGGCGCGCGATCGCGTCGAGCGGGCGGCAAGGCCCCTTCCCCGCGGCGCAGAGCTCCCTGCACGCCTCGTCCTGGCACATCCGCGTGAGATCGGCCCGCGCGGCCGCCACGACCCGCGCCACGACCCGCCCCCAATCCTCGGCGAGCGCCGCCTCGATCGTCTCGACGCTCCCCGCGAGGCGCCCGAGCTCGACCCGCGCCGCGGCGAAGTGCGGCGCGATCTCGCCGGGCGAACACGTGGCCGCCTTGCAGAGGCCCGGGAGCGGGGCGGCCTCGGAGAGGCGCTCGCCGGCCGCGACGAAGGCGACGGCGAGGTCGAGCGACGCGCGGGCGAGGACCACGGCGGCGCGCTGGAGGGCGAAGGATCGCGTTTGGCTCGCCAACCGCGACGTGTCACGGGCGTAGGCCTCGAGGGCCCGCACGATTTCACCGATCTTTTTGCCGTCGACGTCCACGCCGATCTGGAGGGCGGGCGGGGGCACGAGCCTGGGATCGATCGGCGCGCGGAGCGCCTCCGCGGCGGCTCGATAGGCCTCGAAGGCCATGAGCACGGCGCTCCAGCGGGTCGCGAGCTCGGCCGCGGGGAGACGCACGAAGCTCGACCACCGCACGATCGTCGAGAGCTTTTCGAGGGGCCCCGTGGCTTCGAGCGTGGTGAGCAGCGCCGCGTCCGGGTCGCCCGGGAGGTTCGGGTCCTTGCGGCGACACGCGCGGGCGGCGGGCGCGTCGAGGTCGGCGGAGAACACGGGGCAATCGCTCCGGGAAAAACCCCGGCCGACGAGGGTGAAGCAGGCGGGTGACGTGGTGAGCGCGGCGAGCAGGAGCGCCTCGGTCTCCTCGGCGCGGCCGGGCCGGGTCTGCCGGACGAGCTCGCCATACTCCTGGAAGACGTGCGGGAGGGAGGCGGCGCACGCCGCGATTTCGAGGCGCGGGCTGAAGAGCCGGCCGGGCGCGCCACGAAAGACACGATACCCGTTCACGCCGTCGATCTCGTCGCCGAAATGGGCGAGGCTCAAGGCCGCATTCGCGCCCGTGGAGAGGTCGGAGACGAGCTTGCCGGCCGCCGCGCGCAGGCGCGCCTCCGCGCCACAAGCGAGCCGCCGCCTCGCGCGGGCCTCGCAGGTGACGCGGTCGGGCGTGCTGGTTTCGCAGACGAGGGGGGCCGAAGGGTCTTCCTCGCAGGAGAAGAGCGTCCCGCCGAGGTTCATGTCGGCCCACAACGAGGTCCCGACGCCGAGGCCGAGCGCGACGCCGGGCCAGCCCTTCACGTCGGAGGCGACCGCGCCGCGTAGCGCGCCGAGCAAGCTCTCGCCGCCGCCATATTGCGCGAAATCGAGGCGACGGGTGGAGAGGGCGCAGGTCGTGGGCAACCAGTACGATCGAATCTCCCGATAGGGTTCGCCCTGCGCGCCGGCCGGCGTCTTCGCCCGTCCGCAGGCGTCCTCGTGCAATCGCTCGAGGAACCACGCGAGCGCCTCGCGCCGGGCCCTGTCGCCCACGAAGCTCGCGAGCGCCCGGACGCCGACGTCGAGCGTGGCCGCCGTGAACGCGGCGACCTCGAGGCCGGTGTGCTGCACGGTGAAGATCCGGGTCGCCGCCGCGGGCACCCCCAGCAGGGGCCATTGGCGGGCGAGGAGCGGATCGGCCTCGCCCATCTCGGCGAGGGAGAGGACGCTCCGATCCGCGAGGACGACGCGGATCGGGGCGAATTTCCTGGCCACGTGACGCGCGACGGCCTCGACGGAGCGGTGGTCCGCGATCACGGCCGCATTCGCCAGCGCGGGTGACGAGAACTCGCACATGTCGACCGGCGACGAGGCCGTGTCCCCTGCCCCGCAGAGCTCGGCGCAGAGCTCGCCGCGTAATCCCACGAGGCCACGCGCCGCCTCGTCGACCTTGCCCGCGACCTCTCGCCGCGCGGCGTCTTCGAGGGCCTTCTTCTCGCGTTTCACCGCCCCGAGCGCCGCGACCGTCCGCGCCTCGAACGGCCTCGCGACGAGGTCTTGCTCGAGCTTCTTTTGCCGCGCCTCGACGGCCTCGATCCCCTTGCGCTCGGCCACGAGCCGCGCCGCGGCCTTCTCGAGCGCGGCCTTCGGATCCTCGCCCGCCCCGCCCGCGCAGGACGCCCGCAAGGCGCGCGCGAACGAGACCAGCGATTCGACACGATCGACGTGGACCTGCACGGGATCCCCCGCGTCGTCCGGGCGCGTGGCCCCGCTCCCGGCCGGTATCACGGGCAGCGGAGCAGGCGCCGCATTCGCGGGAGGCGTGGGTTGATCCGAAGGGACGTCGACGAGCGTGACTTGCCCGGCGCTCGCGACGCCACCCGCGGCCGTGCCGAGGAGCGTGAGCCCGATTGCGACGATCGAATGTTTGGTCCTCGTCCTCATGGCGTCTCTTTGCAAGCAATCAAGCGCAAGCCATCGCGGCTTCCATGCTGGCGAGCACCGACGGGGCGGCGAGCGCCTGGGCCCGGCCGCCGCCGCTCGGGCCGGGGCCGAGGTAGATGCCGACCACCGCCACGGGTGGCCCCTCGCCGACGAGCGCGACCACGGGCCCGCCGCTCATGCCGATGCGGCCCTGACGATCGAGCAGGACCCGCGCATCGGCCGGCCTCGCCCGCGCCGGCACGACCACGGGCGGCCGCGGCGCCTCGTTTCCCAGGGGATACCCCCATATCTGCGCGGCGACGGGCGCGTCGAGCGTGGCCATGCGCAGCGCGCTCGTGCAGCGCGCGTTCACGCGGACGACCGCCACGTCGTCGGCCGCGACGCCGCCCGACGGAAACGCGATGGCGACGGTCTCGAGCTCGATCCACCGGCCGCCCGAGAGCACCTTGACCGAGACCTCCGAGGGCGCCGCGCCTCCCGCGAGCCCGACGACGTGCCGGGCCGTGACGACCGAGGAGAGCCAGTCCGCGATGAAGAAGCCCGTCCCCGGCGCCGCCCAGGTCTTGCCGAAGCGCGCGCGGACGCGGACGACGGGGCCGTCGAGCGGAGGCTCGACCGGCTCGGCCGCGGCGACGCGGAGCATCTGCGCCACGTGGCTCATCGGCCGGGCCCTCGCGCGGGCGCGCCTTCGTGAGGGGCAGGGCGGGGCGAGGCGTTCACCACGCCTCATCTTAACGCGCCTTCCCCCGGAAAGCGCGTTTGCTGCGAACGGCGCGCGTGGTGGCCCGGCCCTCATCGCGGCGCCGGATACGCCACGAGGAGCTCGGGCGAGATCCGGCGCTCCTCGGCGATGAGGCCATAGGTCTCGGCCGTCTTGCGCGGCGTGCGGTTCTTCTGCGGATCCGCGGGGTCGACCGCATAGAGCCCGTGACGCCGGTTCGTGCCCTGGTTCCAGGCATAACCGTCGAGCAGGCTCCAGAAAAAATACCCGCGCAGGTCGATCCCCTCTCGCACGGCGCGGCTCGCCCAGGCGAGGTGCCGGACGAGGTAACTCGGCCCCGCGTCGTCGTCGTCCTCCGGGTGATCGAGCCCATTGCCCGCGACGAAGAGCGGCAATCCATAGCTGCGCTGGGCGAGCGAGAGCATCTCGTAGAGGCCCTCGGGGTCCTCCGCGCCCGGGCGCACGTCGAACGGATCGAACGTGCCGAGCGGCGAGAGCTCGTGGAGCAAGGGCACGCTCGTGCCCTTCACCGTCAAGGGCGCTCGATACGTGACGCCGAGCCAATCCATGCGGCCCTCCAGATCGGCGCGCCGCGCGCTCTTTCCCGCGAGCTCCGCGTCGAGCTCCCCCCGCGCGACGGCGTCGAGGTAAGCGAGGTTGTACAGGTAAAACAGGTTTTTGGCGGCCTTCACGTCGAGCGTGTTCGTCGGCTCGGCCGGGGACGCGGGCGTCATGCCGTACACGAGGCCGACGTCGGAGGGCGCTCCGTCGCCGTCGGCGTCGACCACGTCGTTCGCCTTGACCGCGTCGTACATGCGCGCGTGCGCCTCGACGAGCGCGACGAACACCTCCTTGGCCTCGCCAAGCGCGAGGGACACCGCCGGCGGATGGCTGCGCTCGACGCTCGGAGCGAGGTAACCGGCGTGCAGGACCGCAAAAGGCTCGTTCAGGGTGGCCCAGCGATCGACGTCCGCGCCGAACTCCCGCGCGACGAAGGCCGCGTACTTGGCGATCTCGGCGACGGTGCGCTCGCGATCGAGCCACCCCCGCGGCGAACACGCGGCGAGGTTCAGGTGGCACCCGACGCTGTCGTGAATCCACCCGGGCAGCGTACCGTGATTCAGGGTGACGATGGGGGACATGCCGCGCACCCGGAGGCCGGCGAGCATGGCGTGGTAATGCGCGAGCGTGGCCTCGTCCGCCACGGCCCGCAGCGCCTCGTACCCCGTGATCCCCTCGGTCGACGCCGGGAAGACGCGGCTCCACTCGATGCTGAAGCGAAACGCGCCATTGTGCAGCTCGCCCCGCGCCCGATCGAGATCCATGTCGTAGAGCTCCCAGAACCCGGGGCCGACGACGGCGGGATCTTGCCCGGACAGGTATGCCTTGGCGGAGCCCGTCGTCGCGGGGGAGGTCGCGAACGCATACCAATCCGATCCGTTATCGACGCAACCACCGAGGCCGGGCGTCGGGCAGCCCATGTCGACCTGGAAACCGCCGATCGCGGTGCCGAACAGAAACCCCTCGGGAAACGAAAGATCCTCGGCCAGCTCGGGGACCTCGGCCTCCGGAGGGTCCTCCCCGCACGCGGCCAGCAGAATCATCATCGGTATGGCGAGGCGGAAAACGGTTCTCATGAAGGCGAAACCTATCATGGAACGGAAAAACCGCTGGGTGAGGGAATTCGGAAAACCTGCGTATGATCCAGCCCCGACGAACCCTCACACAATGGAGCGTCCGCCGTCCACGGCGAGCACCTGCCCCGTCACGAAGTGGTTTTTCGCAAAAAACAAAACCGCGCGCGCCACGTCGGAAGGCTCGCCGATCCGCCCGAGCGGTATCTTCCGCAGCATCCGCTCGCGCCGCTCGTCGTCGGCGTCCTCGGGCGGCAGGACCGTACCCGGCGAAACCACGTTGACGCGCACGTCGGGCGCGAGCGCCAGGGAAAGCCCCTGCATCACCGAGACGAGCGCGGCCTTGGAGATCGAATACGGGATGTAATGCTTGAAGGGCCGCTCCGCGCTGACGCAGCCGATCGCCACGACGGCCCCCTTCGCCGCGCGGAGCTCCGGCGCGAGCGCGAGCGTGAGCAGATAAGGCGCCGTCGCGTTCAACGCCATCGCACGATCCCAGGCGCCCGCGTCGAGCGCGTCCGGCGATACCCGCTCGAAATTGGCAGCGTTGTGCACGAGCAGGTCGATCCTGCCCGCGCCGAACCGCCGCGCCCGGGCCGCGAGGCCGCTCACCCCCGTACGGTCCGAAAGGTCGGCCCGATGGAGCTCGACACGCGCGCCCCGCGAAAGGAGGTGCTCGCGCGCCTCGCGCGCGGCCTCCTCGCTCGCCGCATAATGAATGAGGACGTCGTATCCGTCGTCGACGAGCGCCTCCACGATCGTCCGCCCCACACGCACCGCTCCGCCCGTGACGAGCGCGATACGTCCGCTCTCCTGATCGCTCATGCCGGAGAGCCTACCGCGCCCCCGACGCGGGCGCGCCCCACAGGCACGTTTTCCCACGTCGAGCCCCCGATTCGCTTGACGAGCGAGCGGCCAGCCGGTCGAATACGCCCCAGGCCCCGAAGAGGAGGATTCAGATGGCGAACGGCGAACTCGAAATCGTCAAAGTCCGCGAAGGACAGGGCGCAGAGGCCCAGGCTGGAAACACGGTCTCGGTCCACTACGTGGGTACGCTCACGGACGGCACCAAGTTCGACAGCTCCCGCGACCGGGGCAAGCCCTTCCAGTTCCCGCTCGGCGCCGGGAGGGTGATCAAGGGCTGGGACCAGGGCGTGGCCGGGATGAAGGTGGGCGAGATCCGCAAGCTCACGATCCCGGGGCACCTGGCCTACGGCGAGCGCGGCTTCCCGGGGCTCATCCCGCCGAACGCGACGCTCGTCTTCGAGGTCGAGCTGCTCGGCGTGTCCTGAGAGAGCGCGTTCACTGCGGGATGCCGAGCCGGCCGTGATCCACGCGCAGGTTCGAGAGCGCCCGCGCGACCACGTCCGCCAGAGGACGGCCCCGGGGGATGATCTCCCCTTCCACGCCCCCGGGACGATCAAACGACCACACGAGCACGGAGCCCGCAGCATCCCAGGGCACGAAACGCGTGCGCCCGCGCAGCGGCATGTTGCCCACGATCTCGCGCCGCGCGACGTCGAGCGCCGCCACACGATCCGCCGAGAGCAGGAGCATGGAGCGGCCGTCCGGCGCGACGGAGACGTCCTCCCAGACCGTGGCCGCCGAGGCCTCGAGCACACGCTCGGGGCCCTGCGCGTGGAGCACGACGACGCCCGTGTCGTCCGCATACACGAGCTCGCCCGGCCGAGGCCCGTCGGCGAGCGCCGTCGCGCGCGGGCTCGCGTACCCGAGCACCCGGACCTCCGCCGTCGCCTCGTCGATCCGCGCGACCGCGCCGGAGCTCACCGCGATCCACAGGCCCGCCGAAGCCCCGCCACGCGCGGCGCTCGGGCGCACGTCGTACACGTAGCCGTCCGCAGAGGCCATCACGCGCGGCGTGGGTGAGGCGCCGTCGAGGGACGTCACCACGAGCGCGCCGTCGAGCCGCTGCGTGAAGAGAGCGCGGCACACCTCGTCCACGGCGAGGACGAGGCCCGGCTCGCGAGCGACCTTCCCGATCGTGGCGCCGCTGCGAGCGTCGAACACGTGCCACGTGTCGCCCTCGCGCGCCCACGCGGCGACGCGGCCGTCCTGGCAGCGGCGCAGGAGGTTGCCCTTGCGGCCGAGCTCGCGCTTGCCATCGGCGATGCGGTAGAAGCGGACCTCGTCGTCCACCTGGAACGCGACGACGTCATTGCTCTCGCGCACCACGGCGAGGACCGAGCTCGTCTTCGAGGGCTCGCCCTCATGGCCGCGCTCGTCCGCGCCGCGGAACTGCACGAGTGGCTCGATCGCGCTCGTGGCGCCGGCGAGCAGCACGAGGTCGGCGGTCACGACGCTGCCGTCCTCGAGGCGATGGCCGCCGAGCAGATCACGCGGGCCGATGGGGACACGCGCGAGCTCGGGGACCTCGTCCCGCGAGGTGATGAGCCGCGGGCGCCTGGGGCGAGGCGCAGGCGCGCAAGGAGCGCCCTTCGGAGGCGTATCGCCGGGCGCGCGTCCGCCGCGGCGGAGGTAGTGGTACCGGCCGGTGAGGGCCTTGTCGGGGCTCGTGGGGTCGGCGCCGCAGATCGCGACGTCGAGGCCACCTTCGTCCCAGCGAAGGGACGAGGGCGCCTCGACGCTCTCGCCGCGGAAGAGGGGCGCGTCGAGCCGCGCGGGATCGAAGATCTCGAAGGCGCCGAGCTCGGCGAGGGCGAGCAACGGCTCACGCGGGCCGAAGCGCGCGAGGATGGGCGCGCTCGTCGCCTTCACCTCGCTCGTCGTGCCGTCGGCCGATCGCCAGATCACGAGCCTCGATCCGGACGCGGCCGCGACGAGGGATCCATCCGGCGAGACGTCGAGCACGATGCCCTGGAACGGGTGCGTGGTGACCTCCCCGGGCCGGCGGAGATCCCAGCGCAAGAGCCCACTCTCCGAAGGGCACGCGAGCACGGGCGCCGCGTCCGCGACCTCGAGCGCGCCCGTGCAACGACGCGGCGCGATGGCCGCGAGCTCGACCTCGCCGTCGGGTCGTAGCCGGAAGATACGCACCTCGCCCGTCACCGAACGCGTGGCGAGCGCCGTGTCGAAGGGGAGCGGGACACGCTCGACGAACGGCGCGTCGTGAGGGCGCACGACGAGCGTGCGTGGATGCAGCTCCGCTCGCTCGGGCGGCGCTTCGCCCTCGGGCGTGGCCTGGTAGAACGGGTCGAAGTGCAGATCGACGACGACGAGCCGCGTGGATCCTTGTGTCGCGACGAGCCACCGATCGTCCCAAGGGAACACCGGGTTCGTCGAGGGCTCGAGCGTGAGGAACTGCGCGCGCGGCAGGCCCGATCCCGCGCGGAGCAGGTCGAGCGGCAGCGCCGGATCCTCCGCGCCGAACTCGATGGCCTCGGCGATCCAGGCCGCGCGCTGGTACGGGTCGTCGACGCGGCGTGACCGGAAGAGGACGTCGGCCACGTAGGCGCGCTCTTCGGCCTCGAGGCGCGCTCGCTCGGCGCGCGCTTGCCGATCGTCGATCGCGCGTTTCCCCACGACCGCAGAGGCGAGCAGCGCGAGCAAGAGCACGAGCGAGGCGCCCTTCATGATCTTGCGCCGCCGCGCGAGGCGACGGCTCCTCGTGACGAGCTGGCGTTCGAGCGTGGTGAGCGAGCCACGCGTCCAGGTGGGCCTGCGCTCGACCTCCTCGAAGAGCCAGCCCGTGAGCAGGAAGTCCGGGTGGTACGCCGCTCGATCCCAGGCGATCGCCGCGTCGCGCAGCCGCTCGAGGAAGACGAGCCGCTCGGCCTCGCGGCTGCGCACCTGCTCGACCCGCGGCAGCACGGCGATCGAAGGGTGCGAGAGCTCGACGCGGCCGTCGCGCCGCCGGACGAGGCCCTCGCGCTCGAGGCGCAAGATCACGCGCCGCGCGAGCGCGCCGTCGTCGCCGAGGACCGTGACGAGCTCCTCCTCGTCCCAGCGAAGGGGTCCGTGATCGGTCGTCGAGAGCCGCAAGACCGCCTCGATCGCGATCTCGCGTGACGCGTCGTCGAGCGAGAGGAAGAGCTCTTCGGCGTGCGCGGCGAGCGCGCCGACGAGCCCGCCGAGCTTCTGCCACTTCTCCGCGGAGAGCACGAGGCCCGCGCGTTTCCCCCAGAGCGCCGCGAGCGCGAGCGCGCAGAGCGGCAGACGATCATCCGCGCCGCGGAGCTCACGCTGCATGTCGGCCACGATCGCGTCCGCGCCGATCACCCGCGCGCCCGCGAGCCGCGCGGGCCCGGTCACGATGTCGAGCACGGCCGCGGCCGGCGGAGGGCCCACGAAGCGCAGCGCCGCGCGCAGAGCGGCGAAGGGCGACGCCGGGTTCGCGAGGCTCGTGACGTCCTTCTCGCCGAGCGTCGAGAGCGCGCGTAGCCCCGGCCGCTCGCCGCCCTCCGCGAGATCGGCGAGCAGGCGCGCGAGCCGCGTGTTCGTGCCTTCCGGCGCGGCGAGCGCCTCCTCCAGCGGATCGACGAGCAAGACGACACCCACGGCCGAGCTCGCGGCGTGGCGCGTGATCTCCTCCGACGAAGCGCCGGCGAGGGCCGGATCGAGCGCGCCGAGCGCCGCGTCGAGCGCTCGATCGGGGTGCTCGCCCGGCCGAACGCAGAGCGTGATCCAGTCGTCCTTGCCGTCCACCGCGGCGCGCGCGAGGTGCGGGACGAGGCCGGCCCGCGCGAGCGACGACTTGCCCGCCCCGCGTGGCCCGTACAGCACCAGCGCCGGTTCGAACGCGAGCTCGCGGCCGAGGCGCGCGACGTCGTCGTCGCGCCCGAAGAGCTGCCCCTCGGCCTCCTTCGGCAGCGGCACGAGCCCGGCGTACGGCGGATCCATCACGCCGTACGGTCGCTCCCACGCCTCGTCGAAGAGCGCGGCGAGCTTGCCCGGCGTCACGCCTCGTTGCTGCGGATCCACGGACAGCAGGCGGACGAGCAGCGCCACGAGCCCGCGCGGCAGGCCCGCCGGATCGGCCGCGAGATCCCGCAGCCGGCCGCGGAGCGTCGCGTCGCGCAGATCGGAGAACCACGCGCTCATCGCCGAGGGATCGGAGAGCTCCGTCGGCTCGTCCGCGACGTCCTCGTACGGCATGCGCCCCGTCGCGAGCTTCACGATCGTGGCGGCGAGGGCGTACGCGTCGGCCGCGGGCGTGGGCTCGGCGAGCTCGAGGATCTCGGGCGCCATGTACCCCGGCGTGCCCACGACGGCGCGGCCCGAGCTCTGCGCGCGGGTGGAAGGAGAGCGCGACGGCGCGTGCGGGAGCGACGCGCGTTCGTCCTGCGCTGCGACGAACGCCGCCGTCTCGAGCCCCTCGCCGTCGGCGAGCATCGGCGGCGCGACCTCGGGCGCCTTCGATCCGGACCGCCGCGAGATGCCGAAGTCGAGCACCTTGAGCGCGCCGTCGTTCGAGAGGAACAGGTTCGCCGGCTTGAGATCGAGGTGCACCACGCCCCGCGCGTGGATCACGTCGAGCGCCGCCGCCGCCCTTCGCGCCCAGCCGAGCACGCGCCGCCAGGGCACGCGCCTCCGCTCGCGCAGCACGTCCGCGAGGTTCTTGCCCTCGAGCAGCTCCATCGCGACGAACGGGAGCGGCTCCGGCTCGCGCAGCACGCCGGCCGCGTAGATCGTCACGAGCGCGGGGTGCCGGAACGAGGCGAGCAGCTTCGCCTCCTCGGCCCAGTGCGCGGCGTCGTACGCCGTCCGCAAGAGGAGCTTCAGCGCGAGCGTGCGCAGCGGCGCGCCGTCGGGCAAGAGCTCCTCGGCCCGCCACACGTCGCCGAACCCGCCACGACCGAGCCGCTCGAGGAGCAAGAACCGCCCGTCGAGGAGCTCACCCGAGGCGTATTCCCGCGGCGCTCTTGCGCTCATGTTGGGACTACGACGCGGCCTTCTGCTTCGCGAAATGCTCGGCGTGGGCCATCGCGACCTCGGCCTCCTCGAAGAGCTCGTCCGACTTCGCGGCCTCCTTGCCGTCTCGCTCGGCCTCCCAGCAGAAGCCGCGCCGCTCTCCCGGGGCCTCGGGCTTCCACGTGAGCTTGAGCTTGTAGCCGTCCAGCTCGGCCACGTACGTCCCGTCGTGCTCCCGCTGCCAGATCGAAACCGTCGCGTGAAGATGCATCCCTACCTCGTTCAGCAGGCCCCGCGCCTCGTCCTCAGGAAGCTCGCTCCATCACGAGCCGCAAGAGGGGCGGGAGCCTTCGTACGTCGCACGGCACCTTGATGGAAGGGCCTCCGACCACCGAGCTCATGAGGCACGTCCCGGCGCGCGGCAAGTGCTCCATCCAGAACACATCGAACCTCTCCTCGTGCGCCACGCGCCGCAAGAACGGCTCGAGCGGCAGCACGAGCCCCTCGCGCCACCGCGCGAGGTACGTCACGTTCGCCAGGCGCATCGGGCTGTTCAGCCCGAGCCGCCTCCGTGTCCCCGTGTTGAACGCGCCCGTGTGGTCGATGAACTCGACCGTCTGCAGATCGCCGTAGAGATCCGGCTCCGTCTTCTCGACCGTGACGAGCGTCCACGCGCAGAGCGGCCGGAGCGCCCGGAGCAAGGTGCGCGTCATCTGCTCGAACTCGGGCAGATCGGCGGCCGCGCGCGCCTCGTTGTAGTGCCCGTGCGCGAAGCTGTTGCGCTCGACCTGCATCAGGTTCGAGAGCGTCTCGAACGTCTGGTTCTGCGAGAGCCTGACGCCGAGCACGTCCCGCACGAGCGCGCCGATCGGATCGTCGCGCCCGTCGAAGCCCTTCGCCGCCGCCCGCGCGATCTCCCGCCAGGTCCCGAGCGCGAAGCCGTCGCGGCTGCCGTGCCGCCGGTAGAGCTCGACCATCGCGTCGAACCCCGGCGCCGGCTCGGCCGCGCCCTCGGCGGGCCTGCGCGCGAAGTACGCCGAGAGCAGCACCGTCGCGATGAAGCGCCACGTGCCCTCGAGTACGTCGAAGAGCATCTTCACCCGCTCGATCGCGCTCGACGCGGCGATCGCGGCGTGCACGCGGCCCGAGATCGGATACGGCAGCCCGCCGCTGAGCGCCGAGAGCACCCCGTGTGGATCGGCGCACTCGCGCGCGAGCTCCTGCGCTCGCGTCTGCACGTCGCCGTGCAGGACCTCCCACGAGAGCGTGCGCGGCAGCTCCACCTTGCCGTCGAGGATCGGCGGGCGCGCGTGCCAGTCACACTGCACCGCGCTGCCCAGCGCGACCGCGTCCACCTTCCGCGTCACGCACGCCGCCACGACGCCCGGCGCGAGCGGCGCGACGACCGCCGCTTGCCCCGCGTGCGTGGCCGCGACAGCCGCGAGCTCCTTCTCCAGCGCCGCCACCACGTGGGGCCCCACCGCCGAGAGCGCCTTCTGCTCCTCGATCGCGAAGAGCAGCGTCGTCCGCTTCGTGTCGATCGACGCGCCGAGCACCTCCGGCACGCTCGAGATCCGCGCGCCCGGCACGCTCGAGCGTAGCGCCGCGACCGCTTGCCCCGACGTCTCCGAGAACGCCGTCATCGCGTGCAGCGCGAGCTCGAGCTCGCGCCCCGCGTCGCTCCCGTCGCCGGAGAGCGTCCAGTACCCGCACGAGAACGAGCGCCCATCGGCCACGCGGAGCAGCGACGCCGCCGCCGCGCGCCCCTTCTCCGCGACCTCCGCGGCCTCGCCCGCGACGAGCACCACCGCCGTCTCCTCGACGAGGCCCACCGCCAGGCTCGGCGAGGCGCGGTGCAGCGCCACCGCGGCGAGCGCGCCCGGCGGATACTCCGCGCCCCCGCTGCCTGGCCGCGCCCCCGACGGCTGCGTCTTCACGCAGAGCAACGCGCCCGTGCGCTTGCGCTGCAAGAACGTCGCGATCTCCTGCTCGAGCCCCGCGCGACCGAGCAGCCCCGTCGTCGGATCCACCGTCCCCGCGGGCACCGTCGGCGTCACGTAGCGCCGATCCACCATCGTCGCGCGCATGCCTCCGACCTGCACGAACGTCCCGTGCACGAGCGCGCCCTCCTCCCCTCGCCCGAGCGCGTGCGCGCCGACCTGCACGGGCACGCTGCACTCGGTGCGACGCCTGAGCCACCAGCGCACGCCGTCGTGCCGCAGCGTCGCCGCCAGGCGCGAGGCCACGTCGGGGTAGACGAGCTCGTTGCGCTCGTCGCCCACCCGCTCCACGCGCCCGAGCCGCAGCACGCCCACGGGCTCGAGCCGGAGCTCGAACAAGCCGCCGTCCCGGGTCTCGACGCGTAGCCGATCGGGCGCGTTCACCTCGCCGCGCCAGAGCGAAAACGCGGGCGACGCGCTCAGCCACAACGTCGCGCCTCCCACGGTGTACGTCCGCAGCTCCGCGCCCGGCGCCTCCGCGCCGCTGTCGCTCTTCGCGGACGGCGCCTCGACGTCACCCGGCGCCGTCGGCCCTGGCCGCACGTTCATCGGCGTGTCCGCCTCCGACGTCGGCAGCGGCGCGCGGGGCGGCGGCGCCTCGCCCGCGCCCGCCGGACCAAACGCTTGCGAGCGCTCGAGATCCGGCGCGGCCTCCAGCAAGGCCGTGAGGAACGCCTCGGCCGTCGTGAACCTCGCGTCGCGCTCCCGCGCCATGGCGCGCCGCACCACGCGCCCGATCGCCTCGGGCAGCCCGGGCACGAGGGTCCCGAGATCGGGCGGATCCTTGTGGCAGATCGCGATCACCAGCCGCGCGAACGTCGGCTCCGAGAACGGCGGCGCCCCGGCGAGCGCCTCGTACAGGATCGCGCCCATCGACCAGATGTCCGTGCGCGGATCGATGTCGTCGAGCGCCTCGATCTGCTCGGGCGACATGTAAAACGGCGTCCCGACCGGCGTCCCCACGCGCGTCAGCGGATCCTGCGCCGACAGGCCCGACGGCGTCACGAGCTCCGCCTCGCCGCCGAGCACCTTCGAAAGGCCGAAGTCGACGATCTTGACGAGCGTCTTTCCGTCGTCGGCCGAGGCGAGGAAGACGTTCTGCGGCTTCAGATCCCGGTGCACCACGCCCGCCGCGTGCGCGCGCCTGAGCCCGCGCAGCGCCTGCGCCGCGATCGCCACGGCCTCGGACACGCTCATCCGACCGCGGCGCCGGAGGCGCGTCGCCAGGTCCTCGCCTTGCAACAGCTCCATCACGAGGAACGGCTCGCCGGCCTCTGTCTCGCCCGTGTCGAAGATCTGCACGATGTGCGCGCTCTCGACCGCCGACACCGCGCGCGCCTCCCTGTGGAAACGCGCCCGCACCGAAGCGTCCGCGCCTGCCGGCGTGCGGAGGAACTTGAGGGCGACGCGCTTGCCGATCGCGACGTTTTGCGCCTCGTAGACGCTCCCCATCCCGCCGCGCCCGATGAGGCGCAGGACCCTGTATTTCCCGGCGGCAAGCGTGCCGATCCGGGGGTCCGTCCCGCTGCTCTCCGCCGTCACACGTAGGCCCGTCCCTGCGCGGCTCCGTGCCGCCACTGCGTATCGGGCCACCATTCACCCTTCGAGGTCAACGGCATAGTGGCCGGGACCTCCGGAGGACGACCGGAACCCCAACGTGTTGACCTCCAGGTCGTGGGGGGGAGGACCAGAACCTCAACGTGTTGACCTTCCGGTCGTGGGGGGGACCTCCGGAACCTCAACGTGTTGACCTCCAGGTCGTGGGGGGGACCTCCGGAACCTCGACGCGGTGGACCTGCGCAAGTGGGAGGGACTTCCGGTATGCTCCTCGGTCGTCGGTGGGATGGGAACGCCCCCGCCGCGACGTTGTCAGGAGCCGTATGGGAGACACGCACAAGAACCTGGTCTTCTCGATCCCCCTGCCCGGAGGCCGTGTCGCGCGGGTGCCGATCGACGTGCTCGAGCAATACGTCGACCCGAGCGCGCGCCTCGCGCACGGCGCCGCCGAGGCCGAGGAGGACGTGACCGCTCATTCGATGTCGGTCGACCCCACGACCGGCGCCAGCATCTGGCACACCGACTGGGAGCTCGGGCAATGCGACTACACGGACGAGAACGGCTTTCCGCAGTCCGCCTACGCCTGGCACCGCCACCCGCTCGGCAACGAGTACACCGAAATCTACCAGAAGTGAGCCCGCGCCTTCGCCTCCCCGTCCTCGTCGCGCTCGCCTTCACCGCCTGCATCGAGCCGGGGTATCCGCTCGCGCCGAACGGGCAGGTCGACATCCGCGTCCACGTCGCGGGCTCCCTCTTCGCCGCCGACATGCTCGACGCCGAAGGCAAACCCGTCCTGCCGCGCCAGAAACCCTCCGAGACCGGCGTCACCTTGTTCCTCGCCGAGGGCGGCGCGCCCGCGTACGGCGGGTTCGTCACGGTCCGCGTCGACCCGCCCGAGGCCCTCGTCCTCCGGCCCTACCCCGAGGAGAACACGAGCCCCACGTGCCGCGAGATCGAAGGCGCGTTCCGGTGCACCGCGTCGAGCGAGGGCTACGCGCGTTTTGTCGTCGCCTCCGAGAGCGACTGGTCCGGCGAGGCCTCGATCCTCGTGAGCTGGGCCGAGCAAACGAAGGAAGAGGCCGTCGAGATCCTGCCCGCGGGCCTGCCCGCGTCCGCGACGAACTTCACGATGCTCGTCGCCGGCCTCGACGAGTCCCTCGACGGCGCGCGGGTCCTGCCGACCTTCCTCGCGCTCACGTGCACCGTCGGCCCGCTGCCCGATGATCTCGGCTCCAAGTGGCGGCCCGGCGCCATCCGCTCCCGCGAGGCCTACGTCCGCGCCACGCCGCCCTCGAACGCGCCCGGCGTCGTCGAGGACGCGCCCGTCATCGTCGAGTCGCTCTTCAGCGAGGCCGCCCTCTCCACCACGGAAGACTGCGCCGAGCGCCGCACGCGCCTGCGTGTCCTGCTCGGCCCGACCGGCGAGAGCGAGCGCTTCCACCTCTGCTTCAGCGACATCGGCGGCGAGGCCAACTTCGCGGTCACCTCGGGCCAGAAGCAGATCGATCCGGGCCCGAGGGTCGTCGTCGATCCGGAGCCGCGCCTGCTCCGCGTGCGCGCGCTCCAGAGCACCGCCACCATCGGCTTCGAGGCCGACCTCTTCGAGGTCAGCGCCTTCGACGTGAACCGCGTCCGCATGAAGATGCCGGTCGATCTACGCGTCGAAGGCAGCGAGCACCTCGCCATCGAGCAGGCCAGCGTGACGCTGCAGGAAGAGCCGGATCCCGCCACGGTCATCCCCGCCTTGCCCAAGTCCGAAGGCGCGGCCCGCCTCCACGTCACGCCCCGCCTCCTCTCGGCCCCCGACTGCGTCTCCGACCCGATCAACGTCGTCGCCGAAGTGCCCTGACGGCGCGCGGATCCACCCGAGCGAAACCCCCATGCGACAAGCCCCCCGCCCCGCCCGTGCCCCGTGGTCGCGCGCCCTCGCGCTCTTCGGAATCGCCGCCTCGCTCTCGTTCGTGGGCCCCGTGATCGCGCAGGAGGACGACGACGGCGGCGGCGACGAGCCCGGGACGACGACGACGACCGTGAACACCCCCTCGGGCTCGGCGCCGATGCCCGCGGATTTCAGCGGCAGCCTCCAGATCGTCCGGGGCCCCGCGACCGCAAACGGCGGCGCCACGCCCGGCACCGCGCCCGAGATCTTCCCCGAGGCGAGCCGCGTGTTCATGAGCGTGCGCGACACCGACCCCGTGCCGATCGAGACGGCGCGCCGCGGCGGCCCGTGGCTCTGCTCGACGGGGCAATGCACGACGACGCTCGGCGACGCCGGCCAGAGCCGCATCGGCGACGACATGCTCCGCTCGATCAAGCTGCAGACGCCCACGCTCCCGTTGCCGCTCACCATCTGGGGTCGGCTCGACGAGCAGGGCCGCCGCACGCTCGACTTCGACCCGGTCCTGCTCAGCCGCCGCGACTACCGCCACGTCTGCGCCTACCCGCCCGTCGCCCCGGACGACAAGAGCGGCGGGCGCAAGGTCGAAAAGGCCCCGCTCTGCCGCGACAGCGTGCCCGTCCCGCCTCAACCCGACTCGGGCGAGGTGCTGCTCGGCTTGCAGTGGCCGAAGCAGTCCGAGATGGCCGACTTCCGCTACCTCGCCATCGTCGATAGCTGCGGCAACGCCCGCGTCCAGCCCTTCCAGCGCACCTTCACCGTGCCCGTCTTCGAGGTCGCCTCCGGCGGCTGCGGCAAGGCCGACGGCAAGGTCCTGCGTATCTTCCCGAGCGGCGGCTGGCTCCGCGTCACCGCGTTCAACCTGGAGAACACCGCCGCCGCGACCGTCGTCAACGCCACCTACCGCGTCTCGGTCCCGCCGCTCGAGAACCTCGTCGAGTCGAACCCGGCGCGTATGCTCTTCCCCGATCCGCAGCTCGAGGACCTCAAGGTCGACTGCGGCCCCGCGATGCGCAAGCCCGGAGGTCCCCCCTCGGGTCCGCCCTCGCGCACGCCCCCGCCGGGCTTCACGCCGAAGGCCCCCGCCGCGGCGCCGAAGCCCACCACGCCGAAGCCCGGCGACAAACCGGCGGTCCAGGCCGCGGCGCAGACGCCCACGCCGGCGAGGCCCGCGCCCGTCGCCCCCAAACCCTCGCCGATGGGCCCGCCGCGGCCCTCGCTCCCGAGGAAGGCCACCGCGCCCGCGGGCCCCGGGCCGCAGCCGCTCGCGCACGTGTCGCTCGTCATCGCGCCCGAGCCGCTCCGGCAAGGCGTTTGTCGCGTCCGCATGATGGGCTCGACCAAGGGGCGCCTCGTCGCCCCGCTCGCGCTCTACGTCTCGCTCACGCGCACCGATCGCACCTCGAACGGCGCGCCGATCGAGCTCTTGAACGAGCACAAGTGGATCGTCACGCCGAACTCGGCCGAGTTCCAGCTCCCGCCCCTCGCCGAGAACTTCGACGGCGACTCGCGCCTGCGGCTCGCGGTCTACAGCGATCCGCTGAACACCGACGGAAAGGTCGTGCTCGTCTCGGACGCGACGCGCGTCGCGGCCTCCTTGCGCTCGGGCGGCGAGGCCGTCCCCGAGGCGGCGCGTAGGCTCATCGGCTCGGCCACCATCCACTCCGTCCCGCTCTGCGGCGAGGCGAACTTCGAGACCCTCGAGGCCGCCGGGAGCTGCCTCCGCGCCTACCTCACCATCCCGGCCATGCTGGCCACGCTCCAGATCACCCGCGCCCCCTGGCTCGAGCGCCCCCTCGTCACGCGCACCGTGCTCAGCGCCGTCGGCGTCGCCCTCGCCGTCGACAGCTACGACCCCGTCCGGCGCCGCGCCTTCCCCATCGCAGGCCAGCTCGGCGGCTCCATCCAGCAGCTCGGCGACGGCCGCGTGGGCCTGCTCGGCTACCTCGGCGTCGCCCCGACCATCCCGGTCCTCGGCGACGGCGGCAACACCACCTCCTTCGGCTTCCTCGCCGGCCTCGGCCTGTCCTACATCACGAACGAGAGCGGCCCCGACGAAGGCCTGAAGCCCGCCGCGTTCCTCTCCGTCGTCGTCCAGGTCGGCCAGGCCACCCCCCAGGCCTCCGCCTCGGGCAGGGCTGTGTTCGGAAGTTACCAGGGCGAGTGATAAGCTTGCGCACCACGTGAACGAAGGAGACCTCGTCGCCGGACGTTACCGACTCCTCCGCCCCATCGGACGGGGCGCGATGGGCACGGTCTGGGCGGGCCGGCACGAGCTGCTCGGGCGCGACTTCGCCCTCAAGTTCGCCACCCTGCCCGTCCGCGCCGGCCCCGAGGCGCGCGAGCGTTTCCTCCACGAAGCGCAGGCCATCGGCCGCCTGCGCCACCCCAACGTGGTCGACGTCGCGGACTTCGGCGAGGTCGCGCCCGGAGGCGGGCTCTACCTCGCGATGGAGCTGCTCGAGGGCCAGTCGCTCGCCGCGCGTATCGAGGAGCAAGGCGCGCTCCGCCCGTCCGAGGCCGCCGCGATCGCCGCCGAGATCGCGCGAGGCCTCTCCGCCGCGCACGCCGCCGGCATCGTCCACCGCGACATCAAGCCGGAGAACATCTTCCTGGCCCGAGGCGCACGCGGCGGCCTGGTGCCGAAGTTGCTCGACTTCGGCATCAGCAAGCAACGCTCCGACGAGGCGTCCCCCTCGACGAACGGCGCGCCCATCGGCACGCCCGCGTACATGAGCCCCGAGCAGGCGCTCGGCGAGCTCGACGTCGATCACCGCACCGACGTGTGGTCGCTCGGCGTCGTGTTGCACGAGATGCTCGCGGGGAAACACCCGTTCGTCGCGCCGAACTACCAGGCGCTCATGACCAAGATCGCCGAGTCGCCGCCCGCGCCGCTCGACGCGTCGGTGCCCGAGGTCGTGCGCGTGATCGTGTCGCGTTGCCTCCAGAAGAACCCGAGCGAGAGGTACACGGACGCCGACGCCCTCGCCGCCGCGCTCGAGGACGCGCTCGCCAGGATCGGCCCCCCCGCGGATGTTTCCATCGAGCGCTCGCGCGCCCTGCCTTCGTTGCGACCGCCCGGGAGCCCCGGCGCCGCGGACGCTCCCCCCTCGAGGCGTGGCCCCGCGCTCGCCGCGGCCCTGCTCGTCGCGATCGGCTTGCTCGCGGGCCTCGCCGTGATCGGCCTGCGCTCCGGCCGCGAAGCAGATCCCGCCCCGCCGCCGCCCGCTCCCAGCGCGATCACGACGACCGAAGGGATCCCCACGCCGCCTCGAACCCCACCCGCCGAGGCTCCGCCCAGCGCTTCGCCCCCGCCGACGAGCACCCAGGCTCCCCTCACGCCGCGCACCGCCAACGCCGTGACACGACCCCCCGCGGGATCGGCCTCGGGCAAGCCCTCGGTTCCGCTGGGGAAACGCCCCACGACGAACGTCAACGACCCGGGTTTCTGAGGCCCACCCGACCCCGGCAGGCGGCAAACCGTGTTACCATCACGACGAGGGTTCGGTTTGCGTCGGGTTTCCTTTCAGGCAGCGTGCGTGGGGATCGCCGTGCTCGCTGGTACGGTGGGGCCGGCGCACGCCCTGGCAAGCGGACCTCCCACGGCCGCGGAGCTCAAGGAAGCACGCGAGCAGTTCACGCGAGGCAGGCAGCTCGAAGACGAGGGCAAGTTCGCCGAAGCGCTCGCGCTGTTCCAGCGCGTGGGTCAGGTGAAGATGACCCCGCAGGTGCGCTTCCACATCGCGCTTTGCCTGGAGCACACCGGCAAGCTGGCCGACGCGCTGGAGACGTTCCGCCTCGCCGCCCGGGAGGCCAAACCCACGGCGCCCACCGTCGTGACCGAGGCGAACGAGCACATCGAAGCGCTCGAGAAGCGGGTGCCGACGCTGACGGTCGTGGTCACGGACGGCAGCCCAGGAGACGTGATCACGCTGGAGGGTCGGCCGGTGACGGCCGGGTCGGCGAACCGCGTGGACCCAGGGGCGTACACCCTCGTGTTGCGGCGCGACGGCGAGGTCACGCGCGAGCAACACGTCACCGTCGAGGAGGGCCAGACCTTGCGGGTCGAGCTCGCGACGACGGCCGACGTGGGCAAGCCCAGGCCCGGGCCCTCCTCGACGCAGCGCACGCTCGGCTTCGCGGCGCTTGGCCTCTCGGCGGCGTCGCTCGTGACGATGGGCGTGTTCATCGGGCTCCGCGCGGACAGGCTCTCGGACGTCGAGGCCGCCTGCCCCACGCTCACCGGCTGCGATCGCTCGGTCGCGCCGCTCGCGGAGGAGGGGGCCACGTACGCGACGCTCGTGAACGTGTTCGCCGGGCTCTCGGGCGCGGCGGCGGCCGCGGGCGTCGCGCTCTTGCTGACCGCGCCCGCCACGAGCACCCCGAGCGCGGGCTTGCGTCTGCAACCCGTGCTCGCTCCGGGCGTCGGGTTCGTGTCGATCGAAGGGAGGTTTTGATGCGGAAAACGAGGCGCGAGCGCTCACCTGTGTTCTGTCTCGGCTTGTGGCTCCTCGGGCTCGGTCCGGGTCTCGTCGCGTGCACGTTCCCGACGATCGATTACGTCGAGCAGGAGGTGGCCGCCGAGGCCCCGTGCGTGACGACGCCCAAATGCGCGAGCGACATCGACACCTGCGCGAAGCAGGCCGAGGGGCAACGCACGATGTGCATGTCGCAGTGCCAGAAGGGGCCGGTCGATATGGGCTTGAGCGCGGATTGCTCGACGTGCGAATCCACGCACGACACGGCCCTGAACATCTGCGTCGCGCAATGCGAGACCTGCAGCGCGGCCGATGGCTGCACGAACGCGACCGAGAGCTGCAGATCGCTGCTCGGCCTTCCGTGACGCGCGCGTCAACCACGCGTGACGGCTGTGTGTCAATCCTTTTCCGCCCGCGAAGGCGCGCGTGTTCGTCCTGCCAGCCCTCCTCGCGGGTCATCGCTGGTCACGGGAAAGACCAGCGTGCCCGGAAATATCCTTCAATGATTGATGAGGCCGGCGGTGGTCTCCGCAATGACCATCTCTCGACGGTGGAAATGGGCTGACGTGGACGGAAAAACGCGAAAGCCCCGACGTGCACGGGCACGCCGGGGCTCTTCGATCCGCCGGAAGACGACGTTTTACTCTTTCTTTTCTTCTTCTTCGTCGGGAGGCGTGGTCATCATGCCGAGGACCTTCGCGCCGGCCTGCTTGGCCCCGTCCAGCGCGGTGATCAGCCGCGCGTAGTTCGCCTTGTCGTCGGCGATGAAGAAGACGATCTTGTCGTCCTCTTTGCGCCGCTCGAGCTTCGTCTTCAGCTTGTCGACGTACTCTTCGTTCGTGACCTTGTCGAAGTTGATCCGGAAATCACCCTCGGTCCCGATACGAACGACGAGCTGATCGGGCGGCACTTCCGTGACCGTCTCGACCTTCTCCGTGTCGGGCACGCGCACGTCGAGGTTCTTCTCGAGCAACGGCGTGACGACCATGAAGATGATCAACAACACGAGCACGACGTCGACGAGCGGCGTGACGTTGATGTCGGAGTTCGGAGGATTGGCCGGCTTGATGGCCACCCTTCTCGTCTTTCTGCTCATCTCGCTTCCGCTCCGCTCGCTCTACTTCTGCTCTTCGACGCCGAGGGCCACGCTCTTCGCGCCCGCCTTCCGCGCCAGCTCCATGACCTCACGCACATCGCCGACGGTCAGCGCATCGTCGCCCTTCAGCAGGAGCTTTCGGCCCGGCTTCTCATCGAGCACGGCCTTCAAGGCGGGCGAGAAGCCCTCCTTGTCGTACTCGTCGCTCTCGATGTAGATGTGCCGGTCTTTCGTGACCGAGAGGATGATCGGATCAGCGTCCTTGTTCTCCTCGTCGATCGATTTGGACTGGGGCAACTTCACGTCCTTGCCACGCTGGAGCATGGGCGTGATGACCATGAAGATGATCAGCAGAACGAGCACCACGTCGACGAGCGGCGTGACGTTGATGTCGTTCTTTACGCTGCCCTTCTTGCCGCCTACTGCCATTCCCATGAGAACACCTACTCCCTCTCAAGGGTCGCCCCCGCTGCCACCGGGTGCGCCACGATCGCGGCGCACCCTCGAGCGAGGGCCGGCTTTTTAGGCCGCGGCCTCGCTCTCCTCGCCCTCTTCCTCCTCCTCGCTCGGCCCATCGGCGAGGCGACGCGCGACCAGATCGAGGAACTCGTTCGAGGCCTCCGAGATGTCGACCGCACGCGCGTCGACCCACCCCGCGAGGTAGTTGAACGCCATGACGGCCGGGATCGCCGTGAGGAGACCAAAGGCCGTCGTCAGGAGGGCCTCGGCGATACCGGCGGAGACCGTGCCGAGACCGCCGGAGCCGCTCGCCGCCATCTTCTCGAAGGCGGTGATGATGCCCATGGTCGTACCGAGCAGACCAACGAAGGGAGCCGTCGAGCCGACCGTCGCCAGCCAGCCGTGGCCACGCTTCAGGACCGCGAGCTCACGCGCCTGCTGACGCTCGAGCGCGCGCGCGACGGACTCGAAGCAGAGGTCCTTGTCACCGTGGACCGATCCCTTGTACGCGACGAGGCCCGCGCGGAGCGTGCGACCGAGGTACCCGATGTCCTTGCCGAACTTCGTGTCGGCCGCGGCATCGAGCCGGCCCGGACCGTCCGCGAGGAGCGAGGCGAGCTTCGAGGCGAACACCTTCGAGTCGGACATGCCCTTGAACGACACGAGAAGCCTCTCGCCGACGACTAGGAGGGACGTGACGCTCATGATGCCCATCACGATCACGACCAACCGGGCGAAAAGGCCCATTTCATGCCAGAGTCCACTCAGTGAAAAATCCATGGTCTCGGTCGCGCCTCCCTCGCGCGCTCAATGCCAGCGATAACCGTTTGAACAGACGATTACACGCCGAACGAACTTTCCTGGGCCAGATGTCCCAACAAGCGGGTCGCGTGGACCCTACTGCATCTTGAAGCGGAAGTTGTACGTGTAGCTCACCCGCGCGGGCTTGCCGTTGAACATGACCGGGGTCACGCGATGCCGCGCCAGACCGGCCAGCACCGACTCATTCAGGTGCGGCAGACCCTTGATGACGCTGCAACCCTCGAGCGCGCCGCTCTCGGTGATCGTGCAGCGCACGATCATCAGCCCCTCGACGCGAGCGGCGCGGGCCGCCTGCGTGTAGAAGGAGTTCACATTCGGCTGCGAGGGTCGGGTCATGCCCGCGCCGAAGGGGATCGTCACGTTCTGCGGCGGCGGCGGCGGCGGCGCAGGGTTGCCGAGCACCCCACCGACCACACCACCGACCACGCCACCGGGCACGCCGCCCGGCACGCCGCCAGGAACGCCGCCCTCTTCGCCTTCGCCCTCGTCGGGCTCTTCGGCGGGCGCGGGCTCCTCCGCCGGTTTCTCTTCCGGCTTGGGCTCCTCTTTCGTCTCGACGATCGTGTCCGGTTTTTTCACCGGCTTCGGTTTCTCGATCGGCTTGACTTTTTTCCCACCCGCGGGGGGTGGGGGAGGAGGAGGAGGCGGCGGCGGTGGCGGGGCTGCCGCCATGAACGTCACCTCCGGAAGATCCGTCTTCTTCTCCACCGGTCTCGTCGTGATGTACAGGACGAGGGCGAAGATGAGGGCGTGGACTACCACCGACAGCACGGCGCCCGTGCCGAGGCGGCTCTTGGGGATGTTGTCGCGGCCTAGAACCGAGTCGAACATGAGCCTCGAAGCCTGATAGTCGAAATCGTCTGCCGGCGCGAGCCAAAGACGACGCGGGCCCGCAGATATTGCGGTTGGGGGGCCAACGAATTCTAGAGAGATCACCCGGCCCGCGTCCAGGGTTGGGTTGGTTCGGGGCCTTCCCGGATCCGAACACCCCCCGCGCGGGGGTACCGCACCCGAAGGTCGGGCTGCGGGGGCATCACGCGCGCGAGGGCGCGTGTGCGTGAGTGAGATTGAGTCACGACGAGGACGCAGGTCTGTCGGGGCGCGCCTCACGGGTTTGGCCACGTCGACCACCTCGGCGCGCGTGACGAGCGGCGCCTCCGCGCGCTCCGGGGGTACGTCGGGGAACGCCGACAGGACGAGTTACCGGGAGGGTGTGTCCGGGCGTCCCTCAGAAAGAGTTACGGGAAGGCCGCAGAAAGTGTTGTTGACGGTCACGGAACATGAGTATAGTCGGCCGCCTTTTCGACACTTGGCCCACTTCTGGAGGGATGGAGGGCTCGTGATATTCAGAGACAGACTAGGCCTGTTGGCCACGATTGTGCCGTCAGTCGTCATGGTCGCCGGGTCGGCGTATGCAGCCGACGGCGTGATCACCGGCCAGGTGCGTAACGCGGCCACGAAGCAACCCGTTGCGGACGTCGTCATCACGGTGACGTCCCCCGCGCTGCAGGGTGAGCAGATCGTCGTGACGGATGGCGGAGGTAACTTCCGCATTCCGCAGTTGCCCCCTGGTGAGGGTTTTACCGTCCGCGCAGACAAGGAGCAGTACAAGCCCTTCTCGCGCGGCGGTATCAAGCTCACCAGCGGCTCGACGGTCCGCGTCAACCTGGAGCTTTTGCCCGAAAACATTCAGGCGGGTGAAGAGATCGTCGTCGTCGGCAAGCCGCCGGTGATCGACGTCGGCTCTTCGCGCGTCTCCGTGACGCTCGACAGCGAGTTCACGCGCCGCGTGGCCGTGAACCCCCCTGCCGCCAAGGGTGGCGCGACGCGCTCGTTCGAGAGCCTCGCTGCCGTCGCCCCTGGCGCGAATGCCGACGCGTACGGCGTGTCCGTCAACGGCACGTCGTCGCCCGAGAACGGCTTCATCATCGATGGCGTCTCCGCGAACGACCCGGCGTTCGGCATCCTCGCGGTGCCGCTCTCGGCGGAGTTCGTGAAGGAGGTCAACATCATCACGGCCGGCTACCTGCCGGAGTACGGCCGCAGCATCGGCGGCGTCATGGACGTCGTCACGAAGAGTGGTTCGAACGAGTTCCATGGCTCGGTCTTCGGCGCGATCACGCCGGGCGCGTTCGAGGGTCAGCGTACGCTGATTCCCCGCGCGGGGAGCACGGTCAACACGAATCCGTCGCTCGGCTCGGTTCGTGACTTCGGCTTCGAGATCGGCGGCCCGATCATGAAGGACAAGCTCTGGTTCTTCGCGGGCTTCAGCGTGGCGCTGCAGCGCTACAACCTTCAGCGCGTCCTCAGCCGCCTGAACCACACGTACGAGGACTCGGACGGCGACGGCGTGGCGGACACGGCGGTCCCGGTCATCGACTCGGCGACGGGCTTCCAGACGGCGACGCCGCTCCGGGGCATCGCGCCGCAGACGTACTACGCCGATCAGCAGACGATGCAGTACATCGGCAAGCTGACCTGGAACATCAACCAGGACCACAACGTCAGCATCACCGTGTTCGGCGCGCCGTCGACGTCGGGCGGCAACGGCACGTACGGCATGGATGCGCAGGACGGCGGCATTGCGGTCGGCAACCTGGTCGGCACGTACAACTCGCTCGCGCAGACGGTCGACGCGTTCAACAACAGCATCGTCATCAAGAGCTCGTCGGCGTTCGCGAACAAGAAGTTCCTCGTCGATGCGACCCTCGGCTGGGTCTACAACAGCATCGCGACGGGCGCCGCGGACGGTTCGAACGTCAACGACATCAACGACCCCACGAAGCTCGCGTACCAGCCGGGCATGAACTGGCGTCGCTCGAGCATCCCGGGGATCATGGGCCGCAACCCGCACCCGCTCACCGACTTCGAGACGCTCCCGGCCGACGCGCTCGCCGACTGCAACACGGGTGGCGCGCAGTTCGCGAACATCAACTGCCCCGTCAACACGTACCGCACCGGCGGTCCGGGCCTGATGAACATCGCCACGAGCAACCGTTACCAGGGCCGCGTGATCGCGACGGCGCTGCTCAACGCGCTCGGGCAACACGTCATCAAGGCCGGCGTGGACTTCGAGATCCTGAACTACACGAACACGAAGGGCTTCGGCGGCGGCGTGTTCTTCCGCGAGAGCACCAACGGCCAGTTCGTGGCGGACTTCCGCCGCTACGCGTTCCTCCAGGGGCCGGACGACGTCGTCAACCTCGACGTCTTCCAGGCGACCTCGACCTCGACGACGATCGGCGGCTTCCTGCAGGACTCGTGGAGCATCATGGACCGCGTCACGGTGAACCTCGGCGTTCGTTACGACGCGCAGATCGTGACGGGCAACGACGGCAACATCGGCGTCGCGCTGCCGAACCAGTGGTCGCCGCGTATCGGCGCGATCTGGGATCCGACCCGCGAGGGCCGGGCCAAGATCTCGGCGAACTTCGCGCGGTTCTACCAGGCGATCACGCTGAACATGGCCGATCGCACGTTCCCCGGCGAGCTCGGCGTTCAGAAGAACCGCTCGATGGGCATCCCGGGCTCGAGCCCGGCCCTCAACGGTGTCTGCAACCCGCTCGACCCCGTGCAGGCGCGCGGCCCCGAGTGCAACAGCGTGGACAACCTGACCACGCTGACGGGCGCCCTGCCGTACGAACCGAACATGAAGTACTTCACGACGGGCTCGGATCGCGTGCCTGTCGACCCCGATCTCAAGCCGCAGTCGTCGGACCAGTTCGTCCTCGCCGGCGAGTACGAGCTCATCACGGACGCACGCATCGGCGGCGCCTACACACGCCAGTGGCTGAACTACGCCGTCGAGGACATGAGCCGCGACGAGGCGTCGACGTACTTCATCGGAAACCCGGGGTACGGCATCGCGAAGGACTTCCCGAAGGCCACGCGCGACTACGACTCCTTCATGGTGTACTTCCAGAAGGCCTTCTCGAACCAGTGGCTCGCGCAGGTCAACTACACCGTGTCGTGGAACCGCGGTAACCTCGCGGGTCTGTTCCGGCCGGAGACGGGCCAGCTCGATCCGAACATCAACTCGGACTTCGACCTGATCTCGCTCCTGCCGAACCGGACGGGTGACCTGCCCGGCGATCGTCGCCACGTGATCAAGGTGTTCGGCGCCAAGGAGTTCCAGCTCCCGGCGAACGTCACGATCAACGTCGGCCTCGGCTACCTCGGCCGCAGCGGCGCCCCGCTGAACGTCCTCGGCTCCCACCCGCTCTACGGCGGCTCCGAGGTGTTCATCCTGCCCCGTGGCGCCGGCGGCCGTACGCCGTGGGTCCACAGCATCGACTCGAACGTCACGTTCGGCTACCGCTTCTCGAAGGACAGCACGCTGAGCGTGGGCGTCGACATCTTCAACCTGTTCAACTTCCAGCAGGCGACGGGCTTCGACCAGAACTACACCCTGGCCGACGTCCTGCCTGTCGCGGACGGGAGCACGGCGAACCTCTTCGGCAAGAAGGGCGAAGCGCCGACGGACACGAGCAAGAAGTTGCTCTACTCCGACGGCACCGAGTTCCAGGCGGGAGACATCAACCCCAACTGGCAAAACCCGACCGCTTATCAGACGCCGCGGCAGATCCGCATCAACGCGCGTGTGACCTTCTGATGGATGGACGGGAAAGGAAGCTCACCATGAAGCACCGAATCCAAAAAGTCCTGGTCGGCGCGATGGGGCTCGCCAGCGCGGCGTTCTTCGTGTTCGCCGGGGCCTCTTGCGAACAACCCACCATCCAGTGCGTCGTCGGCCACGGCCCGTTCTTCGCGAAGTACGAGCTCATCAGCGGCGACGCCAGCTGCTACAACGACGGCGCGCTCGGCGAGGACATCGGCATGTCGACGTTCCTCGCGCCGAACGAGGACCGCAGCCTCGCCGACTACGACGATCGCAGCATCGCGATCCAGTCGACCACCCTCGGTCAACTGGCGCGCGACCGCGAAGGCGCCGGCTTCACGTTCGGGGAGGACAAACCGTACGGCTTCGGCAAGTACTCGACGCGCCCGGACGCGAACAACATCTGCTACACGGGCGGCGCCAACGGCACGGCCACGGCCCTCTCGATGGCAGACATGAACATCGAGGAGTTCGACACGGGCGAAGTGGATGACATGGGCAACCCCGTCATCCTCCCCGCCATGCACTACCAGCAGGAGTGGCGGAACATCCGCACGTACGTGACGGCGGGCGTGCCCGGCACGCAGGCCGTCGGCGAAATGGTGTTCCGGAACGTGGATGCCGGCTGCGAAGCCTCGTACAAGTTCGTCGCGCTCTTCCCGTCCGTGTTCTGCGGCCGGGAAGTCGATACGGACGGCGACGGCGAGCCGGACGACTACGAGCCGGACAACGACGCCTGCTCGCCGGTGGCCGATCCGGCCAAGGGCCGCGTCTTCGGTTCGGGCATCAACCCGGACTTCGAGACGACCTGCGACCCGCAGCTCCTGCACTGCGTGCTCACGACCGACCCGCTCACGGGCCGGCCGTAACCGCTCCCTTCCCTCCCCTCCAGCAACCCATCACGAGCCACCCGCTGCGCAAAACGCGGCGGGTGGCCTTCGTGTGTTCTCAGCGCTTGGGCGCCGCGCCGAGGGCCTCGGCGAGGCGACGACGCGCGTCCATGAGCGCCGCTTCGTTCCGTTGCCCAGGGCCGAGCGCCTCGTGCCCCGCGACCTCCTCGCGGAGCGTCGCGATCTGCCCCGGCTTGTCGCCCATCTTGGCCTGCAGACCGGCGCGTTGCTTGAGGTACGCGAGCCGCCGCGGCCCGTACGAGAGCGCGACGGCGCGGCCGTTCGCCGCGAGCGCGGCCTCCATGCGCCCCATCCGAGCGAGCACACTCGAGAGGCGCGCCGGTGCGTCGTAGGACTTCGGCATCTCGCGCTCGCGTTGCTCGAGCATCCGCACGGCCTGCTCGTTGCGACCGAGGGCCATGTACGAGACTGCGCGGCCGTAATCGTAGGTCGCCGCGATCTCGGGCGTCTTCGCCTCGGCCGCGGCCTTCTCCATGAGCACGAGGCGCTTCTCGTGCGCCGCGCGCGCGCCCTCGGCGTCCCCGAGCTCGCTCTTCACGTCCGCGAGGATCGCGAGCGCGTCGGCGCGATCGTCGACCGTGGACTCGGGCGGCGGCGAAGCGACGAGCGCCTCGAGCCTCGCCATCGCCTTGCGACGCGCGAGCTCCTGCGTGGAGCTCTTCGCGAGCCGGCTCGCGCAGCTCAAGAGCACGGACGCGAAATCCGCCGGGGCCGCGGCGCCGCGGATCTCGTCGACGTGAGCCGCGCCGAAGCGCGCGCATCCATCCACGTCGCCGCTGCCCGCGAGCGCGGAGAGCTTCCCGGCGAGCGCGTCGTCGCGGCGAGGCCAGCGCGCATCGACCTTCGCGAAGAGCTCGTCGTAGAGCGCGAGCGCCTTGTGATGATCACCCGCCGCGCGCGCGGCGCTCGCTCGCGAGAGCGTGTAGAGCGGATCCGAGGGAGGCGCGGAGGCATCCAGCACGCGCACCGCGTCCTCGATGAAGCCGCGCATCTCGCGCACCGAAGCCGCGCCGGGCCAGTAGGCGACGACGTCACCCTTCGCGGGATCGATCATGAAAAACGTCGGCCAGAAGCTCATCTTGTAGCGCTCGAGGAACGCGGCGCTCGACGGGCGATCGGTGTCGAGCGCCGCGAAGATCACGCGATCGGCGAGCGGGCGGAGCGCGGGATCGACGAGCACGTAGTTCTTCATGCTGAGGCACGTGTGGCACCACGGGGCCCACGCATCGACGAAGAGGGCCTTCTTCTCGGCGCGCGCGCGCGCCATGGCGCCGTCGAGATCATCCTCGATGAAGACGAGCGGCGGAGCCGAGGTGTCCTTCCCGCCGGCGGCGCTCGAAGGCCCCGAGAGATCACTCGACGTCGCGGCGGCGCTCGTCGCGGCGGCGCCGTTCGTGGGGCCACCTTCGGTCGTGTTTGGCGTGTTGGGGGCGGGCGGAGGGGCTCCGCCGCATCCGGCGGCGAAGAGGAGCGCGGCGAGCAGGCGTCGAGGGCGGGCCATGGCGCCGAGTGTACCGCCGAGCAGGCGTGTTCGCCCGAACGAGAGCGCGCTCGCGTCGGCCCGGGGTTTGGGGCGCAGGACGCCGCAGGCGATCCGAAGCCCCAAGCGTCGAACGAGATTTGCGTTAGGGTGGACCGGCATGAGCGACCTCGAGGGGCGCTGCGGGAGCTGTGCGGCGTTCACGCGTCCGCGCGACGATACGCGGCTCGGGCGCGTGGGCGACTGCGCGCTCGAGGTGTACCCGCCGCCGGTGCGGCAGACGTCGACGTGCGCGCGGTATCGACCGAAGGGCGCCGCGGCCCCGCCGCCGGCGCCACGCGCGGCGGGTGAGCCACGGAGGGCGCGCTCTTCGGCGATCGAGCCGCGGCGACGCGAGGCAGACGCCACGCGGCCGACGATTTCGGGCCCGAGCTTGCCCAGGGAGATCGACATCGACATGGACATCGACGAGTTCAGGCGGGTCTTGCGCGAGGTGCTTTCGGAGGAGCTCGGCCTCGGCCGCTCGGAGATGGGGGCGCGCTGGCAAGGGGGCGAGCTCGTGCTCAAGCCCGGCAAGCCCGGCACGGCCGAGAAGCGCATCCCGCTCGACACCTTCTTTCACAAGGTCGTGATGGTCCGCGACAAACTGCGGCTGCTCGAGGCGAAGCTCAACGCGCACGAGGGGCTGCCCGACGCGGACAAGGTGCAGCTCCAGGCCTACATCACGGCTTGTTACGGCTCGCTCACGACGTTCAACGCGCTCTTCGCGGAACGCGAGGACTGGTTCGTCGGCGCGGGCAAGGACGACGCCTGACGCCCGCGGGCCGGCCGGGCCCGCGGATCACGAGGGGACCGATGAAACGCTTTGCTTGCTCGATCTCGTGTGTCTTGTTCCTCTTCACCGGCGCCTGCGGGGGCGAGGTGGACTCCGTGGACACGGCGCCCACCGGCGGGGGGAGCCCCTCGCCGAGCGGCCCGCTCGAGGCGCCCGTGC
This sequence comes from Polyangium spumosum, assembly GCF_009649845.1. Taxonomy (NCBI): domain Bacteria; kingdom Pseudomonadati; phylum Myxococcota; order Polyangiales; family Polyangiaceae; genus Polyangium; species Polyangium spumosum. Next base: position 1,117,878 of record NZ_WJIE01000001.1, read on the forward strand.
TCGAAGACGTGATCCCGACGTCGAAGGTGCTCCGCGTGCGCTGGAGCCTGGTCACGCCCTGCGAGGCGGTCGAGGGCGAGCGGCGCACCGACGCGGAGACGTTCGCGCTCGCCTTCACCGCGGAGGGCACGGACACCGATCACGTCGACGAGGGCGCGAACGAGGATCAGGCGTACACGTATCGCGTGCGTTGCCTGCGCGGCGAGGACGCGTCGGATTGGTCGAACACGCTCTCGGCGAACCCGTTCCTCGAGTGAATCCTTCGCGCTCTACGCGGCTTCGCCGCTCGCCGCGCGCTCCCGGGCGCGCTTGCGGGCGGAGGCGCGTGCCTTCGGGTGCGCCATGTCTCCGAGCGCGCGGCGAAGGGCCGCGGCCCAGAACGAGGCGAGCTCCTCGTCGTCCGTGAGGAAGACGTCCATCGGCCCGTGGTCGCTGTTGATCTCCACGGCCACGTGATCATCCCGCCGAGGCGTCGAGACGTCGCGGAGCTCCTCGAGCGCGATGGCCGCGCCGAGGCGACCTTCGGGCAGGAGGTCCACGGCCCCGGTGCGGCTCACCCACGGGGCGATGACGAACCGATCGCGGCCGACCCAGAAGAGCGGCGCCGAGGGCGCGTGGTACCGAGCGCCGAAGCGCGCGACGCTGACGAACGCGTACCCGGTCAACGTCACGAGGAGCGCGGCCGCGCCGAAACCGATCGTGAGGTTGCGATCGCCTGCGCGCAGGGCGCGCGCGGCCTGGATCCACAGGCCGAGCGCGAGGGCAAGCAGGATCGCGCCGAGGACGGTGTTGCGGCGGGTGGTTTGCCGCGGGCCGAGGCTCTCGTGGTCGCGCAGGACGAGGCGCTCGCCCTCGGGACGTAGCTCGAAGCGCGCGAGTTTGCCCGCGGGCAGCAGGGGCGCCTCGGGGCTCGGCTCGGGCTCCTGGGGCACGGCGAGCAAGCCCTCGGCGGCCTCGAGCGGCGCGGCGAAGGCGCGAGCGAGGGGCGCCGCGGCGCGAGCGACGCGGGCGCGGGCGCGGCCTTCGTCGAGATCGGCCGCGGCCGCGACGAGCAGGCGCCTCGGGACCTCGCCCGGCTCGGCCTGCTCGAGCTCGGCCCAGGCCACGGCGAGCGTGCGTTGGTTCGTGCACGAGGCGGCGTCACAGCAGGGACGTTTTTCCGACGTGACGACCAGCCGGACCACACGCGTGGTGCTCGGGCGCTGTCCTTCGGGGAGGCGGCAGGGGGCGATGCGGACGTCGGCGCCGCCGAGGGTGCCGCGGATCCAGACGGGCGCCTTGGGTTCGGGCCCGTGGCCGCTCGACGCGCCGTCGAGGGGCGGCGCTGCGCGGAGGAGGAAGGGGGCCGAGGGTGGGAGTCGCGTGAGGGCGGCGGCGACCGCGTCGGGGGCCGCGAGGGCGTCGAGGGCGGGCTCCGACGTCGCGGCGCCGAGGGCGGACAGCGCGCGCGACACGTCCGCATCGAGCTCCGTGCGAGGGCAGAGCGGCATGGCGGGCGAGCCATGCCAGGGATCCGGAGAGGCGTAAAGTGCTGGAATCGGTGACGTTCGGGGAGCCCGCTCAGCGCCGCCGGCGCCTGCGGCCGAGGGCGGCGAGCGCGAGGCCGAGGGCGATGAAGGCGCCGAGCTTGCCTCGTTTTCCTTCGACGGCGCAGCCGCAGCCGCCGGAGTCCTCGATCTGCGGGCCTTCGGGATCCTCCTCGTTCCAGGCGCCGGTCGCGCCTCCGCCGCCCACGCCGGCGCCGGCGCTCCCGGCGCACTCGATGGGGCACGAGTTCGCGCAGAGGTTGCAGATACAATTGGTGTACGCCTCGTAGGTCTCGACGCCGGCCGGGTACTGGTCCTTGCAGGCCGTGAGGCAGGAGTCGTATTCGGCTGCGGAGCCGGTGGGGCACTGGGCTTCGCAATTGTAGAGGCCGACGCAGGCGCCATTGCAACCCTGGGCGAGGGCGTTGCATTCGGTCTTGGCGGCGTTCGTGGTGCACGCGCCGCAGCTCGGGACGCCGGAGCCGGGCGGGTACAGGTTGCAGACGCCGTCGACGTCGTCCTGCTCGATGGTGGCCATTTCATTGCCGCCGGGGTAGTTCGGCAGCATGGTCGAGCCGGGGGCGTTCGTGTGGCCGAGGCCGAGGAAATGGCCCTGCTCGTGCGCGGCGATGGAGAGGGTATCGACGGGGCTGCCGCCCGAGCAATTGCCGCCGGGGTTGACGGCGGAGTCGTACCAGCAGAAGCCGACGTTGTTGAACACGATATCGGCGTCGTAGATGATCTGGTTGCCCTCTCCGTCCTGGGACCATACCGGGAGCGTCACGCCGATGACCGCGTCCACGGGGCCGAGATCGGAGGGCCACGGGTCGGGCTTGTTGACCCACATCAGGACGTTTTTGTTGTCGTTCGCGTTCCAGGTGCCGTCGGGGAGGTCCCCGAGCAGCTCCGTCGAGAAATCGGTGCATTCGGGGGTCGACCAGACGCCGAACCCGTCGACGAGCCGCTGCTTCGCGGTCGAGGCGATCTCGGGCGGGAACGTGGCCTCGTTGACGTAGTATTTGACCGGGAGCAGGCCCCAGACCGGATAAGGCGGGCCTTCGAGGCCCGTCCAGGCGCGCGCCTCGGTCGGCGCGGAGAGGATCCCAAAGGACGCCGCGAATGCAGCGAGGAGGGCGGTTTTTCGGAGGGTGACCATTTCACTTCCCTCCAGCGAGGCGGACGACGTCCGTCATGAGGGACTCGACCGGCTCGGGCCGCTCGACGTGCCCCGAGGGCTCGAGCTTGCCGCCGTTGTAACGGGCGAGCTCGAGCCCATCGAGCATGCGCCTCGCCATTCCTTTGTCGTCCACGTGGTAGACGGAGAGCGCGAGCGCCGTGAAATACACTTTTCCTTTCTCGTCGCGACGCAGGAATACCACGGCGTCCTCGCCGGGCTTGAGCGCCGCGTCACCGAGGACCTTCTGCGTCTTGCCGCGGTACGTCCCGCCGCGCTGCTGGACCACGACGCGGCCGTCGGCTTTGCCCTTGAGGAGCTGCACCACGTCGAGCTCGGTGCGGGTCACGAGGGCCCGTCCGTCCTCGGATTCGGTCGTGACGGCCTTCCCGACGCGCACGCGGACCACGAGATCCGAGCGTTTTACGAGCTCTTCGCGCGAGAGGAAGAGCATGGTGGTCGCGTCCGCCGCGGCGCTCACGCCGAGCAGGACGATGGCCGCGAGCACGGCCAATAACTTTCTGAAGCTCATGAGGTGCCTCCTCGATCCGGGCCGCTTCGGCCTTTCGATCCACCATGCCAAGCGCCGACCGGCGTGTAAAGCGACCCCTACCCGACCGCATCCACGTCCAGCGACGACCCAATTTTGATTGCCTGCTGGAAGCCAGGCGGCCCACGCGCCCCCGGCGCGGAAGAAAATGGTGGCGTTTCGATCCCCGCAGGCTACCCCGGGCGTGTACCTTCGGGCACCTCAGGAGTCATCCATGGAACGAGCTTCGTTGCGATCGTTCGGCCTCGCCTCGCTCTTCGTCTTGGGCACCGCGATGGCCGCTTGCGGGACGGATACCACGGGACTGTTTGCCTCCGGCGGGCAAGGGAGCGGCGCCTCGGGCGGAGCAGGGCCGGGCGGCGGCGGTCAAGGCGGCGCGGGCCAAGGCGGCGCAGGCCAAGGCGGCGCGGGCAACAACGGCGGCGCAGGCCAAGGCGGCGCGGGCAACAACGGCGGCGCAGGCCAAGGCGGCGCGGGGCCGAGCTCTTCGAGCGCGTCGAGCAGCAGCGCGTCGAGCAGCAGCGCGCAGAGCTCGTCGTCGGGGATGATGCCTCCGCCCGTCATGGTCGCGTGTGGAGCCGTGACCTGTCCGGTGGAGAACGAGGGCGCCTGCTGCTGGCACGACGCGCAGAGCCAGGGCGAATGCGTGAACGGCCCGGAAAACAACGACGGCTGCAACACGAGCTCCTCCGGTCGCGAGACGCGCATCGAATGCCAGCTCCCCCAGGACTGCCCCGCCGGCACCGTCTGCTGCGCCGACCTCAATCAGTCCCAAGGCGGCAACTGGTATTCCCTCACCCGCTGCGCGGACACGTGCACGTACGGCCCCCAGCGCGTCGTCTGCGACCCGCAGGCCCCCGACTCGGACTGCCCCGTGGTCCAGACCCAGAACGGGCCCGTCCAGACGAACTGCGAGCCGAGCACGATCCTCCCGGACGGCTACCAGATCTGCCGCCTCTGAACCGGCCCACGGTACGGGCCGACGCGCTCCGGAGTATGGAAACATCGCACATGCCGGAACGTGCGCTGTCATGCACGTCAGGCAAGAGGCTCCCGCGTCGGCCCCCCCGCGCGCGTGTTCACGGGACAAACCCGCGACGCTCGCGCCGTGCGACGAACGGGGATATCCTAGGACGCGGCGGCGACCGGTGGACCACGGAGCCTCGCGGACGCCGCCATCTCGAGGAGCCCAGGAACGAGCCATGCAGAGTGGAAAGAGCTTGCGCTTGATGCCCGACCCGGCAGGCATCTCCGGCGATCCCGCTGCGGTGATCCCTCTGCTGGAGGAGATCGAAGCGCTGCCCGAGAGCGCCACCGGCGCGCTCGTCTTTGGCGCCCCGACGCAGGGCACGGTGCTCGTCGAGAACGGTCGGATCTGCTGGGCCGCGGCCTCCGGCATGGAGCGGCGCCTCGCGGAGCTGCTCCGAGCCTACGCCGACGAACCCCCGGAGTCGAAGCGGATCGAGGACGTCTACAAGCGCTGCAAGCGCGACTCGATACCTGTCTTCCGGGCCCTCGTGGACAGCGGTCTCGTGTCGATGGACGGGCTGAAAGAGGTGATCCGGCAGCACACGTCGGAGGCGCTGATCGCCCTCACGCGCGAGCCTCTGCGGGAGGCGCCGAGCTGGGCGCCGCACAAGCATCAGGGCTACGACGCGAAGTTCACGTTCGACCCGTGCGAGCTCATCGTCAGCGTGGGCGGCGTCTTCCACCCGGACCTCTCCGGCCGCGCGCGGCTCGACTTCGACGGGCTCCTCCGGTCGGGCGTGTACGCGGTGTCCTACGCGCGCGCCCCGGGCGCGAACACGCCCGTGCCGATCTACCGATCCCCCGGCGCCTACTTCACGCTGCGCCAGGTGATGTCGCTCGGGCGATGGGCGTTCTCCGCGCTCGACGTGTGCAACACCTACAGCGCACGCGCGAGGATCGCCGCGACGCTCGTCGAGCCGGGCGAGTATCTCGTGGCCTGGCATTCGCGCGGCGTGGTGAGCGTGGCGCAGTGCGAGGACTCGATGAGCTTCGCGTTCATCGTGGGCAAACGCGCGCGCGCAGGTTCTTGACGCGCAACTTTCCGACGCCCTTCACGGCGCAGCGTCGAGCTCGAGCTCGAGCTCGCTCGGGGTGGGTCGCTGGGGCAGCGGGACCGCGACACGCACGCCGTCGTGCACCGGGACGACGACCGGCAAGGGCGCGCGTTGCGCAGGCGTCTCCCCCTCGGCGAGGGTGCGCGCAGCGACGACGCGCTGCGGCGACAACGAGCCGTTGAAGAGACAAACCTCGAGCGCGCCTCCCGAAGGCGCGAAGTCACACGCGATGACCGGTCGCGCGGCGCGCGTGATCCGCGCGAGGACCTTCTCCTCGTCGGGGGTCGACGGGCCGAGCGAGGTGAGGACGTCGAGGGCGCGCGGATCGCGGTGATAAGCGAGCATCTTGGCCGCGTGGATCCGAACGACGCGCTGGCGCGCGCGCGAGAGCTCGAAGAAGGCGTCCGGAGTCGCAGGCTCGCGTCCCGCCTCGAGGAGGCCGAGGCGCGGCGGATCGATGCGCATCTCGGTGCCCGGCGCCTTGACGTTCCACTTGATCGCGCGGCCCGGGTAGAGCGGCCTGCCCCAGTAGAGCCCACGCTCGGTGACGCCGACGCGGCGGTTCTGTCCGTCGCGGCGGGCGAACGTGACGAGGACGCTGACGTCGGGCAGACGCGTCGCGCCGTTGTTCACGACCGAGAGGTCGAAGTCGTACCCGCGCCGCTCCGAGGGGACCACGCGGCCCGAGCCATCCTCCGGCCGCGACGCGAGCAAGACCTCGAGCACGGGGAGGCCGTCGTTCCAGAGCGGCGAGGCCGCGCGCGCGCACACGCAACGCGGGAGGCGAGATTCGCCGGGTGAAACGTCCGCGGGCGAAGGAGCGCGGATCGCAGCGCCGAGGCCCGGGACGAGGAGGGGCACGTGGGGCGCGAGGGCCGAGGGCTCAGGCGGCTTGCCGTAACGCTGGAAGAACGAGATGCCGAGCACGGAGAGGGCGGCCACGAGCGCGACGAGCAGCGGCGCGCGCGCCCACGCAGGGAGCGAGGCCTCGGGGACGGGCGGCGGCGGCGGCGGCGGCGCGAAAGGCGCGGTGGCGACGGGGACGAAGCCGAGGCGCTGGCAAAGCGCGACTTCGAAGGCGTCGGCGAGGCGATCGGAGCCAGGGCCGCCCCAGGTGGCGAAGCGCAGGATCTCACGAAGGAGGAGCCAGAGCGAGGCCGCGACGACGAGGCCCACCGCGAGCCGACCGACGAGGCCACTCACGAGCGAAGCCGGCGAAGCGAGCGCCGCGAGGAGGCCAAGCGGCGCGGGCAGGATCACGACGGAGAGCGCCGCGCGCCTACGCGCCTCGTACGCGCGAGCGAGGGCCTCGCGAGGATCGTAGGTGAAGCGCGCGAGCGTGAAGCGCGTGTAAGGCGAGGCGATCGAGGGATCGAGCGCGAGGCAGAGGGCGCGGCCGCGTCGAACGAGCCCACGCACGGCCGTGTACGGCACGCGCATCTCGACGGACTCCGCCACGCTGCCCGGCACGAAGCCGCTACGAAAGCCGGCCGCGCGCACGAGCTCGATCTCGAGGACGTCGGGCAGGAGCGTGAGGCGGACGGCGCCCACCGCGTTCGCTCCCTCGGCCGCGAGGGCCAAGGCTCCGACGGTGAAGGTGCCCGCCACGTGGTCAAACCTCCGCCGCGAGAGGGATGTCGGAGGTGGGGCGTTCGAAGAGCGCGCGCAGGACGCGGCCCGTCGCGGTCGCGCGACGCGCCACGACCTCGGGAGATCCTTCGGCCACGACACGACCGCCGCCCTTGCCGCCCTCGGGCCCGAGCTCGATCACGTGATCGGCGGCGGCGATGACCGCAGGGTGGTGCTCGATGATCAGGAGCGAGTGACCACGCTGGACGAGGCGATCGAGCACGTTCACGAGGCGCGCGACGTCGGAGAGGTGCAGCCCCGTGGTGGGCTCGTCGAGGACGTAGAGCGTGGGCTTGGCGCGCGTGCCGCTGCAGAGCTCGTCGGCCAGCTTGAGGCGCTGCGCCTCGCCGCCCGAGAGCGTGTGCGAGCCCTGGCCGAGCCGGAGGTACCCGACGCCGAGATCACACATCGTCGCGAGGGGCTCCCGGATCTTCGGGTGCGCAGCGAAGAGCTCGGCCGCCTCTTCAGCCGTACGGAGCAGGACATCGCCGATCGACATACCGAGGTAACGCACGTCGAGCGTGGCAGGCTCGAAGCGCGTCCCGCCACAAGCCTCGCAGGTCGTGACGACGTCGGGCAAGAACGACATCTCGTGCGAGATGACGCCCTGCCCTTCACAAACCTCGCAGCGACCGCCCTTGGCGGTGTTGAAGGAGAAACGCGCGGGGTCGTAGCCGCGCATCTTCGCGTCGGGGGTCGCCGCGAAGAGCTTGCGAACCTCGTCCCAGACGCCGAGGAAGGTGGCGGGGATGGACCGAGGCGTGCGGCCGATGGGGGATTGATCCACGGCGACGGCGCGCGCGAGCGCGGGCGGCACGTGGAGCGCGTCGTGCGGACCGGGATCGGGACCCGCGAGGCCGAGGGCGCGTCGCACGGCGGGGTAGAGGACGTGACGGACGAGCGTGCTCTTGCCGGAGCCGGAGACGCCAGCGACGACGGTCATACGCCCGAGGGGCACGCGCAGCGCGTCGACGCGGAGGTTGTGGGCGCGCGCGCCCTCGATCACGAGCTGCTCGTCAGCAGGGCCGAGCCGCGCGCGGGCCGAGGCGAGCGCGCGCTCGCCGGAGAGGGCCTTCGCGGTGGGTGAGCTCGGCTTGCGCAGCACCTCGGAAGGAGCACCCTGGGCCACGATCCTGCCGCCGTTGCGGCCGCCGGAGGGGCCGAGATCGATGAGGTAGTCGGCCGCGCGGATGGTGTCCGCGTCGTGCTCGACCATGAGGACGGTGCTGCCCATGTTCGCGAGCTTGCGGAGGTTGTCGAGGAGCCGGTGGGTGTCGCGCGGATGCAGGCCGATCGTGGGCTCGTCGAGCACGTAGAGCGCGCCGGTGAGCCCGCTGCCGAGCTGCGCGGCGAGGCGGAGCCTCTGCATCTCGCCGCCGGAGAGGGTGGCCGCGCGGCGATCGAGCGCGAGATACCCGAGTCCGACCTCCTCGACGAACGCGAGGCGCCGCGCGAGCTCCCGATGCGGAGCCTCCGCGACGAGCGCGCGATCTCCGTCGAAGCGGAGCGACTTCGCCCACCGCACGGCCTCCGACACGGAGCGCGCCGTGGCCTCGTGATACCGATCGCCCGCGAGGCGCACCGAGCGTGGGACCGGCGCGAGGCGAGAGCCGCCGCACGCCGTGCACGGCTCGCTCGAGGACGCGGAGACGTCGGCCCCCTCGCTCCCGCCGAGCACGCCCGTCCCCTCGCAGTCCTCGCAGCGGCCTTGCTTCGTGTTGAAGGAGAACCAGCGCGGATCGAGCTCGGGGACGCCGACGCCGCAACGAGGACAGGTGCGCGTGGTGGAGAGGAGCTCCTCCTGGCCACGCGTGTTCAGGAGCTTGACCGAGCCCTTGCCGAAGGTGAGCGCGCGGTCGAAGGTGGCGCGATCGAGGGCGTCGAGCTTGCCTTCGTACATCACGAGATCGATCGAGTGCTCGCGCCGCTTGGCGAGGCGCGGCGGATCATCGGTGCTCGCGCGCGCGCCGTCGACGATCGCCTCCGTGATGCCCGCGCGCGCCGCCGCCGTGAAGACGTCGAGGTACGTGCCCTTGCGCGCGACGACCGCGGGCGCGAGCAAGGTGCGCGCGCCGCGCGTGGCGACGAGCGCGCGATACACCTCGTCGGGCGCGCGCGCGGTGATGGGGACGTCGCAGGTGGGGCAGTGCGGCTCGCCCACCTTGGCGAAGAGGAGCCGCAGGTAGTGCGCGATCTCGGTGACGGTCGCGACCGTGGAGTTCGACCCCGATCGCGTCGTGCGCTGCTCGAGCGCGATCGCGGGGGGCACGCCCGTGACGCGGTCGACGTCGGGGCGCGGCATCGAGGGGAGGAACTGACGCGCGTACGGGGTGAGCGTCTCCAGGAAGCGCCGCTGTCCCTCGGCGAAGACGACGTCGAACGCGAGCGTGCTCTTGCCCGATCCGCTCGGGCCCGTGACGACGACGATCTGGCCGTGCGGGATCGAGGTGCAGACCTCCGCGAGGTTGTGCTCACGCGCGTGGACGATCTCGATCGCGGAAGGCGCGGGCGGGTAGGACGATCGACGCGCCCCATCGCCGTTTGCCTTGCTCTTTTTGCGCGAGGACGAGGGCGGAGACGATGCTCTGGCGAGGTGCGCCGCGAGCGCTCGCCCCGTGCGCGTGTCCGTCTGCGCGACCGCCTCGGGCGTGCCCTCGGCGACGATCTGCCCGCCCTCGCTGCCCGCCCCCGGGCCGAGATCCACGACCCAGTCGGAGGCTGCGATCACGTCGAGATCGTGATCCACGACGATGACGCTCCCGCCGCCGCGCACGAGGTCACGCAGGGCCTGGTTGAGCAGGAGCACCTCCTCGGCGTGCAGGCCCGCGCTCGGCTCGTCGAGCAAGAAGAGCCCACCCGCCGTTCGTTCGCCGAGCGCGCGCGCGAGCTTGAGCCGCTGCGCCTCGCCGCCGGAGAGCGTCGAGAGCGGCTGGCCAAGCGCGAGGTACCCGAGGCCGAGGCGCGCGAGCGGGCCGAGCGCGCGCACGATCGCGGGCTCCCGCGCGAAGACCTCGAGCGCCTCGTCGATGGAGAGCGCGAGGACGTCAGCCACGGAGCGGCCGTCCACCTTCACCTCGAGCACCTCGTCGCGGAAGCGTCGGCCTTGACAAACCGGGCAGGTGAGCGAGACGTCGGCGAGGAACTGCATCTCGATCGTCTCGGCGCCCTCCCCCGCGCACGACTCGCAGCGACCGAGCGCGACGTTGAACGAGAAATGCCCCGCCGTGAGCTGTCGCGCGGCCGCCTCGGGCTGCGCGGCGAACTTCTGGCGGATGCGGTTCCACGCGCCCGTGTACGTCGCGGGGTTGCCACGCGAGGTGCGCCCGAGCGGCGCTTGATCGACGAGCGTGACGACCTTGATCCCGCTCGTACCTTCGATCTTCTTGTGGACCCCCGCGGGCTCGATGTCCTTGTAGCCGCGGGCCCGCGCGAGGGAGCGGTAGAGCACGTCCTCCACGAGCGTGCTCTTGCCGGAGCCGCTCGCGCCCGTCACGCACACGACCTGCCCGAGCGGCAGGCGCACGCTGACGCCTCGCAGGTTGTTCGCGCGCGCCCCCACGATGGAGATCGATCCACGCGGCGCGGGTCGCTCGTCCGCCGCGGCGACGCTCGCCGCGCCTCGCGCGAGGGCGCGCCCCGTCGGCAGATCGGTCCGCCTCGCGAGCTCCGGCGGCGCGCCGTCGAACACCACGCGCCCGCCTTGCTTGCCCGCGCCGGGCCCGAGCTCGACGACGCGATCCGCGGCGCGGATCACGAGCGGCTCGTGCTCGATGACGACCACCACGTTGCCGCGCGCCGAGAGCTCGCGCATCGCCTCGATGAGCGGCGGGATGTCGCTCGGGTGCAGCCCCACCGTCGGCTCGTCGAGCACGAAGAGCGCGCCCGTGAGCGACGTCCCGAGCGCGCCCGTCAACGTGACGCGTTGCGCTTCGCCGCCCGAGAGCGTACGCGCTTGCCGATCGAGCGTCAGGTACCCGAGGCCCACGCGCTCGAGGTACGAGAGCCGCTGCTCGAGCTCCTTCCGCGCGATCTCGCCCTGCCCCGTCGTCGCCTCGAGCCGCGAGAGCAGCGCCCGCGCCTCGCGCAGCTCGAGGCCGTGCCAGCTCGCGAGATCGAGCCCGCCGACGCGGTAGAGCAGCGACTCGGGCGAGAGGCGCTTGCCGTCGCAGGTGCCGCACGGATCGTAGGACCGGTAGCGCGCGAGCAGCACGCGCACGTGCATCTTGTACGTGCGCGTCTCCATCCACTTGAACCACGCGCGCACGCCGGGGTACTTGCCGCCGTGGAAGCTCCCCTCGCCGTCGAGCACCTGTTCGCGCTGCGCCTCAGTGAGCTCCTTCCACGGCACGTCGAGCGGGACGCCCTTCTTCTCGCAGAACTTGCGCAGGACCTTGCGCTCCCACGACGTGCTCGACCCGGTCCACGGTCGGATCGCGCCGCCCTCGAGGGTCTTGTCCTCGTCGGGGACGACCTTGCCCCAGTCGATACCGATCGTCCTGCCAAACCCGCGGCACGACGGGCACGCGCCGAGGGGCGACTGGTACGAGAACAGGCCTGGCCGCGCGGCGTCGAAGCTCCGCGCGCACGACGGGCACGCGAGCCCTCGCGGCACGAGCACGCGCCGGCCAGCCCCGTCCGTGCCCGATCCACCGACGTAAAGGGCGACGCCTCCCTCGGCCCGTTGCCACGCCTCCTCGATCGCGGAGCCGAGGCGCCGCGCGTCGCGCGTGCCGATCTTCACGCGGTCGACGATCACCTCGACGCCGCCGCCCGAGCCCAGCGCGTCACCCGGACCGACCTCGTCGATGTCGCGCACCTCGCCGCGCACGAGCAGCCGCCGGTAGCCCGCTTCGAGCAGCGTCTCGCGCACGTCGAGCAGCTCCTCCGTGCCGGCCACGGGGACGCGGTACGTGACGAGCGCGGTCGCCCCGCCGTGGCTCTCGACGGCCTTCGACGCAGCCGTCACCGCATCGACGCGGGCCGCCGGGATCTGGCACGTGGGGCACACGGGCGTGGCCTCGCGGGCGAACAGGGCCGACAGATACGGCTCGAGGTCGGCCATCGTGGCCACCGTGGAGCGCGAGCTCTTCACGGGGGCGCGGCGATCGACGGCCACGCCCGCGGCGACCGGATCGAGCTCGTCGATGGGCGGCCGCTCGAGCCGCTCCAGGAACTGCCGAGCGTAGGGGCTGAAGCTCTCGACGAAGCGACGTTGCCCCTCGGAGTAGAGCGTATCGAGCGCGAGGGAGGACTTTCCGGCCCCGGAGACGCCCGTGAAGCAGACGAGCTGCCCGGGCACGAGCTCGAGGTCGACGCCCTTCAGGTTGTGGGTCCGCGCGCCGCGGATGCGGATCGGTTGCATGTCTTCGCTCTCGGCGGTGAGGGGTGGAGGCGATGAAGCTCGGACAAGGGCGCGGGCGTACTAGCACGGCGCGCGGGTTTGTCTCGGAACGGATGCTCGTCGGGCTATGGACGCACGACGCGCGGCGCGCTAGCCCTACGCGGGCGCCTGCCTGGAGAGCGGATCTTCGGGCGGCGCGAGGCCGTAGCGACAGCGACCGAGGGTGTCAACCACGTGAGCGGGAAAGAAGCGAGCGACGAGAAGCTCATCGTCCGAAACCGGAGGGCCGGGTTCGAGTACGAGCTCGGCGAGCGCTTCGAAGCAGGCCTCGTGCTCATCGGCAGCGAGGTCAAGATGCTGCGTGATGGAAAGGCCGACCTCTCCGACGCGTGGTGCTCGATCACCAACGGCGAGGCCTTCCTCCACGGCATGCTCGTCCCGGAGATGCCGGGCGCCGCGTTCGGGCACGTCGCGAAGCGGCCGCGCAAGCTCCTCCTGCACGGCGCGGAGATCGATCAGATCCGCAAGGCCGTGGAGCGCGAGGGCATGACGGTCGCCGCCACGCGGCTCTATTTCAAGAAGGGACGCGCGAAGGTCGAGCTCGCCCTGGCGAAGGGCAAGAAGCAGGCGGACAAACGCGAGACGGTCAAGCAACGCGAGGCCGAGCGAGAAGCCCGCGCCGCGATGGGGCGGGGCCGCAGGGCGGAGTGAGCATGCCCCACATGAGGCTCCAGAAGGGTGGTTCGGCCGATCTCGTGGCCCTCGACGGCGATCGGGTGAGCCTTCGATCCACCGAGGCGTTCGCGCCCGGCGCTCCGCTCGCGGGCAACCTCGAGACGAGCTCGCTCGTGCGCGTGAAGGTGCACCGCTGCCGGCGACAAGGCGACGCGTTCCTGGTCGAAGGCCGCCTCGTCGATGCGACGCGACGCCTTCGCGAGGAGCTCTCCGCGCTGCTCGCCCCCTCGGGGGACGACGGCTCGAACGAACCCGCGTCATGAGCTCCCCGGCAGCACACCTTCCTCCGCGAGCGAGGTGTACCCGGCCGTTGGGCCGACGATCAGGCAGTCGACGAGCTTGATCCCCGCCGCGAGGGCGGCGCGGTGGACACGCAACACGAAACGTAGATCGTCGGGCGTCGTGACGAGGCTGCCGCTCGGATGGTTGTGCGCGAGGATGACGTGTTTCACCTGGAGCCGGGAGGCCCCGCGCACGACCGCGGTGGTGTCGATTTCCCCGCGGTGAACGTCGCCTCGCGCCACGCGCCACGCGCCACGAAGCACGCCTGCGTCATCGAGGCCGGCCGCCCAGATCTCCTGGACGAACATGCCGCCGATGTGCAGGCGGAACCATCGCGCGAGCGGAGCGACCCCGACGATCGGGCCCGCGGGACGCGACTCGAGCACCAGGCTGCGTCGCCCGAGCTCGCAGGCGACGGCGATACGCTCCGCCTCCTCCCGGGAGACGCGAGTGAGCTCCACGATGTCGTTGACGCCGAAACGCGCGAGCCGGGCCAGAGAGCCTGCGCGCGCCAAGATCCCCGCCGCACGATCCTCGGTGCAACCGAGCACGGCGGCGAGCAAGGCGGCGTCCGAGAAGGCGCCGGTGTCCACGTGCGGCGCAGCCTCTTTCGGGGCGCTCGGTCCGAGCTCGGGCGCGGGCGGCAGGCGAGCGTTCTTCCGCCCTGGGGCGCGCGGAGGTCGCCAGCGCATGGGCTCCATGCCCGCGGGGTGTACGCTGAGGTACCGAAGCTTCGCGACCTCTTCCTTGACCGAATATGTCGCCATTCTTCCTGGTCCGGAGTGCCGTGCGTCGACCGCGGTAGGTATCCCAGACCCATGAACAAATGTAAAGCCCTCTGGCGACCGCAGGCGAACCGAGCCGAGCTCTGGAGCGGGATGCGCTGCTGCTGACGCGGCTGGCGGCATTGCCGGATCCGGTGCAGCCTCCTAGGCTGCCAGGACATGAAGATCGCGTCGCGCCCCCGGGTGATCATCCGCCGCTGTCCCACCTACGACGTCGAGCAGATCCGACGCATCGTTCGTGAGGGGCTCGAGGAGCTGGATTTGCGGCCGCATGGCCGCACGCTCGTCAAGCCGAACTGCGTGGCGTCGGGGCCGTCCTTTCCGCATGCGTATACGCGGCCGGAGTTCCTGGAGGGCGTGCTTCGCGCCTTGCAGGACCGGGACGACGGCCGCGTCCGGGAGCTCGCCTTGGGCGAGCGCTGCGGCATCACGCTCCCCACGCGCACGACGTTCGAGGGCGCCGAGTACTACCCGATGCTCAAGCGCACGGGCGTGAAGCACTACCACTTCGAGGAGGAGCCGCAGGTCGAGATCCGGCTGAAACACGAGAAGCGGCTGCGCGACTACGTGTTCACGCCGGAGCCCGTCGCGAAGGCCGACTTCTTCGTCAACTGCCCCAAGTTCAAGAGCCACCCCTGGACCACCGTGACGTTCTCCATGAAGAACTACATCGGCATCCAGGACGATCGGCATCGCCTCATCGATCACGACCACCGGCTCGACGAGAAGATCGCGGACCTGCAGTACATCGTTCAGCCGCAGTTCATCGCGATCGACGCCATCGTGGCCGGCGAGGGCCGGATGCTCACGCCCATCCCGCGCAAGCTCGGGCTCGTCATCATGGGCAACTCGCAGGCCGCGTTCGACGCCCTCTGCTGCCACATCATCGGGGTCGATCCGTACACGGTCGATCACCTCCGCCTCGCCTCCGAGCGCGGGTTCGGCTCGCTCGATCTCGGCTCGATGGACATCAGCGGCGACGTGACGCTCGAGGAGGCGCAGGCGCTGGCCAGGGGCTTCAAGGTCGGCCTCGTCCGCGTCGAGAAATACTTCGAGGGCTCGCACATCACCGCGTACGCCGGCCCGCCGCCGGAGCCCGAGCGGACCGACTACTGCTGGGGCGGTTGCCCGGGCGCGATGGAGGAGGCCATCGAGATCCTGCGGCTCTACGACGAGCAGTGCGACGAGAAGATGCCGCGTATGCACATCGTGTTCGGCGCCTACGACGGCCCGATCGACGCGGCGCCGGGTGAACGTGTCGTGTTCATCGGCGACTGCGCGAAGTGGTCGGGCAAGCTGCACGGCCGCCTCGTGAACGTCGAGAGCCTCTACAAGGACCGCGCGCAGAAGGACCCGTACCACGCCAAGCACGACGACATCTTCGCGAAGATGGTCCACGTGATGCGCAAGTTCGCGACCAGCGATCCGAGCGAGCCGCTGCGCCTCGAGGGCTGCCCCGTCAGCGTGGCCGAGCAGGTGCTCACGCTCGTCGAGCTCGGCAAGACGAAGAACCCCTACCTGTCGCCCTCGGAGGCCGTGCGCTTCAGCAAGGGTTACCTCGGCTGGCAGGGCAAGGCGCTCATGAAGCGCATCTCGGGCAAGCCGTACCAGATCCACGGCCCCTGCGAGCGCGGAGAGGCCGCGCCCGAGATCACGGCGCCGCCGGCTCCGGACGCAGAGTAATCTCGAACAGCACCTCGACCTCGTCGCGAACCCGAAACGCGCCGAGCGGCCCCTTCACCTCACGAAGGCCGAGCCGCTTCATCGAGAGCTCGACGCGGCCGGAGACACGCGTACGTCCCGCGTCCTCGGTCACGCGCAACGCGACCGGCAAGGTCGAACGACCGCTCGACACCTCGACCGTGACCTCCGCGCGATCACGCGACACGCTCGCCGCGCGCACGCGAACCTCCCTCGTCCCCGGGAACACCTCCTCGCGGATCTTCCGCTCGATGTCCGACCGATCCGAGGTCGAGAGCGCGGACGTGTCGACGCGCTCTCCATGCAAGGTCCCCACGACCGAGAGCGCCGAGACCGGCACGACGAGCTCGCCCACGTACCTCTCGCCGTCGAGCGTGGCGCGACCGGAGAGCTCGGTGGCCACAAGCTCGAGATCGTGCGCCAAGCGCGCCAGCACCCCGCTCGCGCGGGTCCGGACGAAGAGCTTCGATGACGAGCGCTCGACGACCAGCGCGGCGCCGGGCATGACCTGTCCACTCATGAATGCGCCTCGCTCACTCGCGACATCTTAGCGCCGCCGCCACGGGGAGCAGCGTCGCCATGAGCAGCAGAGCGATGGAGCCATGTGGCTGCGAGAGGCCGAGCGGGCCCTCTCCGCCGAGCAGCCCGCGCCCGTGCGCGCGAGGCAAGAGCGCAGCGAAGAGGCCCGCGCCGCTGCCGAAGAGGAAGTCGAGGACGAGCGGCACGACGCGCCCGCGACCGCGCTCGAAGAAAGTCGCGCCAAACGAGAACCAGCCTGCGTATGCGGCGCCGACGAGGGCGCCGATCCAGCCGCTCGTGAAGGCATCGCGGGCGAACGGCGGCGCCGAGGGCGACTGCGCGGAAGCGACGGCGACGAGCGCGAGCAGCGCGCCACTCACGGCCGAAACGAGCACGAGCGCCACGCCGATCCCGAGCGCGACGTCGCGCCGCGCAGCGCCATACCGCGCGACGGGCCAGGCGGCGTCGCGCAACGACGAGCGATCGCAGGCGCGGGCGGCGAGGGCAAAACAGAAGAGCGGGACGACGAGGCGGAACGTCGCGGCGAGCGAACGATCGACCGCGCCCGCGGTGGTCACGCGACGCTCGATGAGCCCACCTGCGAGCGCGAGCGCGAGCGCGAGCAGGGCGGTGAGCACGACGCCTCGACCCGCGAGCCTGCGCGCGCCCATCGCGGCCCCGAGCGAGAGACCCACGAACGCGCCCGCGCCGCGAGGTGACGCGGCGTGTGATCGATGTTGCGACGTCATGCTCCTCCCCGTGGCTCGCCCGGCTCCTCGGCGACGTCGGCGGGCGCGGAAGGCGCAGGCGCCGCTGCAGGTTCGCCAGGTACGGCCTCCAGCGTCGGCGGCGCGACGGGCGCGACGGCTCCCGGCACCCGCGCGCTCCTCGCCGCAGGGAGCGCGACGAGCGGCCTCTGCGCGAGCCCAGCCGCGCGGCGGAACGTCTGCAGCGCCTCGGCCGCGGCGCGCACCTGCACGAGCCCAGGCGACGCCGGCGCGACGGCTTCGATCACGACGCCTGCCTCCACCGCTGCGTCGACGAGCGCGAGCGCACACGCGTCGAGATCGTCCCCGGACAAACGCAGCTCCGCGGCCCGGGGGAGCGAGCCCGGGGCCTCGCTCCAAGCGACCGATCGCACCTCCGTTCGATCGGCGAGCAAGCGGGCGAGCGCGCGCACCGGCCCGCGCTCGCCCGCGTCGTCCGCGGGCCGAACCCACGCGACGAGCGCGGGCTCGCTCCCGGGGAGCGGCTCCGCGGCGTCGGCCTCGCCGAGCACGAGCCCCTTGTGCAGGACGAGCACACGATCCCCGAGCGCGCGCGCGTCCGCAGGCGAGGACGTCGTCACGACGACGCACGCGCCGCCGAGCGAGAGCTCCCGGATTCGCTCGCGCACGAGGCCGAGCAGGTTGAGCGCGACGTCGGAGAGCGGCTCGTGCAGCGCCACGAGCAGCGGCGACGGCGTGGAGAGCGCGAGGGCGAGCTCCACCGCGCGCGCCTCGGCGAACGAGAGGGAGCCCGGCTCGCGGCGCGCGAGATGGCCGAGGCCGAACGGATCGAGCACGTCGCTCGCGCGCGTCGTCGACTCACCACGCGCCCGCCGCGCGAGCGCCACGGACGCCTCGACCGTACGAGCCTCCGGTAACGTGGGCTCCGCGGCGAGCGCGCCGATCCTCGCGCGCAGCGGAGACACACGTGCAGGCGACTGCCCTCCGATCGAGACGCGGCCCTGCAAGGGCGCGCGCGCCCCCGTGATCACCTCGGAGAGCGCGAGCGTGCCGTCCTCGGGCGCACCCACGAAGGCGAAGACCCCCGCGCCGAGCGCGAGGCTCACGCCCGAGAGGCTCCCTCGAGATGCGCCACGCGGCGCCGCGGCGTCACGCGCGTGAACCGCTTCGAGCAAGAGGCGCGGCGGCGCGGCCATGGGCGGACGCGGCGTCGTCATGCGGGAGCTCCGCCGCGGCCTGCGGCGACGAGGATCGAGAGCAGCGCGGAGAGCGCGCCCGGGATCGAGTACGAGCCGCGGCCTGCGAGCTCCGCGAGCATCCAGGGAACGACCACGATCGCCACGAGCAAGACCCTGCCTCGACGACCGCCCAGGCGCGCCGAGAACGCGGCGAGCGTCCCGAGGGTGATGCCGGCGACGGCCGAGAACGCGAGCAAGCCGAGCGCGAACACGACCCTGCGCAGCGCCATCGATCCGGAGCTCGAGAGCGCGACCGTGACGAGCGCGAGCCCGACGAGCGGCAGCGCGATCGCCCTCCCGATCTGGAGCATCGACGCGACCCACCGCACCACGTGGAGGCTCCGCGCGCGCAAGCCCCTCGTCGCAGCGAGCGCCTCGATCCCGGCCTCGCGATCCTCCGCCGTCCGATCGCTCGCAGCGGCGAGCGTCGTCGGGGCCGCGGCCAGGAGCGTGATCGACGCGGCCCCGAGGCCGACGAGCCCTTCGAGCGGCGCGCTCGTTCCTTCCGTCGCGCGGAGCACGATCGCGAGGGTCGCGAACACCGCGCCGAGCAGCGCGCCGCACGCGAGCCCGGCGCGCGAGAGGGTCGTACGCCCGAGGCGCGCGCGGGACAGGGCCACCGCGGCGAACAAGCGCCTCCTGCGACGCCCACGAGGCGGCCCGGGAGTGCGGCGCGCGGAGGACACACCGGTGAGGCTCGGAGAAGTCGACATCGTCACGGCGGCTTCAGGGTGGACACGAGGAGCGGCGACGTTCGCGCGCAGGCATCATGCCCGCTGCCCTTTCGCGCGGGCGGCGGCAAGGATATCCTGTGCGCAGTCCAGTGCTTGACCTGAAAATCCGCCGGGGGCGATGGGCTTCTGTTCTCGGGCTCTTGCTAGCGGGGGGTGCGCTCGGCGTCGCCTGCACGCCGGACTCCGACATCGATCGGATCACGAGCGGGTCCGGTAGCGGCGCGGGCGGCGCGGGCGGCGACGGCGGCGCCTCTTCCAGCACGGGCACGGCGAGCAGCTCGAGCAGCGCGTCGTCCGCCTCGTCCAGCGGGAGCGGCGGCGCGGGCGGCGACGGCGGCGCGGGGGGCGCAGGTGGTGCCGGCGGCGAAGGTGGCGCAGGCGGCGCAGGCGGCGGCCCGGTGAGCAACTGCCCACCCGACGCGGATCTCGACGGCATCTCCGACGACGTCGAGGGCAAAGCCCAGGGCATCGACACGGACGGCGACGGCACGCCCGACTACCTCGACACGGACAGCGACGACGACTCGTTGCCCGACGCCCTCGAAGGACAGACGGCCTCCGTCGGCTGCGCGAACCCGCAGAACTCCGACGGCACCGGGCCCCCCGATTTCCGCGACACGGACAGCGACGACAACGGCCTGCCCGACGCGCTCGAGATCTACCCCGACCAGACGCCCTACGATCCGCAGAAGCCCGCGCCGAACCCCGCGGACACCGACGGCGACAACATCCCCGACTACGCAGACCCGGACAACGACGACGACTCGTTGCCGGACACCGTCGAGCTCACCATGGGCGTCGCCACCGACACGGACGGCGACGGTCTGCCGGATCTGTCCGACGCCGACAGCGACGGCGACACGCTCGGCGACGCCTTCGAAGGGCTCGCGGATCCCGACGGAGACAACGTGCCCGCGTTCCGTGACGACGACAGCGACGCGGATGGGCTCTCCGACCTGTGCGAGGCCGGGCCCATGCACATGGTCTCGCAGCCGCCGCCCGACGCCGACAGCGATGGCAAGTACGACTTCCTCGACCTCGACACCGACGCAGACGGCATCCTGGACAAGGACGAGGACCAGAACCTCGACTGCGTACTCGACCCGCTCGAGACCGATCGCACGAAGGCCGACACGGACGGCGACGGCACCACCGATCTGATCGAGCGCGAGCTCGGCTCGGACCCGCGCGATCCGTTCGTCACGCCCGGCACGCTCGGCAAGTTCTACTTCGTGTTGCCCTACCTCGGCGCGCCCTCGCCGGCCGAGAACATCGTTCCGCTTCGTACGAACTTGAACCAGGGCGACGTCGCCTTCCTCGTCGACACGACCGCGACGATGGGCGGCGAGATCCAGAACCTCAAGAACAACCTCCCCGCGATCATCACCAAGCTGAAGGCGTCGATCCCCGATCTCGCCGTGGGCATCGCCGGCTTCGACGACTTCCCGACGGGCACGTACGGCACCGTGGGCGTCGATCAGCCCTTCTACGTCGCAGGCACCACCGGCTACGTGAGCACCACCCTCGCCGACAACCTCGGCGCCGTGTTCGCCCTCAACGTGCACGACGGCGGCGACAAACCCGAGTCGCACGTCGCCGCCATGTACCGCGCGCTCACCGACGCCTACCTCCTCTGGCCCACCGGTCAGCTCGCGCCCGCGGGCGCGCCGAGCGGGCGTTATGGAACGCTCCGCTTCCGCGAAGGCGCGCTGCCGATCCTCGTGCCGATCACCGACGCTCCGTTCCACAACGGCAGGCGCGCCCTCGACCCGAGCATCCTCCACGATCCCTACGACTTCAACGGACAGGCCCCCTTCCCCACGCCCACGGTCGACACGCTCGTCACCACGATGAAGGAGAAGGGCGCAAGGATCATCGGCATCTCCGCGTCGGACGGCGTCCGCACCGGCGGCGATCCTTACGAAGACCTCGCGTACCTCGTCGATCAGACCGGCTCGCTCGTCCCGCCCTCCGCGTTCGGCGGGCTTCAATGCGGGACGGCGATCGCGGGCGGCTTCATCACGCCGGACGGCCCCGCCAACGCCGACAACCCCGGCGGGACGTGCCGCCTGATCTTCGACATCAGCACCGACGGCACCGGGCTCAACGACGCCACGCTCGACAAGGGGATCACGGCCCTCCTCAAGGCGATCCGCTTCGACATCCGCGCCCTCGCCGCGCCGAACCTCGCCGATCCCATCGACGCCGTGGACACGTTCATCGCGCAGATCTCCGTCAACGCGCCGGGCGGCGACGACGCGGCCGAGCCCGGCGTCCCGTGCTTCTCGCTGAACGCCGTCCAGCAGCTCAAGGACGTCTGGTCGGGCGCGAAGGGCCTCGTGAAGGCGCAGGACGGCGTCAACGAGACCGCCCTCGGGATCATCCCTGGTCAGAAGATCTGCTTCAAGATCGTGCCCAAGCCGAACACGACGTTCCCGCAGAACGCCTCCGCGCAGATCTTCAAGGCCACGCTCACGGTCAAGGCGCAGAACGGCATCGCGCCCTCGGAGCTCTTGCTCGGCGCGCCGCGCGAGATCCTCTTCCTCGTCCCGCCCGCGCCGCAGTGACGGTCACCAGGTGGGCTCCTTCTTGCCCTTGCGCTTCTTCTTGCGCTCCTTGTTCCCGATCCCGATCTTCCCCCACTCGTACGAGACGCGCTTGCGGAACGCGCCGTTGTCGTCGCCTCCGTAGACGAAGAGCTCGCGCGCCGTCTCGGTCTCGCCCACCGTCGGCTGCCAGCGCTCCGTGGGCACGAAGGCCATCGAGACCGGCGCGTCGAAGCGCATGCGCGCCACGACGACCCCGCACCTCGCGCGACCCGAGGCCTTCGCGCAGCCGCCGCCGAGCACGAGCTCCTCGTTGCCGAGCGGGTGCCACGTCCAGATTCGTTCGACCTTGAAGGGATGGTCGGCCTTGCGCGTCACCGCCTCGCGGATCTCCTCCGGCACGAGCGGCTCGAGCGCCTGCGCGAGATCGGCCTTCGCGTCCGCGGGCTGGAACGTGAGCGGCGCGCCTCGGCTCACGTTGAGCACCACCTCGAAGCTGTTGGGCTCGCCCGCGCAGCAGCGGAAGCCCACGTCGGCGCGGCGCACGTCGACCTTCATGCCGCGGCCATTCGCGCACCTGCCGACGAGCTCACCTTGTGGCGCGTTCCCGCCGCGGGTCGTCCCGAGGTTCGCCTTGCTCGCATCGCGCTTCCACTGGCTCGACGTCCACTGCCACACGCCTCCGTGCAGATCGTGGACGCCGAACGCGCTCTTGCAGCCCGCGTTCACGCCGTTCGGCACGAGCGTACGCATCGAGCCCGTCGTGCACGTCGCGGCCTTGTACGCGTCGCCGTACGGGTACGCCGTATTCTGCGGCCCCTTGCAGGCGCGCTCCCACTCGAGCTCCGTGCAGAGCCGCTTCTGCTGCGCCGCGCAGAGCCCTTCGGCCTCGGCCTGCGTCACGTTCGTCGTGGGGATCGCGCCGGGCTCGTTCGGGTACGGGAACAGGTCGATGTAGAAGCCCGTCATCACGACCTGCTCGCCCGCCATCTCCTCGTCGGGGACACGCGGCAGCTTCTCGGGCGGCGTGCCCGCGATGAGCGAGCCGGGCGGGATCCAGGCCATCCCCGGGCGGGGATCGGGCTCTCGATCCGCCGTCACCCACGGGGGCTCGGCCTCGTCGCCCGCGTCGGTCGGCTCGGGGGCGAGCCTCTTGCCTTGGCATCCGATCGCGAGCGCGGCGACGGCGACGAGGACCTTCTTCACGTCGGCTCGTGCTCGCGCTCCCGGAGCCCCAGCTCCTTCATCTTGAGCTGCAGGCCCTTGCGCGAGATTTTGAGCAGCCGCGCCGCGTGCGTCACGTTGCCCTGCGTCTGCTTGAGCGCGCGCACGATGAGGTCTCGCTCGAGCCGGCTCATCGCCGCCTTGACCTGCTCCTTCAGGCCGTCGGAGAGCGCTGCCGCGTCGCCTTGTTGCGGATCGGGCGACGACGGCGACGGCGCGCGCGCTCCCTCCGCGGCGGAGGGCGCGCTCGCCGAGAGGGCGCTCGCTTGCGAGGCGTTCGAACGCACCTCCTCCGAGAGATCCTCGAGCCGGATGCGGGCGCCGTCCGCGAAGAGCACGGCCCGCTCGATCACGTTCTCGAGCTCGCGGATGTTCCCCGGCCAGCCGTAGGCCGAGAGACGCTCGAGCGCGTCCGGCTCGACGCCCTCGATGTTCTTGCGCAGGCGCGCGTTGAACTTCGCGATGAAGTACGACACGAGCGGCGGGATGTCGGTCCTGCGCTCGCGCAGCGCGGGCAGCGCGATCGACACCACGTTGAGCCGGTAGAAGAGATCCTCGCGGAACGATCCTGCGCCGATCTCGCGCTTGAGGTCGCGGTTCGTCGCGGCGACGAGCCGCACGTCGACGCGGATCGTCTTGATGCCGCCCACGCGCTCGAACTCGCTCTCCTGGAGCACGCGCAGGAGCTTCACCTGCATCTCGTTCGGGATCTCGCCGATCTCGTCGAGGAAGAGCGTCCCGCCCGACGCGAGCTCGAAGCGGCCCGGCTTCGACGCGACCGCGCCCGTGAACGCGCCTCGCTCGTAGCCGAAGAGCTCCGACTCCATCAGGTCCTTCGGGATCGCGGCGCAGTTCACCTTGATGAACGGCCTGTCGCGGCGGCTCGAGTTCTCGTGCAGCGCCCGCGCCACGAGCTCCTTGCCCGTCCCGCTCTCGCCCGTGATGAGCACCGTCGTGGGCGTGTCCGCGACGCGCTCGATGATCGAGTAGAGCTCGTGGATCGGCTGGCTCTCGCCGATGATCCCGAAGCGCGCCGTGCCCTCGCGCGGCAAGGCCGACACGGCGACGTCGCGCGACGCGTCGGCGCTCGCGAGGTCACGCGTGCGCAGCGCCTTGCGGACCACGAGGCGCACCTCGTGCTGGTCGAAGGGCTTCGTGATGTAGTCGAAGGCGCCGGTCTTCAGGGCCTCGACGGCGTTGTCGACCGTCCCGTGCGCCGTCAACATGACCACGGGGCGCGTCGGATCGTCCCGCATGGCGGCGCGGAGCAGATCCATCCCATCCACCTTGGGCATCCGGAGGTCGGTGATCACGAGGTCGATGTGGTGCTCCTTGAGGAAGGCGAGGGCTTCCTCCCCGTCCTCGGCGGTGTGCACCTCGTAGCCGTCCCGACCGAGCTGCGCGCTGAGCACGCGGCGCAGGTTGGCCTCGTCGTCCACGACCAGGATCTGCTTCTTTTCGGGTAGCACGCGGCGAGGTTACCAGAGCCCGGGCGCGAGGGGAGCCGCGGCTCGGGCCCCGGGAGCCGCCGGCGCTGGAGGGGGCGGGTCGGCGGCGCCGGGGGGGCGGGCGGGAGCCGGGGGGGCCCGAAGATGCGGGATCGACGGCATCTTGCTCACCGTGTTCGCGCTTTTTTTCGCGGACGGCGGCACATGCCATTATGCTCGGTACGAAGGACGAATACCGCATGTGGGGAACGCGCGCGCAGGGGGTATCTCTGGTCGGGCTGGTCGTCGGGGTGACCCTGGCGACGGGCATGGCCATGGCCGATGGCCCGCAGAATCCGTTCGCCGGCCAGTGCAACCGAACGGCGACCGAAGAGGACATCGAAGGCGCCAAAGGCGCACACAAGGCCGCACGGCAGTTCTACGAGCGTGGTGAGTACGCTCGAGCGATCCAGTACTGGCGGGATGTCTTCAACCTCGACTGCAACGCAGTCGGCACGCTGCAGAACATCGCCAACGCCTACGAAAAACTCGGCGATCGTCAGAACGCGATCTTCGCGCTCGAGGCCTACCTCCAGCGCTCGCCGAACGCGTCGGACGCGGCGAAGATCGAGACCCGCATCAAGAACCTGAAGGACCTTCAGCAGAGCCAGGCGCCGACGGCGAGCGCGACGGCCTCTGCGGCCCCGACGGTCACGTCTACGGTGCGCCCCGAGCTCCCGCCGCCTCCGCCCGTGAAGCCTTACGGGATCGCCCCGTGGGTGACGGTCGGCGTCGGCGGCGCGGCCCTCATCGCTGGCGCGATCCTCTTGCCGATCGGCCTCGGCAACGTGAGCGGCGCGAAGGGCGACGGCAAGTGCTACGAGGTCGAGAACAACAAGGCCGGCTCGCTGAACCTCGTGGAAAAAACAGGCTCGGGCCAGTGGTGGTGCGGGGACAACGCGACGGCGTACAACCAGGCCACGCGCGGGCAGTCGCAGGCGCTCATCGGCAAGATCGCGCTCGGCGTCGGCGGCGCGGCGGTCGCGGGTGGCCTCGTGTGGGAGCTGCTCTTCAACAAGCCCAAGCCGCAGGACGAGCAGAAGTCGAGCGGCGTTCGCGTCACGCCCACCGTCGGCCCCGGCATGAGCGGCGTCTTCGTGCACGGTTCGTTCTGACGAGCTCGTTCTGACGAACGACCCGTTTGTCCTCAAACGGGTTCTCGATCCCCCCAGGGCATCTCGCGTTGCAGGATCGGCGGCGGCAGCGTCGCCCCGATCCCGTCCGCGATCTGCGCGACGAGCTCGTGGAAGATCACCGCGCTCGCGCCGTAGAGCACACACGACCCGAGCGCGAAGTGCGGCATCAGGATCTCCCCTCCCCGCCACGGCACCATCACGCCCCGGATGGGCTCCTCGCCGCGCAGGTACGCGCCGAGCGGCAGCTCGAGGATCCGCGCGATCTCCGACGAACACGCCACCGGCGCGAGCGCCGCGTCGACGGCCACGACGTACGGGTGGATCAAGTAACGACCGTTGTACGTCGGCGTCGCCGTGAGCTCACCGAGCCGCGTGATCCCCTCGCCTGCGAGCCCCACCTCCTCGTCCATCTCGCGCAGCGCCGTCGCGTAGAGATCCACGTCGTCCGGCTCTCGTTTGCCGCCGGGGAACGCCACCTGGCTCGGGTGCTCGCGTAGAACCGCCGACCGCAGGATCGCGATCACCACGGGCTCGGGCTCGAAGCGGATCGGGATCGCGACCGCCGCGGAGCGCGCTTCCGCCTGCAACATCGAGATCCACGGGCTGTCCTTCGCGGGCAAACCGAGGAGGGCGCGGCGTACGTCATCAGGGGAGATCGGCATGAGCGGCGAGCGCGCGGGCGAACGGGCAGCACGCGCGCGCGATCTCAAGGGAGCAGAACAGGACCACGGCGGTCAATCGTTCTGGCCCTCGCGCGCCTCGCTCTTGCCGAGGCCCGGGAGCGGCGCGCCGCGCGCGCGGGCCACATCCATCACCTGATCGAGGCCCGCCGACAGGAACGACAACAAGCTCCCGTCCGTCGTGGTCACGTTCACGCGATCGAACGAGGCGCGGAACGCGTTCGCGATCGACGGGAGCGTCTCGGTCAGCATGATCTCTTGCAGCCGCGCCTCACCGAGCTCCGGCACGCTGCGCTTCTTCGCCTCGATCTCGGCCTCGAGCTCGGCCGCGGCGCGACGCGTCTCGAGCGCGATACGCGCCTCCGCTTGCTCGGCCTCCGCTCGCTCGCGCGCGCGCAGGAGCTCCTCCTCGTGGGCCCGCCGCACGAGCGCCTGCTTGTGCTCGAGCGCTTGCATCTCCCGCCTCCGCTCGGCCGCGATACGCGCCTCCTCCTCGGCCATGATCGCGCGCCGCGCGTCCTCCGCCGCGCGCTTGCGCTCGAACGCGAGCCTGTTCTCCTCCACCGCGACCTCCTCCTTCGCGCGTAGCGCCTCGAGCGCGAGTTTTTCCCGGTACGGAGCCTGCAGCCGCGTGAAGACCTCCTGCGAGAGCACCTTCACGTCCTGGATCTCGATCGTGTCGATCACCACGCCCCAGCCCGTGCTCGTCCCGTCCTCCTGGCTGCCCTCGCCCGCGAGCACGGGCGCGATCTCGGCCATCAGCGCGGC
Source organism: Polyangium spumosum (assembly GCF_009649845.1). Taxonomy (NCBI): domain Bacteria; kingdom Pseudomonadati; phylum Myxococcota; order Polyangiales; family Polyangiaceae; genus Polyangium; species Polyangium spumosum. The sequence goes on from NZ_WJIE01000001.1 coordinate 1,144,745, forward strand.
GGCCACGCGCTCCTTCCGGTGCGTGAGGCACTCCTCGAGGCCGAGGCCCGCGACGATGCGCCGCGTGGCGCCGACGAACATCTCGCGCAGGATGTCGGTGAGCCCGTCGCGATCTCGATCGATCATCCGGTACGCGAGCAGCGGCTCGACGATGCGGTAGACCGCGAGGCCCGTCACCTCCACGCCCGCCTTCTCCAGCGTCACCTGATCGGCGCGGAACTGGAGCTTCTGGATGGTGGTGGGGATCAACGTGACGCTGTCCGAGGGCCACTTGAAGACGCTCACGCCCTGGCCCGAGCGCTTGACCTTCCCGTCGCGGATCAGGATCAGAAACTCGTGCGGCTCTGCGGTGACACGGCCGAAGTTCGGGATCGTTCGCATGCCACCCCGTGAGAGCAACCGCCGCGCCAGCGCCAACATGCGGCGCTTTTAGCCCTTTGTGACGCGCCCTGTCGCGCGCGCGTGCTCCATTCCGGAGCGCGGCGCTCCGTTTCGGAGCTCAGCTCGGATCGACGGCCGCGTACACCACGATCGGCGCCGCCTTGCCTCGCACCGACACCGGCGGCATCGGCCGCGCCGTCACGATGTCCTTCACGCGCTCGTAGGCCGCTTCGCTGAGCAGGATGTCCGTCCCGAGCTCCTTGGTGAGGCCCTGGATCCGCGCCGCCACGTTCACGACGTCGCCGATCACCGTGTACTCCATCCGATCGGGGCTGCCCACGCTGCCGGCCACCATCTCGCCCGTGTGTACGCCGATCCCGATCCCGAGCGCCTTGCGCCCCTCGGCCACCTCTTGCTCGTTGAACCGGGCGAGCGCCGCGCGCACCCCGAGCGCCGCGCGGGCCGCGCGTTCGGCGTGGTCCGGCGCTGGCACGGGCGCGCCGAAGACCGCGAGCAGGCTGTCGCCGCCGAACTTGTTGATGAACCCGCCCTCGGCGCGGATCGGCGGGCTCACCGCGGCGAAGTACCGGTTCAGGAGGCTCACGACCTCCACGGGCGGCATCTGCTCCGAGAGCGAGGTGAACCCGCGGATGTCGGCGAAGATCACCGTCGCGCGCACGAGGCTCCCGCCCATGGAGACGCCGTGCTTCATCACCTGCTCGGCGAGCTCGGGCGCCACGTACCTCCCGAACGCGTCGCGCAGCCGCTCGCGCTCAACGAGCCCGTGCGTCATCCGGTTGAAGCCGCGGTACGCCTCGGCGAACTCGTCCGTCGAGGCCACCACGAGCTCCGCCGACACCTCGCCTCGCTCGACGCGCCGCATGGCCTCGACGAGCCCCTCGGCCGAGGACGCGAGGTCACGCGAGAGCATGGTCGCGAGGAAAAGCGCCACGCTCGATCCGCCGACCACGAGCAGCAGCACCCAGAGCCCGAGCGGCGTCTCGATCCACGAGGCATCGAGCATCCCGATCTGCTCGAGCAGGCGATCGAGCTTCAGCATCACCGTGAACCCGAGCGCGGCGAGCGGCACACACGCGACGAACGCGAACACGAAGAGGAGCTGCGTGCGAATCTCGAGCGGCCGCACGTGCGGGACCGCGTCGCGTGTCGCCTCGTCCACGTGCGCGCGGATGTGCGAGAGCACGGGCCGCACCGCCGTCTTCACGGCGAAGTACTCGTAGATCGCGTGGCCCGCGGCGAAGACCACGATCGTCGCGTAGACGAGGGCGAACTGCCAGGGCGCGAGGCCGAGCGCGAGCCAGCGGTTCGCGAGCAGGCAGAGCACCGTCATGGACACGGCGAGGATCGGCGCGTGCACGAAGAGCACGCGCGCCGCCGTGTAGAGCGGCAGGTTCAAGGCCCGCGCGAGCGCCGGCGCCGCGAGCTCCTTCACCCGAGGACCACCGAGCGCCACGAAGAACGCGCGGATCGGCGCGACGTGCCGCCCGATGAGCGAGATGTCGGCGATGAGCTGCGGCAGCGCGGCGAGCGGCGCGAGCAAGCCGAGGACGAGCTGCTTCTGGTAGGTGCTGAAGTCGAGGCCGAACAGGTAGAAGAGCGCGCCCGTGCCCGTCGCCGCGAGCGAGGCGTAGAGGTAGATGAGGATCAGGCGGCGATGCAGGAGCCGCCCGAGATCGCTCCCCTCCGCGGCGGTCTTCCCGGGCGTCGTCGCCAGCGCCTCCGTCATCGGTCCTCCCTCTGCTCGTGATCCTTCGGGCGCGCCGCCAGCACCGGCGTCGCGATCGCGGAGAGGGATGTCGCGAGCGACGCGATGAGTGGCAAGAGGGTTTGCAGCGCGGGGCCGCCGTCGATGCGCACCACGCGGGGACGCGCGTCTCTCTCGGGCGTGGTCGGCTCGAGCGTCGCGAGGAGCCGGCCTCGCTCGAGATCAAACGAGAGCGAACGGATCACGACGCCGGGCTCGAAGGCGGCGAGCGCCGCGAAGAGCGGGCCGGCCGCTTCGAGGGCCTGTTCGGCCCGCTCCCCGCGCAGATCGACCCCGGGCCCCGAGAACGGGCACCCCTCGTGATCCGTCGCGGGCACCACGCGCACGTGGTGGTCCCGGGCGCGCAGCTTGAACGAGCGAATCTGCAAAGAGCCTCCCGCGAAGTCAGCGACGAACCTCGGGCGCCTTCCGTCCCT